>JBJFFC010000049.1:0-5088 GCA_051891395.1 Clostridia bacterium | reverse complement strand
GGTGAAATATTCGTTTACAAACTTTTAAGGTGATTTTATCATATATTAAATACATAACGACTATTGACGAATTTGAATTATCGTTAACTTTATGTTATAATATATATAAGTCGCCCAGAAAATTCTAACTTACAGAAAGGAGTGCTATAATGAGATCTTCATTTATGGCATTAATCACTTGCATTGGTAGTATTACTATCATGCTTTACATCTTTGCAAATTACAACACTTTTGCTTGGTGGGTAGAACCACTTGCACTTGTGGTAGCCGGCGTTCTTACCATGCTGGTATTACACATAAAAGAGATTCTGAGCGTTGGCTCAGCAGGATTGAGTATGTTTTTACTTAATTTCAAAGACAACATTTTTTCGAATGTGATTCATAAAGAATTATCATTTGGAGAAAATATAATAATCACTTTTGCAATAATTGTTGTTGTGACAATCATTACAGAAATACTAGTATCTTCTGGTTTTACAGCTTATAATATAATTTTTGATATTATTTTAGCTGTGTTGACAGTGGCAATTATTTTATGGATTTGTCCTCTTTTGTATGAAAGTTTCAAAATTTCTTACATTGATATATTAGCTTTACCGATTGGACTTTTTATATATTTCCTTTTAGTAATTCTTATTAATTTTAAAGCTAATTTTAGACATTCCAAGGTGGTTACTGAAAGCAAATTATACGAAGAAAACATCTCATCTAATTCTGAAGAATAACATATTCTATGGGCGAAGAAAACTATGTTATTCAAAAACCCGACAACCTTTAAGTTGCCGGGTTTTCTTTATATATATCTTTTATTTGCTTAGCTATTTCTTCGTTAATACCTTTAACCTCTATCAGTTCTTTTATACTAGCTTGTTTCATTTTTTCTACACTACCAAACGTCTTAAGCAAAGCTTGTTTCTTTACTTTTCCAATTCCGCTTATTTCATCAAGTTCAGATTTTGTTATTTCCTTGTCACGTAATTTTCTATGATACGTAATTGCTGTATCATGTACCGTGTCTTGGAAATTTGTTATTAAAAGCATCAGTTTTTCTGATATTTCTAATTCATTCCTATTTTCGTCCATCAAGGCCCTTGTCTGATGTTTATCGTTCTTTACCATACCAAATACGGGGATATTTAAATTATACTTTTTAATTGCTTTTTTCGTAGCTCTTATTTGTGTAATTCCACCATCAGCAAAAATCACATCTGGTAAAGTTCCAAAACCTCCTTTAGGATTTTCTATTGAATGTTTTAATCTTCTTGTTATAACTTCTTCCATACATCTTGGATCATCTTGACCATATACCGTCTTTATTTTAAATCTTCTAGACAGGTTCTTTTTTATAGCTCCATCTTGCATCACACACATACCAGCCACCATGTATTCTCCAGATATATTTGAAATATCATAAGTTTCAATTTTTCTAGGAAGTTTATCTAATTTTAAAACTTCTTTTAGTTCTAACAGAATTTCACTCTTATCTTTTTCTTTATTTTCTAAAGTTACTTTTGCATTATTTTCCGCCATCTCAACAAAACGTAGCTTTTCTCCTTTTTTAGGACTTTTAATTTCCACTTTTTTCCCTAAAATTGTGGATAACCACTCTTCAATTGCCTGTTTATCATCTATTTCCTCTCGTATCATTATTTTGTTTGGTATATTAGGATTATCCAAATAATACTGCTTAATAAATCCCGACAAAATCTCTTTATTTTCCATGTCTTTTAAATCTGTATAAAAATAATGCTCTCTTCCTATCATTTTACTTCCTCTAACAAAAAATATTTCTATACAAATTTGTAACTCAGATTTCGCAATTCCAATTACATCGATATTGTTTTCAGATATGTTTGATACTTTTTGTTTAGCAGATACTCTTTCAACGGATTGTATCCTATCTCTTAAACTTGCTGCCTTTTCAAAATCTAAATTTTGAGAAGCCTCCTGCATTTGACATTCTAATTCTTTTATTATTTTATCTGTTTTTCCTTCTAGTAAATCTATAATTTCATCGATTTGTTTTCTATATTCTTCTGGCGTAACATATTTCATACATGGTGCTAAACATCGATTAATATGATAATTTAAACAAGGCCTTTCTCTTTCTTTTAAAGTTCTACATTGACGTATTTTATACTTCTGCTTAATAAAATTAATCATCTCTTTTGCAGCTCCAGGATTAGCATATGGTCCAAAATATTTCGAACCATCATTAATTACCCTTCTTGTAATAAAAACTCCCGGATAATTCGATTTCACATCAATTTTGATATAAGGATAAGTCTTATCGTCTTTCAATAAAACATTAAATCTAGGTCGATTCTTTTTTATTAAATTGCATTCTAAAATTAATGCCTCTGCTTCATTGTCTACTACGATATATTCAAAATGATCAATTAAACTTACCATTTTTTCTATTCTAGCCGTTTTATTATTTTTTCTAAAATACTGTCTTACTCTGTTCTTTAAAGAAACTGCTTTTCCAACATAAATAATGGTATCATCTTTATCTCTCATTACATAGACACCTGGCTTGTTTGGCAATTTCTTTAATTCCTCTTCAATATCAAACATCACATTCACCTATAAAAAATTCTTTCTTGTTAATTATACTATTTTTTTTATTTATTGTCTATGGTTATTATGTACCCGTCCCTAATTAACCAATTTCATGCATAACTCTTGACAAATCTGGAAAAACTATGTAAAATAGTAGTTAAGTTTAAAATAAATATATTGCATTTGTACAGTACAAAGCTTTTAGAAGTTACTTTTAGAGAATAAGGGTCTTAGGCTGTAAACCCTTTAAGGTCAACCTAAAAAGTGAAACATATTGGAGCAATTTAAATAAAGTGGAAAATCATTTGATTTTCAAGCTGGGTGGCACCGCGGAAAAGTTTATTTCGTCCCTGCATGATAAAATGCATAGGACGTTTTTTGTGCTTTCTTTGAAAAATAATAGCGTCCCCAATTGGACATAGGAGGTTTTAAAATGAACGAGTATAAAACTCATACTTGTAATGAAATTAGTTTAAAAGATGTAGGAAAAAAAGTTAGAATTGCTGGTTTTGTAGAAACCATTCGTGACCTTGGTGGTCTTGTATTTTTAGATATCCGTGATATGTATGGTATTACACAAGTAGTTACTTCTGGTAAACCAGAAGATGTTGACTTTGCATCACATATTCCGATTGAATCTTCTGTTACCGTTTTCGGAGAAGTAAAAAAGAGAGATGAAGAAACGATTAACCAAAAGTTAAAAACAGGTTTAGTAGAAATTCGTATCGAGGAAATTAAGATTTTAGGTAAAAGAACTAAAAATTTACCTTTTGAAGTAAATAGTGACCAAGATATTAGAGAAGACTTAAGACTTCAATATCGTTTTCTTGATTTAAGAAACGATAAATTGAAGAATAATATAATATTGAGAGCCAAAGTTCTTCAATTTTTAAGAAGCCAAATGATTGAGCAAGGTTTTCTAGAAGTTCAAACTCCTATACTAACTAGCTCATCACCAGAAGGTGCAAGAGATTACTTAGTTCCTAGTCGATTACATGCTGGAAAATTTTATGCACTTCCACAAGCACCTCAACAATTCAAACAATTATTGATGGTTTCAGGAATTGATAAATACTTCCAAATTGCCCCATGCTTTAGAGATGAAGATGCAAGAGCTGATAGGGCTCCTGGTGAATTCTATCAATTAGATATGGAAATGTCATATGCAACTCAGGAAGATGTGTTTAATGCAATTGAGCCAGTTATTTATAATGCATTTAAAGAATTTTCTGATAAGGAAATTATTGACACTCCTTTCCCTAGAATTTCTTTCAAAGAAGCTATGGTTAAATATGGTAGTGACAAACCAGATTTAAGAAATCCTTTATACATTATAGATTTGTCTGAATTCTTTAATAAATGTACTTTTAAGCCTTTTATCAATAGAACCGTAAGAGCTATCAAAGTAAAAGGTCATTTATCAAAAGGATTTCACGAAAAGATGTTAAAATTTGCAACATCGATTGGTATGGGTGGGCTTGGATATTTAGAAGTTCAAGAAGATTTAAGTTATAAAGGCCCTATTGATAAATTCATTCCAGATGACTTGAAAAAAGAATTATTAGAATTAGCTGATTTAGAAAAAGAAGACACTATTTTCTTTATTGCAGATAGTGAAAAAAGAGCAACAGAACTTGCAGGACAAATTAGGACAGAACTTGCAAACAGATTAAATTTAATTGATAAAAATATATTCAAATTCTGTTGGATTGTTGATTTTCCAATGTTTGAACTAGATGAACATGATAAATTACAATTTAGCCATAATCCATTTTCAATGCCTCAAGGAGGATTAGAAGCTTTAAATAACCAAAATCCATTAGATATTCTTGCTTATCAATATGACCTTGTTTGTAATGGAATAGAACTTTCTTCTGGAGCTGTTCGTAATCACAATATTGAGATTATGCTTAAAGCATTTGAGATGGCAGGTTATACGGAAGAAGAAGTGAAATCTAAATTTGGAGCTTTATATACAGCATTCCAATTTGGTGCTCCACCACATGCAGGTATTGCTCCTGGTATTGATAGAATGTTAATGCTTTTAACAGATTCAGATACGATAAGAGACGTTATCGCATTTCCTTTGAACAGTAAAGCACAAGATTTAATGATGGGAGCCCCTGGTAATGTTAAATATGAACAATTAAGAGACGTTCATATTAAGGTTGATATAAAATAATGAGACAAAAGGGACAGGTCTTAAATGTATCATAAAATAGGTAAATAAATGTCGAAAAAAGTAAATCGACAAAAAAACAACAAAATTATGATACATTTAAGACCTGTCCCTTTTGTCTCATTTTAAAAAAAGAAGCTGTTTCTAGCTTCTTTCTATGAATTCATATATTTATATATCTATACAAAACTCTTATTTTTTGTTTACTAAATCTTTTAATGCTTTACCAGCTTTGAAAACTGGAGCTTTTGATGCAGGTATTTTGATTTCTTCTTTAGTTTGTGGGTTTCTTCCTTTTCTAGCTGCTCTTTTTCTTACTTCAAAAGATCCAAATCCAACTAATTGAA
>JBJFFC010000048.1:18541-23624 GCA_051891395.1 Clostridia bacterium | reverse complement strand
TGAAATAAAAAAGCCACAAAATCGATTCTCGTGCGAGAGAATTTAAAAAGGAGGAGATATAAAAGTGGAAAATTCAAAAGTAAATGTAAAGTTTGAAAAAGATGGAAAAGAATATAAACTATTAAATAAATGTATAAATGATTATTTGGCAAGTAGTAATAAATCAATAGAATCAGAAACAATTGATAGTATAGAAAAGTTATTAAATAATATTAGAAATAATGATTATAAAATAATTGATGCTTATTTAGAGATAAATGATTATAAGATAAATAGTATTGATGAAATAATAGAATTACTTTCAAATATAGAGGATTACCAATTTATAGAGATTCATAATAATCTAGAGTTAGGCAAATTTGTTTTAGAGAATGTACCTGATTTTGATATTCCAGAATATTTGTGTCAATTTATTGATATTGAAAAATTAGGAGAACAATATTTATCAGCAAATAATATTCAATACGAATTTTGTTCGAATGGAGCTTTACTATATATTAGATATATGATTGCTAATGACTTGATAGATGATAAGGTAAAAGATGAACATAAAATGAGATTATTAATAACTAATAAACAAAGGTATGAAAAAGATAATCACTATAAAAGAGTGGAATTATTATTTCCAATATCAGAAAAAAGACTACAAGAAAAAATCGATATATTAGACTTAAAGAATGAACAGATAAAGGTATTGGAATGTTCAGTATTGAATTTGTATCCTA
Source organism: Clostridia bacterium (assembly GCA_051891395.1). GTDB lineage: Bacteria > Bacillota > Clostridia > TANB77 > CAG-508 > CAG-269. The sequence continues at coordinate 22,899 of JBJFFC010000048.1, read as the reverse complement.
GAGCTGAAACATATTTGACATTAGCAATGGAAAGAATAATCAGCAGGTTGGAGTTTGAGGAAAGAGAAATATTATTGTCAGATGTACAAGCATTATGTGAAAAAATGCAAAGATTAGATAATATCCAGATTGAAAAATTTATTGCACTTCTAGAATGTAAGGAAATAAATATAGACTCATTTAAAGACATAATAAAATTAACGGATGAAATCAAAAATTATAATTTACTACCTGATGTTAATAATTCAAAAGATATGGGAATGTTTTTAGTAAATGAAACAGCACATTTTGATGATGTTAGTATACTCGCTGATTATATTGACTATGAAAAGTTAGCAAAAGATTATATAAAAAATGGTTGTACATATAGTGGAACATTTACTAATATGGGTTATTTAATGAAAAAAGAATGTTTAGAGATAGAGCAAAACGAAGAGGAAGAACTAGAGTAAAAATAAATTCTTGTAGGAGAGAGTTTTAGAAAGGATAAAAATTGTTAGAAGTAAAATTAAATGTAGTAAATAAAAGAGAATACGAAGAAAATCAAAATTATAGAGAAATCATAATAAGACTTCCAAAATCTGATGAAGAATTAAAAAGAGACTTTGAGTATTTAGGATTAGACTATGATAATTTGTCAATACAAGATTCTCATATTTTAGATTGTGAAGTTATTGATACAAATGATCCACATTTTTCAAGTGCAATAAGTACAGAACTTTCAAATATTATTGATAGAGCAAGTGATTCAGGATGGACAACACCATATCAAGATATTAAAAGTATGTATGCAATTTTAGCACTTTTAAGTGAAGAAAAAAGAGACAAATTATTGGCTATTCTTGAATTTAAAAGAGAAGAAATATCAAATATGAAAGATGCAGTAAAATTTGGAAATAATTTAAGTAATTTTGTATTCTTTAATAATATTAATACACCAGAAGACTATGCAGAGGAACTAATAAGAGCAAGAGAGCTAAGTGTTGATGATATTATGGATTATATTGATTTAGGTAGGCTTGGTAAGGAGTGCATACAGAGTGACAATGCTAAATTTACAGAACAGGGACTTATTTTTGAAAAAGATGAGGTGTTTAGGAACTATCAAGAAGAGGAGGAATTCGAATAGATGAAAGAAATAAAGGAAGAGAAAGCAAAACCAAGATGTGCTTTGATAGGACAAGATGGAAATATATTTAATTTAGTTGGAATCGCATCGAGAACATTAAAAAGAAATGGAATGCAAGAAGAATCAAAAGAAATGTCTAATAGAGTTTTTAATTCTCATAGTTATGATGAAGCTCTCTGCATTATAGGAGAGTATGTTGAGATAACTGATGAGGCAGGACTTGAAGAAGATGAAGAGTTTGAGTAGGAGGTGAAAAATAATGAGAAAAAGAATAATAACAATAGCTGATATAAGAGAGAGTCTTTATGATGAAAATCTAGATACAGAATATAGAGAATCATTAGCAAATTTTTTAATTGAAAAAAAGTATTTGAGCGACTCTCCTTTGAGATTATATATGGGAACAGAAGAACAACGAAAAGAGTTAGAAAAAGTTGATAAAACACCATTAAAACCTAGTCAAATAAAAGAGATAATGAACTATATAGATAATGAGATGGAAGGTGATTATCAATATACTAGATTTAAAAATATTGCAGAAGAATATATTGGTATTGCAAATAAAATGGAACTGGAAGAAGAGGAAGAATTCGAATAAATATACCAAATTTAAGGGGAGACTAAAAGTCACCCCTTAAAAAAATGAGTATCTCGCTAAAAGCCACGCTTTTAGGCTGTTTGTGGGAGTCGGAGCGACTCCCTGTTCCTGCAAAATTGCTGTAAGGCAATTTTGAACTGAATTATAGAGAAGAACAGGAGGGAAAAAATTGAGTAAGAAAGACAAAGAAGAGCTTGTTAGAATGTTTGTAAAAGTTCCAAAAAGCAAGAAAGAAATGATTCAAAAAGTAGTTGAAAAAACTTCATATAATACAGCATCAGACCTTATAAGAGCAGGTATAGATAAGGAATTGAATTTGCAAATGTATAGAGATAATTTGGAAGTTATTCTTCAAGAAATAAGTAAATGTATTGATTATAAACTAGATGGATTTATAAAATCACAGAGAAAATTATATGCTAATAATGTTCGCATAAGTGCATTAAATACATATGTTATGGGCGAAGTTATGAAAAGAATAATGGGAGATGAACTTCACAAAGAGTATGTAGAAATATTAAAAAGTGCCAGAGAAAAAGCAAATTATTTTGTTAATAGGAAGGTTGAAGATATATCAAAAGAAGAGTTGTTGGACTTTTATAATATAGGTGGAATTTATAGAAATGAGTAATCTCATATTTATATTTAAAGCATATAATCCTAATAAAAGAACAACATATTTCATACATAAAGGTTATACAGATTATATTGCAAACAGCAAATATGTTTTAAAAAATCCTAATACATCACACGGATTATTTGGAGTAGTAAAAGAGTTTCCAAACATTCAAAATGATGATAATATAGAGCCTATTATTAATCATATAGATAGATTAGCAAAAAATAAAGTTCCAATATATAGAGGATATATTTCTTTAAGAGAATATGATGCAGAGCGATTAGGATATTATGATCAGGATAAATGGAGAAGTCTTTTAGAAAATAGATTGCCAAGTATTGCAAAAAAAATGAATATAAAATTAGAAGATATACAATATTTAGGTGCAGTACATATTGAAGATGGTCATCCACATTTTCAATTCTTTGTGTGGAGTAAAGAGCCAAGAATAAATTACTTTGTAAAGTATAAAGAAATCAATAAATTAAGAAATGAATTTACAAATGATGTATTTAGAGAAGATTTACTTCCAATATATCAAGAGAAAGACTTGGCAAAAAAAAATATCACATCAGAGAATTATATATTAAGTGAATTAAAAAAAGTAACATCAGATGAAAAATTATTAAATGAATTAATGAAATATGAAAAAGATTTTAACCAAGCAAGAAGAATAAGAGCATTATTAAAGGATTCAGATGTTAAGAATATTGTTGACTTACTTATTGACCTAAAAAAAGATTTGAAACAGACAACAGGAAGTATAAAATATCAATATTTAAAAAAGTATCCTGATATAATAAAAAAAGTTGATTATATATCTAATATTGTTATTGACTCATCTGTGCAATGCCAGATTGAAATTGAAAAGTACATAAAAGCAAAACAAAAATTATTAGAATTTCAATACTCTGATAAAGAAAAATTAGAACAGGCAAAAGCTAAAGCAAAAGAAGAAGCACAGGAGGAAATAATAAAACTAATAGGTAATCAAATATTAGATATAGAAAGAAAATGGCTAAAAGCAAATAATACATATACTTATATTAAGTATAATAATGAGAGTAGAGACTTATTGGATAGAATTCTAACAGCATTATATTATCAAGAACAAAATCAAAAAAAATTAAATAGAAATTTTGAAATGAGATATAAAAAACAGTTGTCAAAACAGGCAAAAAAAGAATTGGCTATTTCAAAAAGAAATGCATCATCTTTTGATTGGGAGGATGAAATATAGGAGGCTAAATGGATGTAAAAACAAAATTACTACTGAATTTAATGCATGATAACAATTATTTTAAAGACTTAAACAGCTATTTAAGAGAAATGGTAGAAGAAGATAAATTATCATATAACAATTTAAAATATTTATATAATAAATTATATAGAAATAAATCACTATTTATAAAACAGAATATATTTCCCGTAAGTCAGTTTTTAATAAAAGGTTATTCTACAGAAGAGGCAGAAAAACTTGCAAATTTATTGCCTGACGCAAAGGGATTAACAGTATTTTGTTATGATGAGAAAGAAAAAGGAAATTTATTTAATAAATTGTTTATGGATTTAGAATTTGTATATATGCAATATGATTATTATAAAAATATAAAAGATACCCAAAATAGAGCTTATGAAATAGTAAAAGATGAGATAGAATCAACAACTGTAAGGCAAAGAGAAGTTGAAGTTCAAATAGAGAGACAAGAGCTTGACACTAGACAAAAATTAGAAGAAGCTTACGATACAATAGATAAACAAATGAATAAATTAAGATACGAGTTTGAGCAGGACACAGGTGCTGATGAAAAACTAGCAGAACATTTTAAGAATGATGATCCAAAAGATAGATTTAAAAGTATAATGGTTGCAGGTACTATTCTAGGTGGAATACAATTAAGAAATATATGGAGAGAAAATGGTAAGTTAGATGATGAAAAAGAAGAATTTCCATATAATGAAAAACAAATTGAAATGATACATAAGTATAATAGATTAGAAGAAACAATGGA
>JBJFFC010000048.1:7258-18441 GCA_051891395.1 Clostridia bacterium | reverse complement strand
ATGAAAAACAAATTGAAATGATACATAAGTATAATAGATTAGAAGAAACAATGGATAAACTAGTATATTATGCAGAATACATCTTTGAAGATGAAGAAGAATTCGAATAAAAGAAAAATTTTAATATGAAAGGGGGATTTCAATTATTGAATTGAAAAGATAGGAGAATAAAATAAATAGATTAATCTTATTAATAATAGCTTTAATATTTAGTGTAGGAGTTACTGCATATTTTTCAGTAAGTCTGCATTTTATATTAAGCAATGATTTTAATAGTTTACTACAGATAAATGCCCAATCAATAATAAATACAATAACAACAAATCCAAAAGTGCTAGTAATGTTCGTTATACTTGAATTGATTGTAGCATCTTTTTTATTGTTTTTTTCAAATAAAAGAAAAAACATCTATCATAGTGAACAAATAGAATTAACACCAAAGATAAAAGTTCCAAAGCCAGTTGGGCAGGGACAATATGGGACAGGTTGGTGGCTAAATAAAAAAGACTTTGGAAAAGTATTTAAATGTAATATCGTTGATAGAACAAAGCCATATAATGATGTATCGTTCGATTCAGGTGGAATAGTAACGCATTTTGAAAGAGATGGAAATACTGATAAAGTATATTTTATTGATAAAAATATACATACACTTTTAGTTGGGAGCACAGGAAGTGGAAAGAGTAGGTCAGTAATAATTCCAACAATTACTAATCTTGGACTAGCTCGGTGAGAATATGTTTATTTCTGATGTTAAAGGTGAACTATATTTATATACTGCAGAGAAATTAAAAGAGCTTGGATATGATGTAATTGCTATTGATTATATTAACTTTTTAAAAAGTAATAAATACAATTATTTAGATATTATAATCAATGCAGTAGAAGATGGAAATGTACCACTAGCAGAAAGTTTAGTAAGTGATATGGTTAATATTTTAGTTGAGAAGAATGATAAAACAGAGCCTATATGGAAAAATGGAGAGATGAGTGTAATAAAAACAGCAATTATGGCTGTTGTATTAGAAAATAAAGGCAAGAGAGAATATCAAACATTAACAAATGCATATTACTTTGTAGCAGAAATGTTTAAACCTGATAAAATGGGCAAGATGCCTATTGATGAATATATGGCAAAAAAAGATGCAAACGATCCTATAAAAAAATTCTTTGCAGTAGCTGGTACAGCTCCATCAAAAACTAGAGGTAGTTTTGTGGCTGCAGCACTTTCAACATTGCAAATGTTCATTGATGAATATGTGGCAAATAATATTCAGTCATCAGACTTTGATTTAAGAGACTTTGCAAAGAAAAAAACGGCAATTTATATTCTACTACCTGATGATCGAGAAACATACCATAAACTTCGGTAGCTTGTTAGTACAACAAATTTACACGAGCTTGGTGGCTATAAGTCGCAAAGAAGGTGGAGAATTAAAAATAAGAATGAACTTTATACTTGATGAGTTTGCAAATTTTACAAAAATAGAAACATTCCAAAGTATGTTAACTGTTTCTAGACGGAAGAAATATTAGGTTTATGATTTGCACCCAAACACTACTTTCTCAATTAGAAGAAAAATATGGAAAAGAAGGAGCACAGAATATTGTTGATAACTGTGCAATTCTATACTTAAAATCAGGTAATGTTGATAGTGCAAATAAAATTTCAGAAATGCTTGGAACTTATACAGCACAGAGTTATGGCGAGAGCAGTAATTCTAATATTAAATATGATAAATCAAGCAGTAGTATGAGTCTAATATCAAGAAAGGTACTTACAGCAGATGAAGTACTAAAATTTGAGAGTCCATATGCAATAGTTATAATAGCAGGAGAACAACCTGCCATTACAACAATACCTGATATTTCAAAAATGTATTTTAATAAATTAAATGGTATGGGAACTAGAGAAGAAAATCAAAAGTTAAGAATTAAAAGAGAACAAGAGAGAAAAGAAAAACCAATAAAGCCAATAAAAATTTGGGATATTTGGAACAAACAATATACAGAAGAAGAAAATGCAAAAGTTGAGCTTATTCAGGATAAGTTCAAGCAAAAAGTAAAGGAGATTAATGAAAAGAATACTTAAAATAATTGGAAAAGTATTGCTAGTAGTAATACTTTTATTTGTTGCACTTATTGGAAAAAGTGTATTTGCATCATCAATTGAAGATAGCATATTAGTTAAAGGAACAGAGAATCTAGTAAATGCAATAATCAGTTGGCTTACAGGTATTGGAATAACAATATGTGGTGGTTATTTTATATACTATGTATATTGCCTAAAAACTAATGATGAGGGGGAAAGAAGAAGAAATATTCAAAATATTAAAACCACATTAATTGCAATGGTGTTAATCACTTGTGGTCTTGCAGTAATAAATACAATATTAAGTTTCTACAAGTAAAAAAGTATAGAGTTAGGCTTTATACATAAGAAATTAGGTGAAGCATATGACGGATATGCTTGTAGAACTAATACAAAACTTTATAAGTGGCTCGGAATCAACATTAAATTCAGTATTTAATAGTATGCTAAATTTAGTTTTCTATATAGAAAGAGAACTGATGTATATACCAGAAGGAGCGATTCTTCCAGTTCATAAAATTGATTTTAATGCCATTTATCAAATTGTATTTAACTATGCAACATATTTACTAATCATTGTATTTATTGTAAAAGCAGTTAAAACATACTTATTAATGAGAGATGGAGATAGTGAACAAAATCCTATACAACTAGTAATAGGGATGCTAAAAGCTGTTATTGTAATGATATGTTTTAAAGAAATATATTCAATAGGAGTTGGTATTGTTGAAGAATTTCTGAATGCAATACTTGGAATAATGAGTGTACAGGGAACAAATTTGGCAGAGGCTCTTTCAAATAATATACAGGGAGGTATATTTACAGCAGTTGCTTGTTTAGTACTTCTTATTTGTTGGCTTTTATTAATATGCCAATTTATAATGAAAGGTATAGAACTTCTTGTTATGAGAATTGCCATACCAATTGCAAGTATAGGTCTTTTAAATTCAGATGGAGGTGTATTTCCTGATTATATAAGAAGTTTTTTAATGACAGCTTTTACATTAGTAATTCAGTTATCATTATTAAATTTATCTATTGTTACACTAATAATGAATAAATTAGTATATGGTATTGCCATTGCAGTTGTGGCTGTAAATACACCAATGATTATGAGTAAATATATGATTAAACCATCAGCAAATCCAATAAATGCAATAGGAAATACAGCTAGGTCAATGAGAGCATTGATGCCTAGAGGAAGGCATTAAAATATGGAAACATTAAAAGAAATTATAAACATATTAAAAATTATAGGAATATCATTAGCAGGAGTAGCATTTATAATGCTTATGATAAAAACTGCAACAGATCCAGAGTATAAGTCAAAATATTTAAAGCTAACAAAGCATTTGCTTATGGCAACAATTTTAATTACAGTTTCTGTATCACTTGTAGAAATTCCAAAATATTACTATGGAGACCAAGTATCAATTATAGATAATAAACAATCACAAACAACAATTGCAGAGTTAAAAGATAAAGATTGTCAGGGTAGAGAAACTATAAATATTGATGGAAAATGGTATGTTGTAACTGATACAGGAAAGAAACTTGGAGCATTAACAGATGGCGACACATTAGATAATGTATCAACAATAGGCTTTTATGATACAGGAAAAGTAGTTGAGAATGTTAGCTTTTTAAGATTATTTTCAGAATGTCAGGGAACATTTAAAGGTTACTTTGCAGATATTATATATTATAGAGATCAAGATGGAATGATATTTTCAAGAGATACTACATATCCACAATATCAAGCATTAAAAGCAAGTCAGGGAAATGGTGGAGTAATGTATGAAGGAGGAGGCGGAGGCTCTTTCGGAGGAGGTAGTGGTCGGTGGTGGCAGATAATAAAAAGCAAGTCAAAATACCTAGACAAATAAGACTTAAAACTGAATTCTTTATTGGATTTGGTATGGAAGAACTAATAAAAACATTAATTGTTGGAGCTATTGCAGGAATTATTGCTTATATACTTTATAAAATCACAGGGCAAACCATAATCTCAACATTAATTGTAATAGGGGCAATAGTTGTTTCAGTAGTATCATTAATCAAAGGGAATAATAACTTTTCTATGGTTGATGTAATTAAGAACTATGCAAAGTTCGAATTTATGCAAAAGTTGTATAAATATGAAAGGAGTAATAAACATTAAAATATTTTCAAAGGAAAAAACACAAAGTCTAAATGATTTTTTAAATATAAAAGATATAAAAGACAATTACTTATACACATTAGATGGACAGGTAATTCTTTTTATTAAAGTATTTCCAATAAATATTGAATTGCTCTCTGATGATGAATTAGAAGTAAAAATGGATGCTAATAGTATTGAATTTAGTAATGAACAGTATCCATATAAAATAATAGTAATTCCAAGAGCAGTTGATATTTCAGAGCATATACGAGAACAAGAAGAATTAAAGAAAACACTTGATGATGAAGTATGTATTAAAATAATAAATAATAGGATAGTTGCTACAACAGAGATTGTAGAAAATAAAAATATAATAGAAAATGAATTCTATATTATGATATATGATAATTTTAAAGATAATATAGAAAATGAATTAAATAAAAGAGCAAATACTTGGATACAACGATTAAAAAATTGTGAACTTAAAAGCGAATTGTTAGAAGAAAGAGATATTATTCTTTTAATAAAAAGTTTCACAATACCAGAATTTGCAAGAACAGAGGGGACAGATTATGCTGATAATATTGTCAAAATTAAAAGGAAAGGAGTTTAATGTTAAAAACAAATGAAGTATATAATATGGATTGTATGGAAGGAATTAAACTATTAGATGACAATAGTATTGATTTAGTAGTCATTGATCCACCATATTTACTTAATCTAACAAAAGTAAAAAAGACATCATCAATTAATAATTATGCAAATGATTTAATAGGGTTAAAGGATGGATTTGATTTAAAAGTGCTAGATTTATTAGTACAAAAAATGAAAAAAATAAACATATATATTTTTTGTAGTAAGAGGCAAGTAAAAGATTTAATAGAATATTTTGCAAATAAAGATTGCAATTATGAGATTCTAACTTGGCACAAACAAAATCCAAGTCCATTAATAAATAATAACTATTTACCTGATACTGAATATGTAATATTTGCTAGAGAAAAAGGTGTAAGGTTGTATGGCAATTATTATACTAAAAGAAAATACTATATTTCAGGAACGAATCAATTGGATAAAAAAAGGTATAAACATCCAACTATAAAACCATTGCCATTTATAAAAAATCTAATAATAAATTCAAGTAAAGAGGGAGATTTGGTGTTAGATTGCTATTGTGGAAGTGGTACGACACTAGTTGGAGCAATAGAAACAAATAGAAATTTCATAGGTTTTGAAATAGATAAAAAGTATTATGAAATTTCAAAACAAAGAGTTGAGGAAGCTCTTTTAAAGGAAAAAATGATTGAAGAGAAAGGTACAAAATAATTATGAGCTGATTGATTTAATAACACCAATACGGAGGATTAAAATTTGATAGAAACAAATTATATTTAGGTGATAGATTTTCAAAAATTTATACAATAGTTCATTATCCATCTAATATTGATATGGGATGGATGGCTAAACTTACAGAAAACACAGGAGCAATATTCTCCATAAATATTGAGCCAACAGATAATACAGAGCTAATTGAAAATTTAGATGCTAGAGTAAGAGATGCTAGCTCACTTTCAAAAATTGCAAAAAACGAATCTGTAAAACAGATGAGAGAAGCGGAAGTAAAAGAGGCATCTGATATCATTAGCAGAATGATAAATAATAATGAGGTTGTATCATATTTAACAATTTATATATGTGTTTCAGCACAAGAAGAAAAAGACTTACTTTCTAAATGTAGTGAAGTAGAAAGAGAAGTACAAAAATTAAAATTAAAAATAAGACCAATTACTAATTATTTATTAACAAGTGGATTTAAAGCAGTTGCACCATTTTTTACGATTCAAGCAGACTTAACAGAATACTTTAAAAGGAATATATTAACTTCTAGTTTTACTGGAGGTTTTTTATTTAATACAAATACTTTTATAGATGAAAAGGGATTCTACTTTGGAATAAATCAAAATGGTGGAATAATTATATTTAATATTTGGCATAAGGATGCTGACAGAACTAACAGCAATATGCTTGTTGTTGGCAGTTCAGGAGCAGGAAAGAGCTTGTCAGTAAAACATTTAATTTATAATGAATTGCCTAGCTCTAAAATTTTAATCATTGATAGTGAGGACGAATACACTTATCTTGCTAAAAATTTAAAAGGAAAGATTGTAAATTGTGGAGGTAGCAATACAGGACATATATTAAATCCATTGCAAATAAGAGCTAGTAAAGATGATGAGGAAGATATGAATGCTATGGCTATTCATTTTCAATTCTTACATACTTTTTTTGAGATATTATTTCCAAGTCTAACTGATATAGAATTTTCAATGTTAGACATAGTATTAGAAGAACTATATACTAAGTTTGGAATCACACAAGACACTAATCTTTTAGAACTAGAGAATACGGATTTTCCAAGATTAGAAGATTTATATTATTTGTTAGAAGAAAAGAACGATAAGGAATATAAAGACGAATATGTAAAACTTTTATCATTATTAAGACCAATTTCAATTGGTCAAGCATCTACTATTTGGAACGGCTATACAGATATAACAATAGATACTAGACTTACAGTATTTAACACAAAAAATATGCAAGAGTTTCAAGTACAATACAAAAGAGCACAATATTATAACATTATGAGCTATAGCTGGGAAATTTTAAGTAAAAATAAGGATGAAAGAGATATTTTGATCGCTGATGAGTGTCATATACTTATTGATCCAAATATTCCACAGACATTAGAATACCTACGAAACATCAGCAAACGTGCAAGAAAGTATAATTCAAGTATTATCGTTATTTCGCAATCATTAGAGGACTGGTTAAATGAGAAGATTCGATTATATGGACAAAGCTTACTTGCAAATTCAACATATAAGATGTTCTTTAAAATGGATGGTCAAGATTTAAGAGATGTTGTAAAAACATTCGGTTTAACTAAAAAGGAAGAAAACCTTATATATAATGCTAAAAAAGGGGAATGTTTACTTACTGCAGGAACGAGGAAGATATTTGCAACATTAAAAATACCACTACAGGAATTACAGATAATAGATGAACATTTTAGTGGTGATGTGCTATGAAACTCATCACATTAAAATTTAAAATTATAGTAGGAGTTGTACTTTTTATTGTCTTGATATGTGCAGGTTATTATGCTACAACATTTCATTCATCTAGTTCATCAAGTAATAAGTATCAGGCAGAGGTAGGAGAGAAAGTTTATAAAGGGCAATTTCTTATGCCTGTTGAGAATTTTAATGTAGTAACTAGCAAGTATGGCTCGAGAATCCATCCTATTAGTCGGAAAGCAGAGTTTTCACACAGGGATTGATTTAGTTGGAAATACAGGCAGTAAAGTATTATCAGTAAAAAATGGAGAGATAACACACGCAGGATGGCAAAATGGATATGGTAATTGTGTAGAGATAAAACATACAGGAGAAGATGGAAAAATCTTTTATACTTTTTATGCTCATATGAGAGATAACTCAATATGTGTTTCAAAAGGGCAGACAGTTGTTGAAGGACAAGTTATTGGAGTTCAGGGAACAACAGGAAATTCTACAGGCGATCATTTGCATTTTGAGATAAGGCTTGAAGATAAAAGTACAATTGATCCTGCACCATATTTGTTTACAGAGGTTTAGGAGGTGTAAAAATTGGATAAATCACTAAAAAAAGAAGTAATATTTTATTCAATAATTGTTGTTATATTAATTACTATAAGTATTTTAAATAATGTATTTTGGAAAATAGGAAAGGAAGATAAAAAACAGGAAAATATAGTAACTAATCAAGAAATTCAGCAATTAGAAGTAAACAATATAACTTATAATGTGCCATTTGAAGAGAAGTGGTTGGATTAAGGAGGGATAGCCAAATGCTTAGTTATATTGCAAATATAGATACAGCCCAGTTGATACAAAAAGTATGCAAAAGAAAAAGCATATTGATTTTAAATACACAAGAGGAAATGACAGATATATCACAATATGTAAAAGAAACAAAAATTAATTTTAATCTAATAAAATATTTAGTTATTGATTTGAATGCACTTACGAATTCAGAGACAGAGATTATAGAAAATATATATAATTTTTCTAGGCTCTACACAAAAACTAGAATTATAATATTAGCATCAAATTATAATGAACAAAATATTGTACTTACTAATTTATATGATTTAGGCTTTTATAATATTATAAATGAATTTGAAGTCCAAAAAATAGAAGAAAAACTAAATATAGCATTAGGTGAAAATGGAATACAAAAGAATGAATCAAAGAAATTTAAAAAACGAGAAGAAGTAATTCAAAAAGAAAGTAAAGTACAGAAAATACTTGATAAAGTTAGGACAAAGACTAGTAAAACAAAGGAAAATAAGAAAGTAAAAGAAGAATCAAAAACAGATATGCCAAGTCATTCGGTATATCTTTTTTCATTACTTTTAGAAGCTATAACTAGGCTAGTAAAATTTATTTGCTATGTATTAGTTTTTGTTTTAACTTCAATTGGATTAACAATTCTACTAAATCAAGAACTACGAGAGTTAGTATTTCAAATATTTGGTTTGAAATAGAAAGGGTTAGTTTATGGGATATTATAGTAATGTAATGATTGCAGTAACTAAACAAGATTTTAAGAAAATAGAGACTGAACAAAAGAAAATACCTGATAATGTTTTGCTAGAAGAGCTAGAGGTAGATAATTATAAAGAAAACGATATAGAATGTGTATTTGCACATTTTGGATATATTAAATACTACAAAGAATATGAAGAAGTTCAATTGCTAGAAAAGCGTTTAAACAAATTAAAAGATGGATATGTTTTTTGTAGATTGGGAGAAGAGGCAGGAGACATAGAATTTAGAAATAGAACAAAGTTGCCTGAATTGATGAAGAATTTTGAATTTATAAAAGAACTAAATAGAAGTTTAAATGAGGAATTAAAAGAAGAGGAGGAAGAAGAATTTGAGTAAAAAAATATTAGGAATAACAAGTATATTAATTATATTGCTAGGATGCTTAAGTGTTTGCTTTGCAAGTAGTAGTGATTTGAAAACATTAGAACGAACAAATACAGTAGACTATAAAGTCGCTGATGAATTCTATAATAATATTGACAAAACTATTGTTGAAGATAAAGTATGCTATGAACTAAAAAATGTTGATAGAATAGATAATTTTAAAACATTAACAAAAGAAAAAGAGATAATTGAGGAAAGAGTAACTAATACGAATGATTTAGAAAAAGTAATTAGCCTATTTAATGAAACAAAAGACATTGAAGATGATGGCTACACAGGAGCGATTACAAGAGATAACAGTACATTAAAAGTAGAAATTAAAGACAGCTATCAAGAAGAATACAAAGTATATTTGCAAAAGTCTTACGACAATGTTCCAAGCAATGAACTAAATGACATACCAAAGGAAATAAAAGCAAATGGGACTACATACTATCTTGTAAATCCTGTATGGAATATTGCAGAAACAGAGATGGTTTCAAATAATGAAGTACCTGTAAAATATAATGGAACAATGTATTACGAAGGAGTAAAAACAAAAACCATTATAACAAGTTATTTAGCAACTATAAAATATACAGGAACTATTTCAAAAGAAGTTTTAGATACTACAACATTTACTGCTCAATATGAAGAAGTAAAAGAGTATGGCTATATAGTACCTGCAATAGTAGGAACAACAGGAATAATATTTTTTAGTGGAATCATTTTGTTTGGATTAAAAAATATAAAAGTATATAACTTACAAGATGGAGAATATAAGCTAGTTAAAAGATTACATTTAAATAAAAATAAATTACTTATAGATTTAACACCTACTAATTTCCAAACAAGAGCATATAAAATTGTGCTTTCAAAATCACTATATAGAATGATAAGAAATAAGAATGTCAAAATTAAATATTTTGATAAAGTACAAAACTATCAAATATTAAACAAAGAATTTGAAATAATGGTCTAGGAGGTGCAATTTGAAAAAAGTAAAAATAATATGTGTGATCATAATAATTTTATTACTCGCAGGAACTTCAATATTTCTGATTAATAATAACAATAAAGAATTAGTAAATGTCGAAGACATACAAACAGATAATGAATTTGAGAATGTAACTTATGATAAAGCAGAGGACATTTGGGATGATTCTGTACTTGGAATAATTACTATTGATAAAATAGGACTAAATGCTACAGTAAAAGAGGGCACTTCTAGTGAAACACTTTTAAATTACATAGGTCATATTGAAGAAACTGCAACTTACGATGGAAATATAGGACTTGCAGGACACAATAGAGGCTGTGAGAATAGCTATTTTGCAAGAATAAATGAGTTAGAAGAAGGAGATATCATAAAATATGAAACTAAATTCTTTGATAGAACTTATGTAGTAGATAATATTCAGGTGATATATGAAACTGATTGGACTTTATTAGAAAGTACAGAGGAAAACAAGTTAAGTTTAATTACTTGCATAGCAAACAAAAGAAATCAAAGATTATGTGTTCAAGCAACAGAAAAGACTTGCAATACAATGAATTCAGAGTTACAATAGAAGAAAAAAGGAGATGATTTGTATGTGGTTATGGAAGAGATTTTGGAACACAGATATCATTGGCAAAATATATATTTTAATAATTTTATTTATTGTAGTTGTAGCGACAATAACAGTAATAACAAGATATAAAAATGCTAGTACAAATCAAATTGAAAATGAACAAAAAAAGGAGATTATAGGAGAAGAGATTACATTTGAATCAAATGTAATTGACAACAATGTAACTACTGTAGCAAATATAAAAGAAGATACAAAAGAAAAAATAACAGAACAGAAGACAGAACAGAGTATAAAAGATATTACTAAACAAAATATAGAAACAAAAGTACAAGAAAATTCTACTATAAAAACAAGTAGTA
>JBJFFC010000048.1:0-7158 GCA_051891395.1 Clostridia bacterium | reverse complement strand
AAACAAAATATAGAAACAAAAGTACAAGAAAATTCTACTATAAAAACAAGTAGTACGCTATCATCAAATAAAACAATAGAGAATCAAGATAAAAAAGATGTTGTTCCAGAAGATACAAAAGATGAAGAAAATACAAATTTAGAAGAAACAAAAGAAGAAATAATACAAGAGCCTAGTAAATCAGTTCCAATAGAAGAATATAAAGTAAATAATGATATGATCAATAGAATGAAAAATTATATATTAAATAATCCATCAGAAGATATGAAAAATTATGGATTTGAAGTAGTTGTTGATAGTTCTATTACAGAACAGACAAATCAATTTACTTATACAGAACAAAGAATGAGAGACAAATTAAATTTAAGATTTGGAACAATAAAAATTTATGCTCTTGATTATTATTATAATGGAAATTTAGTTATGACAGAATGCTTTATATTATAAAGTAATAACTAATATATTTTTGACATTTGGTTTTGCCAAGTGTCTTTTTTCTGTCCTTAATACTGATTAGGTCGGTATTATTTTATGGAGAAGAATGAGTAAATTAAAAACTAAAAAAATAATAGGAGGTTTATTATTAATTATAGTATTAATAACAACATTTCAAAACACGATTTATGCAGTAAGTATGAATCAAAGAATATTAATACAAAATTATGGAGAATGTGATTATACATTACAATTTAAAAGATCAGATGGAGTATGGAGCTATGTTACTTGTGTGTTTGCAGGTTATAGTGAAAATGGAAAGGTATATCCTGCATACTGTGTAAACAGAGGATTAGATGGAGTTGGAGAAAGAGAGGCATATAATGTAGATTTAACAAAACTAATGGATGATTATAGACTATGGAGAGTGGCAATAAATGGTTATCCGTATAAGACACCTGAAGAAATGGGAGTAGATAATAAATATGATGCATTTTTAGCAACGAAACAAGCAATATATAGTATTTTATATAACAATGATGTTGATACATATTATAGAGGAGGAAATGAAAGAGGAGTAAAAGTTCATAATGCTATAAAACGTATGGTAAATGAAGGCAGAAATGGTACTTATACACCACAAGATGCTAATGTAACAATAAATAAAGTAGGAGGTTTAAAAGAAGAAACAAACTATTATTCACAAGAGTATTCTGTAAGTTCAAGAGTATCAATGTCTACATATACAATAATTAATACTTTAAATATGCCATCAGGTGCATATATAGCAGATTTAAATGGTAACAAGAAAACTACATTTAATGGAGGAAATAATTTTAAAGTAATGATACCAAAATCTTCAATGGGACAAGATTTTGATATTATTATAAACATAAGTTCAAAATGTAAATCATATCCTGTTTTTTATGGACAAACAACAATTGCAGGAACACAGAACTATTTAATTACAGCAGATCCTTATGGAGATTTTGTTGGAAGAGCTAATTTACAAATAAAAGGAAATACATCTGTATTAAAGATTAAAAAAATTGACCAAGAAACAAAAGAAACATTAAAAGGAGTTACTTTTGAATTGAAAGGGGAAAATGGAAAAGTAATTGGAACTTATACAACAAACAGCTCAGGTGAAATAGAAATAAAAGATTTATACCCACAAACAGTAACCTTAACAGAAATATCAACAAAAGATGAGTATGTACTAAATTCAACGCCTGTAACAGTAAAACTAGAATGGAATAAAACTTCTAGTGTTACTCTTGAAAATATGCATAAAAAAGGAAATTTAAAAATAGTTAAAGTTGATAAAGATGATAACGATTTGACATTGGGAGCAGTTGAGTTTGATTTAATTGATTTTAGTGGAAATATAGTAAAACATCTAGTAACTGATGTAAATGGTGTTGCAGAAGTAAAAAATATTAATACAGGAAACTATACTTTACGAGAAACATTGACGAAGAAAGAATATAATCTAGCAGTTGATCAAAATGTTCTAGTAAATTGGAATGAAACAATGGAATATAAAGTGGAGAATGAAAAGAAAAAAGGTCAAATAAAAATAATCAAAGTCGATGCAGACTATAACGAAGTAAAATTAGAAGGGGTTGAGTTTCAAATAATAGATAAAAATAATCATATTATTGAAACAATAAAAACAAATTCTAATGGAGAGGCTGTAACATCTCGTATTCCTATTGGAAATTATAAAATAAAAGAGGTAAGTCTTGGAACTAATGAGGAATATATTTTAAATGATGAAGTAAAGACTATAACAGTTGAAGAGGATAAAATAAAAACTATACAATTTGAAAATGAGCATAAAAAGGGCAACTTAAAAATATATAAGGTTGATTTAGATGATAATACACTACCTGTATCAGATGTAGAGTTTGAGATTATAGATCAAGATGGATATAAATATACAGCTATTTCTGACGAAAACGGAATTGCTTATATTACAGACATCAGAACTGGAATAGCAACCATAAGAGAAGTAAAAACAAATAAAATATATAAACTATTAGAAGAAACATATGAGGCTGATATAAAATGGAACGAAACAACAGAAATGACAATAACAAATGAAAAATTAAAAGGTCAAATAGAAGTATATAAAGTAGATAGCGAAGATAAAGAAATTAAACTCGAAGGAGTGGAATTCCAAGTTATAAATTCTAATGATGAAGTTGTAGAAACTATTGTAACAGATAGTAATGGATATGCTATAACATCTCATATACCTATTGGTGAGTACCGTTTAAAAGAAATCAAGACAGATAATATGCATATCTTAAATGAAAATATTATAAAAGTTGATGTTTCAACAGATATAATTTCAAGACTAGATATAACAAATGAAAGAATAAAAGGTCAGATTAAGGTTATAAAAACCAGCGAAGATGATAACTTTATAAATGGTAAAGGGGCAGGAAGTCCAATTGAGAATGTTAAGTTCGAAGTCTATGATTTAAATAATAATCTTGTTGATGAGATAACTACATTAGCAGATGGAACTGCTATTACAAGATTACTTGATAAAGGCTGTTATTTTATAAAAGAGGTGGAATCAGGAGAATGGTACTTATTAAATGAAAATACATTTACTGCAGAAATAAAAGAGCATCAAGAAATTGTAAATGTAGAGATTACAAACGAATCAGAGAAACCTGATGTTGATATTGAAAAAACAGGTATAATACAGACAACAGCAAATCAAGAAATAAAGTACGATTTCCATATTAAAAATACAGGTAATGTACCATTAGATAAGTTTACTTGGATAGATTCATTACCAACTGACTATGTAAGAATTACAAAACTAATAACTGGTACATATAATCAAGATTTGAATTATTCTATATATTATAAAACTAACAAGAATGATTATAGATTATTAAAAGATAATCTAAATACACAAGTAAATAATTATATAGATTTTTCTAATTTAGAATTAGAAGCGGATGAGTATGTAACAGACTTCAAAGCTGACTTTGGAACTGTTGATGTGGGATTTGAATCAGTTATAAATCCATATATATTTGTAAGAGTAAATTCTAATGTACAAAATGATGATATATTTACAAATAAAACAAGAATAGAGGGGTATAACAAAACATATATGGTTTGGGATGAAGATGATCACACAACAAAAGTTTATGAGAAAGAAATTGAGGTTAAAAAGCTACCAAGAACAGGAATGTAGATAGAGAGAGTTTTTGAACTCTCTCTGATTCATTATGGAGGATTAATTGGAAAAATTTAAAATAGAGATGACAGAAGATGAGATGATAAGACACTATGCAAATAAAATTGTAGAAGATGGAATTAAAGATTGCTATGAGTTTAGTAATGTAATTAATATAAATGACTATGGTAATATAGCAAGATATAAAAATGAAATATTAGAAAGAATATATAGAGATGAAAGAGTTGCAGATGTCAATTTAGATAAAGAGGGCAACTTTGATATGGTATTTTATACTGATTTTTGCCCATATTACTATGACATGGACAAAATTTTAGAAAATAACTATCTTATAGATCCATTTGCAGAAATAGAAATGTTAAAAGAATTTGGCGATTATTATATAGAAAAGTGTTTGTTTAATAATCCATATGTAAGTATTAGAAATTTAATAAATCAATTCGTAGAAGAACAGACAGATAATCAAGAAAAAAGAGAAGTAATGTCTAATATTATAAAAATGAAAATTAACGAGAGTGATTTTATTAGAGATAACATAGATGGAATTGAGGTATATATTACACCACATAACTATAAAGAACTAAAAAAAGCAATTGAAGAATGCATACAAAACACGGAAGAGGAAGAATTAGAATAATTGAATATATAAGAATTAGAAAAACATCTATAAATTTTTTATAGGTGTTTTTTCTCATTCGTAACGAGAGATGCCATAAACTCGTTATAAAATAAGAAAGAGAAAAGTTTGGTCAGCTGTCGCATTAGAATGACTTGCAGTATTTCTAACAGTTTATTAGAAATATATGTGTCGGTGAGATTTCGTGACGTATACTCACAATAAAAAAAGAGTTCAGGAGGCAAAACTTGTAAGAGGATATACTGATGTAAAAAGTGTGGGCAAGTATGCACAAAGACATATGTCAGCATCAGTAGTAGATATAAATCTACATACTAGACTACCATAAGCGAAGCGAGAGGATGAGGGGTTTCGTTTTGGTGTATTATTTTTATGACAGAAGGGGATAATACACCATTTCACTTGCTCAAAGATTTCAGGGTTTCAGAAAAACTTTGAAACAAGTAAAAAAGACTTGAAAATAAAGTAAAATAGAGTTAATATCACACAACAAAGGGAGGATAAAAAGATGAAAGAAAAAGAATTAAGAAAGTTATATTATGATTATTTCCAAGAAAAGATGAAAACAAGTGAAAAGTACAAAAATAAGTTCAAGGAGGCAGTTGCTTATCAAAAAGAACACTTAAAAGATTTTTCAAAAGAAGAACAATTAATTATTGAAAATATGATTACTAAATTTGCAGATGTTGAAGATCAAATGTTAGAAGACACTTTTGTAAATGCAGTTAAATATGCATATAAATTATTTTGTGAAATTAAATAAATTTAAATTTTAGAATCGTTAATATATTTATTTTTTCTAATTTTTATGATAAAATACAAAAAAGATGTATTTTGATAGAAAATTGGAGGAAAATATGAATCACGCTCAACAATCAGCAATATTCCTAGTAATATTTACAATATGGATTGCAACATTAATATTAAGAGTATTTGACAAAACACTCAAAAAATATACTTTTTCAATAGGAATATGCCTAATATTTTGGATGATAATAAAAGTATTTAAACATTATACAACAGGAAGTATAAATCATTATATGTGGTATTTATATTATCTTCCATTAATATTTATACCCACATTCTATTATAATTGCAGTGAATATTTATTAAAAAAAGATAATAATAAAAACAGAATAATAGCAATAGGGATATCAATTATTCTGTTTTTGTTAGTAATAACAAATAATAGCCACCAATTAGTATTTAAAATATTAAATGAAAATAATGATTATATACATAAATGGGGATATTATTTAGTTTGTATATGGATTTTTTTATTACTAGTAATGGCAGTAAAAAATCTTGTAAAAGTTAGTATGGCAGAAAAAGATAAAAAGAAAATTATAATTCCATTTATTCCTATTATTCTAGGCTTAATATATACATTAGCATATGTTTTAGATATAGAGTTTATAGAAAAAACAAATATGGCAATAGTTATTGGAACATTATTTTGCATAGGGTTAGAAGTTCTTTTTAGATTGAAGTTAATACCAAACAATTTTAGATATAGAAAAATTTTTCTAAATTCAAACTTACCAATAGAAATAATATCAAAAGATGGAACTAAAAAAATCAATACAAATCATTATATAGAAGTAGAAGAAGATATAATAAAAGACATCAAAAATAATGAACTCAAAACACAATATAAAGCAGAAAATAAAATTCAAAATGTAAAATCAATACAGGGTGGATATGCAGTAGAAGAAAAAGATTTAAGTAAAATAAATGATCTTAAAAAGAAATTAGAAAATACAAATCAAGAACTTTTAAAACAAGAAGAATTATTAAAAAATCAAAAGAAAATAAAAGAGAAAATTTATGAAGTAAAAATAAAAAAAGAAATAATAGAATTACTAGATGAAAAGATAGATGAAAAACGAGAACAAATAAATAAAATGTTAGATGAAATGACAGAGGTAGATATACAAAAAATGTATATGATAAAGCTACTTATTAATTACTGTAAAAGAATGAGTAGTTTAGTAATTTCAAATTATAATAAAGAAAAATATAACAACAAAAGAATAGAAACTATTATAAATGAACTTTTAACAGAAGTAAAAACATTAAATGTAGGTGGCGTATTACAAACAAATAATTTTGAAATAAATAGTAGTGAAACAACAGCGATTTATGAAACAATATTTGAAATAATATACAACTTAAAAGATGTTAATTTTATACTAAATATAGAAGTAAAGAATACATACATAAAATTAAAGTATCTATTTGATAAAAATATTAAAGGTTTGAAACAAAAGCTAGAAGAACTAAAATTGGAAAGAATAACTGTAATAGATGAGAAAAATAATGAAGAAGAAACAAAATTAGAAGTAAGAATATTAAGAGGAGAGAGTTAAATATGATTGCTATTTTAATAATATTATCTTTAATATTAGTGGCACAGACAATAAAAATTATAGTTAAAACAAATATAATTGATAAAAACTTAATAGACTATTATATAGAATATGTTGTAGCAATAATAATATTATTAACACTAATATTTGAAAAAAGTATTTCTCTTGATATTTTATTATTAGTTACAATTACGAGTTTATTATATGAAGTAATATCTTTCATATATATGTATTTTAAATACATTAAAGAAGAAAAAATAAATCAATTTTCTATAAAAAAAGTAATAGATTCATCTGATTTTGGGATTTTAGTATTAAAAGGTAATAAAAGTGTTTTAATAAACAATACAATGTATGCAATTTTGAATAAATTAAATATAAGAACAAACTATATATCTAACATAATAAAACAAAGCGAAGAACAAATTGAGGGAAATTATGTTGTCAAAGTTGAAGAAAAATATTACCTATTTATTATTAACCAAAATGAA
>JBJFFC010000047.1:0-23923 GCA_051891395.1 Clostridia bacterium | reverse complement strand
CATTCTTTCTATTGCTTTCTTTTCTTCTTCATTCATTGTTTAGTCCCTCCTAACTATAAATCTTCTTCTGCCCAACAAAAATCTTCCCAGTCTCCGCAGTAATATCTTTTTCCGCATTCTTCACATTCAAAGACTGCTTGTCCTAACGAACTTACATCAAATTTGTTTTCTTCATCTATTAAATCAAATACTCTGTGAGTTGCTTTTCCTCCACATTCACATTCAAAATAAAATTCTTTACCCATTTCTATCATCTCTTTTCTAATAATTCTTCACACATTTCTAATTTTGCACTAACTTCTTTAAAATCTATTAATTGGTCTATCATTCCTTGATTGTTTATTTCGTTTAC
Source organism: Clostridia bacterium (assembly GCA_051891395.1). Lineage (GTDB taxonomy): Bacteria > Bacillota > Clostridia > TANB77 > CAG-508 > CAG-269. The sequence goes on along the minus strand of JBJFFC010000047.1, from coordinate 23,571 downwards.
AACTTTGTTGTACTGCTCTTTTAGTTTAGTTCTTTTTTCTTCTACTAAAGAAACTGGGATACTGTTTTCTAATTCTTCTTGGTAGCATATAATTTCTATTGATTTTTTCTTATTTTTTTCTTCTAGCTCTTTATTTATATCGATTATTTCATTTATTTTATTAAATAATTTTAATCCTTCTGCGCTTAACTCATTAGGTCTTACATTTGTTAGTTCTTCTATAAGATTATTTATATCTTGTTCCATAGTTACTCCTTTCGTTCTATTTCTTTTATTAAGTCCCAACTTGGTAATCCGTATTTTTTTATACTTTTTTTATTTTGTTTTAAATATTCAATAACTAGATCCACATCAATCATCCTCACATCTTTGCTCTCAAAACATATAAGAAAATAAGCATTACATCCTGCATTTTTGCATTTTTTTAATTCATTCACTTGTCTTACGTCTTTTTTTACTATATGCCATGTATCCGTGTTACATTGTTTTGCATCAAAACAGTCATGCCTATTTGGTAAGAATATTTCATAATCAAAACATTCTCCTTCTAAATAAAGTCCTTCTGCTGTTCTTTTTGCATAATTTTTATGTCCATGAAATCCTAGTTTTTCTATATACTCTATTACTTTTTCAATTTGTTTTTCAAAACTTCTTCCTTTTTGCACTCTTTATGCTCCTTTGTAAAATAATCTATTTAATATTTGACTTGCTTCACTTTTAGTCAGCTCGCTTACATCTAAATCCTTGCACATTCTTTGTATTATTGTTTTTTGCTTTTCGCTCGCTTCAGATTTACCCCATTTTTTTATTTGTTTTATATCCCATATATATTTTTGTTCTGAATGATTCTCACATAAATATTTATAAGCTAAATCAAAAGCTTCCTGCATTTTCATCTTTTTACCATATAATGTTGTTTCCCCTAATTCATCTTGTGCAGGTATTATTAATCTAAAATTTTTCAATGTACAAACAAAATCTCCATTTGGCATTTTAAACCAATTCACATTATGTGTATTATAATTTTGTCCTCTAGCCCATAAATTCACATACTCAATATTTTTAATCCAACTTTCTGGTACATCTGCAATTTCTTGAATTAAGTCTGGTAAATCAAACAAATCGCCTTGTATTTCATCTCTTTTAGATTTTGGTACATTTTCCATATCTATTCCTAAAAGAGTTGGTGCTGTACACAGATTAGCTCTCCCTGTTGTTCCTACTAAGTCTATTAATATTAGCTTTTCTTTCCCTGGATAAAGTCTTAATCCTCTTCCTATCATTTGTGTATATAGTGAACTATTAGAAGTTGGTCTTGCAATCATTACTGTTTCTACTAACGGCATATCTGTTCCTTCTGTAAATATCATGCAATTAACTAAACAAGGAATTTCTCTATTAGTAAACTTCTTTATCAGTTCTGCTCTGTTTTTTGTATCTGCCGTTACTGCTACTGCCCCTGGTATCATTTTCGCAATATTTTGTGCGTGTTCTACTGATGTTGCAAATATTAGGGTTTGTCCTTTAGCATATTTTTGATATGCCTCTGATACTGCTCCATTTAATATATCTGTATTCATTGCTTTGTCTAGTTCTCCGACCGCAAAATCTCCCATTCTTCTTGCTACCTTTGAAATATCATAACCTATATTTACCCTTAAACATTCAATATCTGTTAAGTACTTATTTTGTATTGCCCATTTCAAATCTCTTTGAAATATAATTTTTTCAAACACATCGTCTAGCCTTACATTATCTCCTCTATTAGGTGTTGCTGTAAAACCTAATAAAAGTCTTGGCTTAAAATAGTTTATTATTTTTTTATAACTTTGTGCTGCAGCATGATGTGCTTCATCTATTATTATCATGTCAAATTCATCTGGCTTGAATTTATTCAATCTATGTGTTAAACTCATTATTGAGGCAATTACGACCTCTTCTCCATTGGAATGTTGACTAGCCATCTCTATTCCAACTGGACAATTGTAATATTTAACTGGTTGTGTTATTAGTTCTTCTCTGTGTGCTAAGACTAATACACGACCTTTTCTTTTTATATTTGTAAAAGTTGCTGTTTTACCTAATCCAGTAGCCATCTGAATTAAGTATGAACCCGGCTCCAAATTATCTATTATTTCTAGAACTTCTTCTTGATAATCTCTAAGTTTCAAATCCATTAAGTATCTCCTCCTCTGTTGCTGGTATGCGTTGTAGTATTTGATTTAATGTGTCTAATAGTTTTAAAACTTCTGGTAAATACTTGTCCGCTTCTTGTATATGTTCTTCTATGTAGTTACATCCGTTGTAATATCTTTGAAGTGTTTTATTGTATAATTCTTTTAATTTTTGCATTTGTATCTCCTTTCCGTATTTTTTTAGTAACATGTTACGAATATATCCGTAACATCTAAACTCTTATATTTCAATACTTTTATCTATTTGTTACGGAATTACGGATAATTTTAAATTACAATACTATACATATAAATAAAAAATTTAATTTTTTAAAATTATTTTTTCTATAATATATATACTTTTTTATTTATCCGTAACTATATATTTTTTTTATTTGTATCTCTTCATACTGTAGCTTTTTATCTGTTACGGGTTGTATCGTAACTTTGCCGTATCAACCCGTAATGTCCGTATCAAAAATAAATATTTTTTATTTTTATTGCTCTTTGTTGTGTGCCATTTATTTTTGTATTCATTGTATATTCATTTGTCTTTTCATCTCTTATAACATACCCTTTATCTGCCATTTTCTTTTTTATTCCATTCCAATTTATCTCATTTTCTTTTAATATTTCATACAATTTGCTTGGTATGAAATAGTAATACATAATTGCTCCTCTACCATCTGTTGTCTTTTCAAGTTTTCCCCAGACTTGTCCAGATGGTGGAAAAGTATTATTACTGTCATAAAAATTATTAATGTTTGCATTGGCAATATCTATTATTAAATCTATATATCTATCCGCTTCATCTATATCCTTAGTAAAATAGTCTTTTGCTTCCTCTAAAGTTATCGAATTATCTTCGAAAATCAATTCTGAGACAATTTTATCAGCTACTAATATAGTTGCTATAGCATTTATTTGTTTTGGTGAATTTTGGTCTTTTTTTAACATTTCAACTATGTTGTTATATTCATCAAATAAATCCTCTTTGTTTTGTATTATTTTAATAAATTCTTTACCTGCAAATCCATAATTATTAAGAATTAAATTTACAACTTCATTTCCGTTTTCTATTATTTTCTCGTTTTCTTCTATTTCAATTACTCTATTTTTAACTCCCTCTTTAGATGATGTATTTGTAATTGGTTCTTCTCCTGAAACTATAATTATATTGTCCCATTCAGTTGTTTCTGTTAGTCCTCCATCTACAGTTCCTCTGTCTCTTCCTTTACCTTCTGTTAATTCATATATTAATGTGTCATAAGTTTTATATTTTGTTTTGGTTATTTGTAATTCATCTAGTATTAACGGCATATTCCTTAAGAAGTTACATAACCTTTCTGAAGCTACTTTTGTACTATCTAAACTAGATAATAATTTTCCTTTTGAAGGATTTCCCCATATACTTGCACATACCATTTGTGCTACTGTTTTTCCATTGCTAGATTTTCCCCATAAATGAACTACAAATGGATTTATTTGAAATATTTTTACAAGCGGACTTGCAAAACTTGATGCCATTAAAAATCTTAATGTTCTACTATTTGCTCTAAGTTTTTTTATTTCTTGTTTCCATGTTTCATAATTTCCTTTTTCTGAAACTGATTCAAATATATTTTTATATGCTACATCTCCATCATATTTATATTTTGATGTATAAGGTATGAAGTCTTTATTAATCCATCCTAAATGTGTTATTCCATCAGTCGTTTCTAAATCATTTAATTCAATAATATCTGCTAAATATGAAACCAAATTTTTAGCATTTTCTGAGTTTACTTCAATACCTCTATTAGCTAATTGAATTATTGCTGTATTACTTGCTATAATCTTTTTTTCAACTATTGCATATTGCCATTTTTTTCTCTTATAAAATGCTATTTTTACTTTTTCTGTATTTGTATCTATATTATTTATTATTTCAATTGGTAATATTGGGTGTGGACATGCTTTTATCTTAATTGGTTGCATATTAGCTGTATAGTCCATTTTATAAACACCTGTATCATCTGCATTCCATTGTCCACATTTTAGATTTTCTATTGGACAATCTGTGAATTTAATTACATTTCCACCTTTGCTTTTTAATGCCTGTATATATTCTTGATTCTTTTGTTTAAAAATACTATTAAATGCTCTTATAACTTTTAATTCTTTTGCTCTACCTCTAACTTTTTCAATTATTCTTGTTTTATTTGGTGAATTAGGGAGAGATATAAGATAATCAAAAATATTATCTTCTAAAATACTTTCTTCATTTAATTCTTTTAGATTATAAGGTGGGTTTTCTTCAAGCAACTTCTGCTCCAATTCTTCGTTCAATTTCTTTACACCACCTTTCTTGCGTTTTCTTAAACCATAACCAATCTTCTTCTGTTCCAAAAATTAGTAAATCTATATAGTATTCAACTATCTCTTGTTTTTGTAATTTTTCTATTCTATTTAAACTATGTAAATAATCACATAGCATTTGTAATGTTTGATTATGCCATTTTTTAAATCGTTCTTTTGCTTGTTGTATTTGCTTATATCTATTTATTTCGTTACTTGATGTTTGTCTTCCAAAATCAATGCCTAATCCTAATATGTTGTTTATTTGTTTAGCACTTTCATATGCATTTATATTAAGTAATTTAGAAACTAATGTTATACAATCTCCTGCTACTCCACAACCAAAGCATTTAAATATTTGTTTTGATTGTGAAATAGAAAAAGATGGTGTTTTTTCTTTATGAAAAGGGCAACATTGTTTTTTCTTTATTCCAAAATACTCTGCTACTCTTACAATATCTGCTCTTTGTTTTACCTCTTGTATCTTGTTCATGATCTACCTCCTAGAAAGGCAAATCATTATTATCAGAAGTCACTGAATTAACAAAATCTTCAAATGCTTCACCCTTTTGTGGTAATTTCTTTAATTCTGGTACTTTGAAATTTCCATCTTGAATAGCTTTTACAGTTCTAATAAATTTTACTTTTGTAGAAGTTCCTACACTTCCATCAATTTTTTCGTATTCTTCTTCTCCGAATATTGCACCACATTTTAAATCTGCTAATTTTTTTTCGTCCCAATTCCATTTAAACCCTTCGTTACTAGCTTCTAATGATGTCATTAATCCTTTTAAAAATCCTGCTGCTTTTTCTCCTTCTAACATTTGTCTATAAATTGCACCTGCTGGCCACTTTTTATCTGGATTTGCATTTTCATTGAATCGATTTCTAAAGAAATCTTTCTTATCTCCTTCTAAAATATCTAAAGCTAAAACTAGCATTCTTTTTCCACTTTTACTTTTTTCTTCTTTTGCATTTATTATTTTACATATGTATCCTCCTGCATTTAATCTTTCATATTCTCCTGTTATTGCTTGAGCTTCTTCATATCCTTGTACTTTTTCCATAATTATTTTTCCTCCTTATTTAATTCATAATATTCTCTAATAGTTGTATCAACTATCTTTAAATCGTTGTCTATTTCTTTATCTGCAAACATTTCTAATGGTGTCTTACAAATGTCACTTCCATCACTTTGTGTTTTAAAATAATGTTTATTATTGTCTGTCATACATCTTAATGCTATTGTGAACATTCCTTCTATGCATACTTTTTCATCAAGTAATTTTCCTATTGTTTTTGGTTTTATATCTCCAAAATCATTTTTATCTTCATGCATAATAAAATAAACTATTTTATCATCAGGCAATTTATTTTTCACAAATTCTATCAATCCCCAAAAATGGTCTCCTATTTCATTGTATAAATTAAATACTCCGTTTCCTCCACCTATTGCACTATGTTTATTCATAAAGTGATTTGTTATTAAATATCCTGCATCATCAATTACTATCGATTTTTTTTCTGTATTAAATATTGCTTTTAATATTGTTTGATAATCATCAGTACATATTGTACTTTCAAATTTTTTTCTAAATGGTAATGGCTTTTTTAAAACGTTTACTAATGCTAATTCTTTTTCGCCAAAGTTTCTTAAACTTGTGGATTTTCCACTACCACTTTTTCCGAATTAATAATACTGGTATTCCGCATTTATTTTTCCTCCTTTTTTTTATTATAATATTTATCAATAACTTTTTTCATTTCTTCTTTGTTATATATCATTGCTTTTAATAATATCTGTATTTGATTTGTAATTTCTGGTATTTTAAGTATCATTTCTATATTTTCTTTTGTTGTTTCCAAATCTTCTTGTATATAAGCTAATGCTTGAATATCATCTTCTAAGTTTGCTTTTGCATATTCTAATTTGAATATAATATCTTTTTCGTCCATCATCTAATCCTCAAACTTTCTCCTCTTTCTTCATAATGTGCAAACAATATGTTTTCTCCTGTATCTAAAGCTTGTCTTATTTTTGTATTATCAGGTTCAACTTTTAAGTATTTTTGAGGTATATTACTATAATCTTCGTCAATCCATAATGGAGCTAGTCCACCATTTTTTTGTATTCCAAAACTAAATTTAGCTGTCTTAAACTTGGTTTTACCTGTTTCTATCATGACTTCTTGTAATTTATCTTTTAACAACTTTGCTCTGTTCTCAAAACTTTTTTGCCTTGCTTCTAATCTTAATTTTTCTTGTTTGCATACTTCTGCATCTCCTAAAAGTTCTTTAATTATCACTGCATAATTGTCTGCTTTATCTTCAATTTCTCCTTCTATGCTTTCTAATGTATCTAATATACATTGTTCATCAATTTCTTCTTCATACAGCATATTTGCTATTTGCTTATAATTTTCTTTTAATTCGTATAATCTACTCATTTCTTGACCTTTCTACCATTTTGCTGTATAATTACAGTAATATGGATTTATATAAATTCTTATTTTGCTATACATTTTCAATTGGCGTTGGGATGTATAGCATTTTTAATTCTTCATTAATTCTATCTAAAAAGTTTCTTGAATTTTCTTCTTGTCTTTTTGTTGTAGAATTAAAAAGTAATTCTTTTGCATAATCCTGCAATATAAATAATTGCTTTACTTTATCTACTTGTTTTTCATTATTATTTTCTTGTTTCATTTCACCCTCCTATCTTCCATTTTCTTTGTCTTTCTCTAAAGCTAGTCCAATTGATATTGCACAAAATATTGCTAATGCTACACTAAACATATTATTCACCTTCTTTCAAATAAAATCTTTTGTAATAATTGTAATGTTGTTTCAGCTTCAATTCTTTTCTTTTTTTCTTCTTCAAATAGTTCTTTTGGAACAGAATCACTATCAGTTGCAATCTTGTAATATCCGCCTTCTGTCATAAAATGTTTTAGTTGATTTGTTCTGCATAATCTTTTAACTTCTTCAACCCCTATTCCACTTTGCCTACTATATTCCTCTGCTGAAACATATTTTGGTATGTTCATTTTTTCTCCTTCCTTTATTTATTTTACACGTTATGTGTAATTTAAAACTAAAAAAAAATGTTTACATCAAATTGTGGATATTTTGATTTTAATTTAGTAATAAATTCTCTACTTGGTTTTCTATCTCCGTAATTCTATTTTTATATAAAAAGAAGTAGATATTCCAATACTTTTAGCAAATTCACTTTGAGTTAATTTCATATTTTCTCTAAATTCTTTAAGTATATTCATTACACTTTCTCTCCTTTCTTTAAATTCTGTGGTAAGTATATTGCACGTTTTGTGTATTGTAAAATACTATTTTTACACTTTTCGTGCAATTTTCCTTATTATATCTTTATTTTTCTTATCATATCTCTTTTTTTCTAATTTTTACACAAAATGTGTAAAAATTAATATTGATTATTTACACAAATTGTGTTAGAATTTAATAGAGGTTGATAATATGAGTATTTTAGGTAATAGAATAAAAAAAGAAAGAGAAAATTTAAATTTATCTAGAGAAGAATTAGCCAAAAAAATAGGTGTATCTTATTCTGCAATAGCTATGTATGAACAAGGAAACAGAGAACCCAATAATGAAATTATTCTAAAAATGTGTGAAATTTTTGATTGTACAATGGATTATTTAATGGGAAATAGTGATATAAAAACTTTAAATCCTGAAACAAATTTAGATAATATTAAAAAGTTTTATGAAGAAAAAGCAGAAACCTTACTAAAAAATAAATATATTAATGAATTAACAAATTTAAATTTAACTGATTCTGAAATTAAAAATATAATAAGAATAATAACATCAGAAGAAGATGAAATAACAGAAAATTATGTATTTTTATTAAGTGAATTATTTTCTAATTTATCTTTAAAATATAGTAAAGATATTATACAACAGGTAAAAAATTTAATTATAAAATATAATGAAGATAAGATTAATCTTCTTACTGAAGAGGTAACCTTTTATAATAACAAAATAAAAAAAGATGAAGAAGAAATGAGAAAAGAACATTTAGACAAGCTTCATCCATTAATTTCTGGAAAAAAATCAGCTTCAATGGATGAAAATATAGAAGCATTACTTAATTATATGGATAGTAAAAATATTGATGAATTTTTTAATATCCCAGTATTAGGCAAAATCGCAGCTGGACAACCAATACTAGCAGAAGAATATTTAGAAGGCTATTTACCTGTTGATCCAAATATATATAGAATGACAACGCCTGATGATTATTTCTATTTAAAAGTATCAGGTGAAAGTATGAATTTAAAAGTTCACAATGGTGATTATGCTTTAATCCACAAACAAGACTATGCGGAAAATGGAGATATAATTGTTGCAATTATTAATGGAGATGATGAAGCAACACTTAAAAGATATAAAAAAATAAATGATGAAATTGTTATGCTAGAACCTATGTCTACATTACCTATGGAACCAATAGTAATAAATTTGAAAGAAACTAAATTTCAAATAATAGGTAAAGCAATAGGACAATTTGGAAAATTTTAAACTAAAGATAAGTAGAGATACTTATCTTATTTTGTAAGGGGTGTTGCTATGTTAAATAAAACAAAAGCAAACTGGAAAAGTGTAAAATATTTCATAGAATATTATGATTTATCTAATGCTCACGCTTATAAATTAATAAAGTTACCTGGATTTCCTTATATGAAAACAGGAGAAAAAAATATAAAAATTGACATGAGTAGAACAGATAAATGGTTTGAAGAATATTTTGGGAGGTAAAAATGGCAAAAAAATATAATTGTACTATAAATGGAAAACAATATTATAGAGTAACAAAAACAGTTGGACATAAAGCAGATGGTACACCTATAAGAAAACCATTTTATGGCGAAGGAAAAAAAGAAGCAGAAGAAAAAGCCGATGAATATATGAACAAATTAAAAAATGGAATGTCATTAGACTTTGAAACAGTTACTATTGATGAATTAATTTATAAATGGTTATTTCAAATAAAGAAAAACGAAATAAAACCATCTTCTTTCCAATCTTATGAAGGAACATATAGAAACTATATAAAAGATTCCGATATTGCAAATATAAAAGTTTTTAATACTAAATCTATACAACTACAAGAATACTATAATAAATTAGGAAAAACAAAGACTTATTCACAAATAAAGAAACTAAATAAACTATTAAAACAATTTTTCTTTTATGCAGAACGAGAAGGTTTTATATTAAGGAACCCTTGTAATAACATTACTATTCCAAATAAAAGTGATAAAAAAAGTGTTAAACCTGAAATAGAATATTTCAATGAAGATGAAATAAAACAATTAAAGAAAGCATTTAAAGGACATAAGTTTGAAAATCTAATACTTACTGCTCTTGGTACTGGATTGAGGCAAGGAGAATTATTGGCATTAAAATGGGGAAATGTACATTTAGATGAAAAATATTTAGAAGTAAAAGAAACTGTAAAAAAAGTATATGTTTTTGATGATAAAGGAAACAAAACATTACAAACAATATATAATACCCCTAAGACTTCAAATTCAATCAGAAAAGTAGATTTACCTGATAAGATAGTAACTATATTATCTAATATAGAAAAAGACTCAGAATTTGTTTTTAGTGAAAATGGCGAACCAATTTCTGCTAAAACTTTATTTGGAAATTGGAAAAAAGTATTAACATCTAATAATATTCCATATAAGAAATTTCATTCACTAAGACATACTTATGCTACTATGTTACTTTCTCGTGGAGTAGATTTAAAAACTGTACAGGATTTAATGGGCCATTCAGATATTACTATTACACAAATATATTTGCATGTATTACCTAAGACAAAAATTGATGCTGTAAATAGAATAAATAACCTTTTATAAAAAAACTAAAGTGTTAAAATAGTGTTAAATACAAAAATAGAGTATCAAAATTATTTAATATAACCATTGATACTCTAGTATTTTATCAATTTGGTGACCCCTACGGGAATCGAACCCATGATTCCACCTTGAGAGGGTGGCGTCTTAACCGCTTGACCAAGGGGCCAAATAAGTATAATTCTATTTAGCACCTTTTACTTATATCATTTTTTTATAATTTCGTCAAGACTTTTATTATATTTAAATACTTTATTGAAAATCTCTTTTAATCTCTTATTTTGTTTTGTCAAATATAAATACCCTATCAAAGCCTCAAAAGCAGTAGCATACATATAATCTTGCACATTACAATTTTTAGGTAAATGATGATTCTCCGCATTTCTTCCACGTCTCACAATTTCTTTCTCTTCTTCTGTTAAATCATCATGAATCTTTCTTAGAAATTCTGCTTGTGCTTGTGCTTTCACATATTTAATAGATTCTATATGTAATTTATGTGGTTTCAAATTTGTTCGGTTAATTAATTCTGTTCTTATATATAATTCATACACGCAGTCTCCTACATAAGCCCAAGTTAATGGTGACATCATATTAACTTCTGATTCATTTCTTTCTATGTTAATAAATTCTTCCAATTCTACTATCCTTTCCAAAAATTATGATAAAGATGTGTCCCAAAATGGACATTTCGTCCATTAAGAAACGTCCCCAACAGGACATTCTAATGTTATTTTTCCTAGCTTTCCATTCTTAAATTCATCTAATATAATTCTTGCTGTTTTCTCTTCATCTATATTTCCACCTGATATAATGCAACCTCTTTTTCTTCCTATTTCTAACATAATTTCGTAGATATTCATATTTTCTGGTTGTTCTTGCTTTAATATATCTTCTATATAGTTTTCTGAAATTCCATATCTTTCACAAATATTGTATCTATAATTCTCCAATAGATATTTTACTAGTTGATAAGCAATTTCTACTCTTTGCAATATTTCTTCCTTTATGGTTCCTGTAAAAGCTAAATTTAAACCAACCTCTTCGCTCTCAAATTTCGGCCATAAAACTCCAGGTGTATCAAGCAATTCTATTTTTTCATTTATTCTAATCCATTGTTTTTGTTTTGTCACTCCTGGTTTATTTCCAACTCCTGCAGTTGTTCTTTTTGAAATTCTATTGATGAATGAGGATTTACCTACATTAGGTATTCCAAGTACCATAGCTCTAATTTTTCTTCCTATTCTTCCTTTTTGAGCTTGATTTTGCAATTGTTCCTCCATAATATTTTCTATTGCTTTGATACAAGAATCAATTCCTTTTCCTGAATTTGAATCCACTAATACTGCTTTAATTCCTTTTTTATTAAAATAAGATATCCATTTTTGATTCTGTTTTTCATCTGCCAAATCGCATTTATTTAATACAATTATTTTTTTCTTTCCTTTTGTTATTTGTGCTATATCTGGATTTTGACTAGATATTGGAATTCTGCTATCTAATAATTCTATTACTATATCTATTATTCTAATATCTGCTTCTATCTGTCTTCTTGTTTTTGCCATATGACCTGGATACCAGTTGATGGATACCTTAGAAAGCACTTCTTGATTGTTTTCTTTATTATTACTCATCTATTTTACCTTCTTTATTATTAATTTGTTTTACTTCATCTATGTATTTATAATTCAAACTATTACTTTTTGATATTGCAGATTTTTTAGTTTCTTTTTCATATAAATCTTTGGCTCCTTTTGCAACTCCTCCACCTCTTTTTGCTACATTTAAATGTTCTTTTAATCCTTGTGGATGTTCTTCTCTTGCTATATCCCTTGTTGCAATCTCTCCTATATTTGTAAGAGCTACTTCTATATCTGTCATATTATCTCTTAAAGATTCTTTTCTAATTCCTTTTATTTTTTTATATTCACTGGCTTTCATTCCAGACCAACCTTTATATATTTCATTTGTTAAAAGTGCGTATTCAATAGGCTTAGTTATTCCTCCCTCTTTCCAAACATCAGTAAGTTTAAATCTATCAACTATTCCATTTAATCTAGTTTTTATCCATTCATCACTATATCCTTTATTACGATAATATTGTACTGCTCTGTTAACTGCAATTTCAGGATCAAATACTTCGTCAATTCTCTCACTACCTAAATTTGCAAGCCATAATTTAAAAGGCTCTGCTTTGCTACTTGGAACAGATTCAATAAGTCTAAAAATATCACGAGTTGTCATTGCATCTCTTAAACGTATTTTTCCATCTGGAGCTAACATTTTCAACTGACTACAATTTGTAGTCACTTCACTACCTTCTTTCTTTAATCTACTTTTTAAAACAGACCAATATTTTCTTGGTTCAGGGCTATCCGTTAATGCACTTATAACATCCACAACACTAAAAAAATATTCTTCCTTTTCACTATCCCATACACTTCTAATTTCTTTATCTTCAAATAAATTTGAAATCGTTTCTATTTTGTTATTATCCATAAAATTCCTCCTTTCTAATTTATTTCCGTCGAATTCAACGGATTATTATCTGATTTTATCAAATCACGAAATATGTTAAGATTATAAAGTGTTCATTTTTGAACACTTTTAGGAAGTTTCGCATTTGCCGTATTATCTCAGTTGATGGATACCTTAGAAAGAACTTCTTGATTGTTTTCTTTATTATTACTCATCTATTTCACCTTCTTTATTATCAATTTGTTTTACTTCATCTATGTATTTATAATTTAAACTATTGCTTTTTGATATTGCAGACTTTTTAGTTTCCTTCTCATATAAATCTTTTGCACCTTTAGCAACTCCTCCACCTCTTTTTGCTACCTTTAAATTTTCTTTTAATCCTTGAGGTCTTTCTTCTCTTGCAATATCTCTAGTTGCTATTTCTCCAATATTAGTAAGTGCAACTTCTATATCAGTCATATTATCTCTTAAAGATTCTTTTCTAATTCCTTTTAATTTTTTATATTCACTGGCTTTCATTCCGGACCAACCTTTATATATTTCATTTGTTAAAAAAGATACTACTCCTACAACTTCATTTTTATATTTAGCAATATACATGAGACCTGTCCCTATAGTGTCCTATAATTATTCTTATCCGCTCTTTCATCTAATTTTCTATCAAATTGTTCATTATCGTAAAACCAATCTGTTTTTTTATCTTTCGGATGATTCTTTCTGTTTTTATCCATTAATAAATCTAATAAGACTGCTATTGGTAATATCATTCCTATTACTGACATAAATAGGTTCATGTATAAATTTATGTCTATTGTAGTTTCTACTGCTGATAATAAAATTTGTATATTGTTAAAAATGTCAACGCCAAAATACATTCCATATGCTAATAAATATATGAGTCCTCCAAGCATTTTTCTCTTAACAACCAAAATAATACATACCAACACTACAAATAATAAAATAATTTCCATCTGTTGATTTAATGGTTCAAGTCCTCCAAAACTCCAGTTAAGTTCTGCTGAAACTGCAACTACAACTCTTAATACCCAAAACATTATCATAAACATCACTAACATCCATGTTGAAAAATTTTTCATTTCTAATTTCATTCCTTTCTTAAGACAAAGCGATTGTTTGAAAAAGAATCGTTATTTTCAAACTTTTAAGGGTGAAGTTAAGAACCTTCCATTCTTTCCTTCACCCTCCTACCTTAATAACTATTTCTAACTTTACTCCTCTAATTAATCTACAAAATCAAAATCATCTTTAAATTTTTCTTTGAATATGTCAAATACTCTATTTAAAATTTCCTCATCTTCAACACTTACATAAGATTCTTCTTCTGAATTTTCATCATCATTATCTTCAATTTTTAGTATTACTACTTCTCCTTCTTCCTCTTCCCCTTCTTCTGTAACTGGTAATAATACTACGTATTCTTCATCATCTAATTCTACTAAATCTAAAAATTCAAATTTTACTTCGTTTCCATCCTCGTCATTTAATATTACTATGTTATCTAATTCCTCACCTTCATAATTTTCGTTCATAATTTTTCTCCTTTCAATTTTTAAAATATTTTATTTATATTTTTAAATATAATATCGTATTTTTAATTATTTTACAATTAATTTTATTATTTTTAATCGATTTTATTTAAATAAGTTTCCAAAATATACATCGCAGATATAGTATCTACTATATTTTTCTTTTTATTCTTGTTAACATCTAAAAAATTCATTGTTTTATGAGCTTCTACTGTTGTTAATCTTTCATCAATAGTAGTAATTTTCATTTTATTATATTTGCATTTTAATTTGTGGACAAATTGTTCCGTTATTTTAGCTCTTTCAGAGATAGAACCGTTCATATTAAATGGCATTCCGACAACAATTGTATCTACATCATAATTTTCAAATATTTCGTCCAATCTTCGCAATACTACTTTATCAGACCCATTTCTTTGAATCGTTTCTAATCCTTGGGCGGTTATGTTTAATGGGTCTGTTATAGCTATCCCTACTCTTGCCTCTCCATAATCAATTCCTAAAATTCTCATATTCTAATCTTCTAATCCTATATAATTTTTAACCATTTTTTCAAGTAATTCATCTCTCTCTATTGTTCTTATTTTGTTTCTTGCGTCTTTATGGCTTGTTATATAAGTTGGATCTCCTGATAGGATATATCCAACAATTTGATTAATAGGATTATAACCTTTTTCTACTAAAGCCTCATATACTTCTTTTAATATTTCTTTACATTTCGTATTTTCTTCTCTTTCCACTTCAAAATGCATTGTTTTGTCAAATTCCATACTCATTTCCTCCCTCTATGTTTATATATTCGTTATATCGCTCTCTTGACTATCTGCATTATCTAGATATTCTTCTAATTTTTTTAGAACCTCTTCTAGTCCTGTACCTTTATAATAAGAAGATATTACAAAGTTTAATCTTGGCATTACAACGTCTCCATCATTTTTAGCCATCTTATTTTTTATGCTTGCATTTAAATTTAACTCTTCTATTTCTTCTTCCGTTAATTGTATTTGCATTGCTTCTATTTTTTCTTTTATCTCGTTCAAAAAATCTGCTACTCCATCTGCTTCTACTCCTGAAAATGCGATTACAAATTTTGGTCCCATGTATCGAACGAATACATATTCAGATGAAATATTTTCCTTTATATAGTTACTTATTTGTGTTATTACTTTATTTCCTAATTCTCTACAATACTCTTGATTAATTTGTTGTATATTTATTATCTTAAACATACATATAGTAGAAATTGTATATTGATCTATTATTCTTTTTCCATCTCCATATAAGTATTCTTCAGAATATAATCCAGTAAATAGATCTTTTCTAACGATAGATTCTAATGTTTTTTGATGTACTACTGTTTTTAAGACAGAAACAATATTTTCTTTAATTACTTCTAATACAGTGGTATCTACATTATCAAAATCATGTGGTGTTCCACTTTCCATAATCCAATAACCAATATATACATTATCTATGTATAGAGGGAAAAATATAGCAGATTTTGCTCTTCCAAATTCCATTTGTTGATAGGGAAGCCTTTCATTTTCATTATTAACAGTTACATATTTTGGAGTCGCAGATTCAATACTATCTTTAAACATATCTAATTTTTGTAATGACCTTAAAGAATCCCAATGTTTTGAATCAACATTTGATGCCTTTACTTGATATTCTGTTCCATCAAATACCACAATAGTTGAATATTTAATTTCATATCTTTCAATTAATATATCATTTATCTTCTTTATTTTATCCTCTACTGTTGATGTTTCTCCAATAGCATTCATGAAATCTTGAACTACATATAAGTTTGTAATCCTTTGATTCATATTTCTAAATTTTTGTATTTTTTTGTGTATCGTTACATTATAAATCACTAGTCCTACTACAATTAGAACTAATATTACAACTATTGCTATTATCACTCCATTTCCCTCCTTGATTTTGTTTTAATAATTATTTTTCATCTGATTTAACGTATTGTTCATGCTTGGAGTAAAATTATTATTTCTTCCATATCCACTCGCTGTAGGTGGTCTATACGTGTTTGTTAATGGATAAACCATATTTGACAACTCTTTTAATGTTTGTAGAAATACTTTAGAATACCCTTTTAATGAAATTTCACATTCGATAATATTTTCTAAGTATTTTGTGTATGTTTCTTCTTCAAAAGGAATTGAGACATATCTCATTAAATTTCTATCAAATAACTCCGTCATAAAGGACATTGCCGGATCATTATAATAAGCCATTCCTCCAATAATTGTCTTATCTGTTATCCCTCTGATTTTTACTGTTTTATTTAGAATAACTCTTAATTTCTTTTCATTTAAAATGTTTCTTGACTTTAATTCTCTTAAAAATGCTGTTAAAGGTTGAATTGTCAATATATCTAATGTTTGTACTAAATAAGTTTCTTGTGATTGTTCAAAATATCCTAATGGTGTTCTAAAATCAGTATCAATTAAAATTAATGAATGATTTTTCAACAATGTTTCCAAAACTTTATTTACATTGCTTACTCCTTCTCCTTCGTTTGGTAACGATGTATATACAGTAAGATTTTTATTTACCATTATTCCTCTTGCTACTCCATTTGCTAAACTATCAATACTGTGTGTTGCAATTTCTCTTAAATCTTCTTCATTTTTAGTATATATATAATAAGAATTTCTATTTTGCGTCGTATCTAATATTGCTGTGTTAATTCCATTCGAAGATAATAATTCAGCCAAATTATTAACAATAAAGGATGTTCCATTCTTACTAGTTCCAACAAAAGTAACAATTTTTTTATCCGGTGTTAATAATGGTGAAAGATCAATAAATTCTTGTTCCTGCCTAGGTTCTCTTGCAAATCCTTGATTACTTTCAAATCTTGATAATTCTGAATTTTGATCATTACTTTCGAATCCAGGTAATATGGTATCTTGATTCTTTTTTGCACTATATTGTGTATTATATTGATTTTGATTATTATAAAACTCATTTTCCCTAGTTGTTCCAGATGTAAATACTTCTTCTGATTTTGAAGGCTCTTCATAATCAAATCCTGGTAAAAATCCACTCTCTATTCTTTCTGGCTCTTCTTGTATTGGTTCTGAAGAAACTCCTGGTAGTGTCATTTCCTGTGGATCTTCAAGTCCTGGTAAAGTTGTTTCTTGTATTTCTTCAAATCCTGGTAAAATTGTTTCTTGTGGCTCTTCAAATCCTGGTAAAATTGTTGATTCCTCTTTCTCTGGTTCCATCGGAATCATAGGAGCAACTTCTTCTGGTATAGGATTTTTTCTTGGTCTTCCTCTTTTTCTCTTAGTTGTCGCTACCGGTTCTTGTGTAGTTGGTACAGGATTTTTTCTTGGTCTTCCTCTTCCTCTTTTCACTGGTTCTACTGGTAGTTGTTGTGGCTTAGTATCATACGCCTCGAATTGAATAGGTTCTTGTTGTGTCGTTGACTGTGCGGATGGCTGTTGTATTTGCCTAACTGGTTCTTCATATGATTCATTTGTATTTCTATTCAATTTAACTGGTTGCTCTGGAGCTTTTACTCTTGCCAATTTCTTAGTACTGTTCATATTCACTGAAGATGGAATTACCACTGGTCTTGACATAATTCTATCTTTTGTTTTAGAAACTAACAATGTT
This sequence comes from Clostridia bacterium, assembly GCA_051891395.1. GTDB lineage: Bacteria > Bacillota > Clostridia > TANB77 > CAG-508 > CAG-269. The sequence goes on along the minus strand of JBJFFC010000047.1, from coordinate 5,481 downwards.
TCACTTGGTCCTTCTTCAACTTCCTTTTTTGGTTTCCTTAAAGTATCAGAAACACTATTATTAAAAGACATTATCTGTTGGTACTTAGGTGATTTTTCTTCTAATACTGCTCGTACATTTAATGGCAAAAATTTACTTATAATTCTTAATTGTGTATCATTATATTGTGCTGCTATATTATTAAAACTATCAATATATCTATCTTCATTTTTTCCTAATCTTTTATAGTGTGCAAGAATATTTTGTATTTCCATCTCACTAACATCATTTTCATTTTCGCTTTGATAACTTACATTTTCTGAATCTATTTTATAATAAGTTTTAGCATCTTTCTTTGAACGTGGTCTGTTAATTAATCTACATACTTCATCAACACTTCTATCAGATCCTATAATAGCATTGTATACTCCAATTCCAAATAGTTTTACAAGCATTTCTTCAGATTTTGCTCTTCTATCCGAACAAATTAAAATGATAGGAATATCATTTCCTCTTGTATTAGATGCTTCATCGCTTATACTATCCAATTTTTCAAAAATAAACTTGTCTATTTGATCATATTGTGTATGTGTAAAAGCCTCTAAGTCTTCACTTATTACTACTCTATCATAAGTTTTATCTTTTTGTAATTCTTTCAATATTGCATTAAAGTAATAAACATTTTTATACGAAATGATTTGTTTATATTCTTTTTGATATTTTTTTACAATCGATTCTGATATTTCCTCATTACTTACAGCAAATAGAACTTTCATTTGTTACCCCCTTCCAAATTTTACAAACACAGCAAACGCTAATGGTAAGATTTGGCATATAATTAATATTGTTACAAAGCTTACAATCAAAGCCATTCCCTTTTCTAAAGTATCCAATTTTCTAATACCAATAATATATTGATGGATTGCTCCAATTGCAATTCCTAAAAAACATAAGGGAATACTATAAATTCTAACTAAATTTAATATGTAGGCTACTAGTCCATAAGCATCTGAACCATATTTTTGTTTATAATCTTCTAATGAATTACTTGCATTTTCTTTTATTTCAATTATCTTACTTTCTGTCGAATCATCTATTGCTTTTTCAACTGCATATGTCTTACTTGTACATAAAAATATTCCAATAATTAGTGTTAAAATTGTAATTATGATTACTGTTTTTTTCATCTCATTATGCCCCTTTCCAAATCTTTTTTTGGCAAAATATTCCTTATAAACATTATACTTTTATATCATACAATAAATTGTAAAAAATAGCAAGAATTTTTTACAATTTATTGTATAAATATTTCATATGTTCATATACCCCATTTGCCCAATTTTTATCCGTTGCATATCTTGTATTAACAGCTGTTAATGTAGCTCCATTATAGTATGTACCCACTGCTGTTTCTCCTCCATAAATACTAGTTCCTTTTGGATTTAAATAATATTTAACAAATACTCTAGCAACTAAATCAATACATTCAGAATAATTCGAAAAATTGTAAGCTCCATTATAAGGATTAGAATCATTGGCCCCATAACCAAATAAATTATTTTTTTCTTTTGCTATTTTTGATGTCCCCCATGCGCTCTCATGTATACCTACTGCTGCAACAAAAATTCCATTTATGTTATATTGTTTTTCTATGTAATAAAAATATTCTGCGTTATTATAAAAAATCTTATTTACATCTTTCGAGTCATTTAATACTCTTTTAAATTGTTCCAAAGTAAGTCCACTTGGCTTATTTAAAGCCATATCAAAACTTAATTTTGTGATACTTTGTGAATGATCTGTACTTACATTTTCTTGTTCATATTTACGATTCGGATTAATGTAAGTTGTATTTTCTACCTTTACATATCCTGTTGTTCCCGAACCAGATACTCTATACCAATTGTTCTGAATTTCTAGAACTTTTAATTCCGCTCCCTTTGTTAAAGTTACTATCTTCTGACTATCTTCTCTAGCCTCTACCATAACACCTAATCTATCAGATGTTACATATATTGTATCTCCCACTTTTACTGTATAAGTATTTATAGTATTCCCTGCTCCAACTTCTACTATTTTATTAACTGCTGCTTTTGTTACTTTTGCACTTACTTGTTCTTCTGTTATTATTTCCTCATTCTCATATACTCTTTTTTTCGTTATTTCTTGCTTTCCTTCTCTTCCCTCTTGGACAACTTGAATAACTCCTTTAGGTAAATCACTATTTGATTTATATTTTGTAATATATTCTAGTTCTGTTTCTTCTATATAATATTCTTCTCTCTGATTACTTTTATTGTTAGTTTCTATTATATCATCCAAATTCACTTGCTTGGCATTACTTATTTCAAGATTCTGTATATTCTCTATATCGTAATTTACTTCTTTAGCTAGAACTTCATTTTTTACCAAATAATAGTTATAAAATATAATGCCATATAATATAATAATAGAAAAAGCTGAAAAAATAATAATTCTTTTAATCGTTAATTTCGCATATTTATCTTTTGATTTCATATTATCACCTACTATAATTCTATCTTTTTCACCTCTTTTTGTCAATTTAAATTTATGGAAATTTTTATTGATTTTATTCAAAAAATATACTATTATATAGATATCTTACTAAGGAGGAATTATGGACAAGAAAAAACTAATATTAACTGCCATAACTATAATTTTATTTTTGATAGACCTTTTTTTAGCCTATCTACTCTTCAACAAGTATGTTTTAAAAACAAATTTTGAAAATGATATTTTATCCTTTGCTAACAAAAATCAAAATACAATTTTCAAGATAGAAAAAATCACATTTTTTAGTAGTTCTAATGCCCAAAACAAGACACTATCAAATACAAATTTCACACTTGAGAACTTATACCAATATACAGATATGGCATTTTTTATAACAAGCTCATCTAGTGAAAAAAATTCAGAAAATACATTTAAAAACGTGTTTATTGATAATATAAAATTTAACACTACTCCAGAAATGGGAGAACAAAATTTATATTATAAAAATATAAATAACTTTGCAAAAAGTGATATAATAAAGGAAAATTTAATTACAGATAAATTAGAATTTAATATTACATCAGAAGATGAAGCAAATTTGGATCAACCAACTTTATATAATAATCTAGCAAATCCAATTGTGCTTAGTTATATAAATAGTAATATAAAAACCGATTATACCATCACTGATACTTCTAACCCAATTACCTATGATGGCTCTTTATTACAAAAATGTAATGTCTTATTGGATTCCATTACTTGTAACCTTTCTTTTGATATTTATATAACCAATAATCTAAATCAGGAATTTAAATGTACCGTATATGTTGACATTCCTTTAGAAAATGATAATAAATCCATCTATGATGGTAATATAATATTAAAAAAAGATACTAATTTTATATTTTATAGATATAAGTAGAACTTAAAGGGGGAAAAAATGAAGAACAAACTTAGCGCTGCAGAGCAGTTAAAGAAAAAATACCACAAAACAGAGGAAGTAACAAATTTTAAGGACATGCTATATCGCTCAGGCGATATATACCGTGCAAGAACAGCTTTTAAAATAAAAGATAAAGACGGAAACATACAATCCATCACTTATGAACAATTCAAAAATGATGTAATTTATCTTGGGACAAGCTTAATAAAGAAAGGATTTTTAAATAAAAGAATAGCTGTCATTGGAAAAAATAGTTATAAATGGTGTGTTTCTTATTTGGCTGCCTCTATTGTAGGAATTGTTGTTCCAATTGATAAAGAGTTACATACAGATGATGTTATTAATTTCATGAATGTTTCACAAGCTGTATGTATTTTAGGAGACAGCAAAAATTTAGAAAATGTTTTAGACAATATCACAAAAATAGAAAATCCAGATACTAATTTTATTACTTTTGATAAAAAATTTGATGCTTTATTAGAAGATGGCAAGAGAGCTTATTTAAATGGTTTTACTAATTTCGATCATATTGAAATTGATCCTGATGAGTTACGTATATTGCTTTTTACATCTGGAACAACAGGAAATGCCAAAGGAGTATGTTTATCACAAAGAAATATCTGTTCTAACTTGTTATCTACCTATGGAATTGTAAAAGTAAAGAGAAGCGATTTATTCTTTTCTGTTCTACCTTTGCACCACACTTATGAATGCACACTAGGATTTTTACTTCCTATTTATAGTGGTGCTAGTATCGCTCATTGTGAAGGTTTAAGATACATTGCAAAAAACATGCAAGAATTCCATCCTTCTGTTATTTTATGTGTGCCATTATTATTAGAAAATTTACACAAGAATATTGTTAAGAATATGAATAAATCCTTACCTAGTAAATACAAAAAAGAAAACAATCAAAATCCTTACTCTACCCTACCTTTGTTTATGAAGAAAATAGTAAAGAACAAAGTAAAAAATACTTTGGGTGGTAGATTACGTGTATTTATTGTTGGAGCAGCAGCTGCTAATCCAAATATTGTAGCCGATTTTAGAGATTTAAAATTAAACACCCTTCAAGGCTATGGATTAACAGAATGTTCACCTTTAGTTGCAGGGAATACAGACTTTTTCCAAAAAGATGATAGTGCTGGACTCCCTATTCCAAATGTTGAATATAAAATTGATACTCCTAACGATGAAGGCGTTGGTGAAATTATCGTAAAAGGTCCAAATGTTATGCTTGGTTATTACGAGGATGAAGAAAAGACAAAACAGACAATTGTTGATGGATGGTTTCATACAGGTGATTTAGGAAAAATTGATGAAAACGGCTATTTATACATTACTGGTAGATGTAAAAGTGTTATTGTTACTAAAAACGGCAAAAACATTTATCCAGAAGAAGTTGAATACTATCTAAATGATAACCCTTTAATTTCAGAAGCTTTGGTATTAGGTATCCAAAAAGAAAATGATGATGAAACTTATATTAACGCTCAAATATATCCTAATATTCAAGCTATTACAGAGTATCTAAAAGGTAGTGTTCCTACCAAAGAAGAAATTTGGAAAATTGTTTCTGATGTAGTAGCAGGTGTTAATAAGAAACTTCCTAATTATAAGCATATTAAAGGGTTCGATATTCGTGATAATGAATTCGAGAAAACTACAACACAGAAAATCAAACGCTATGGCAATAATATGAAAATCAATAAAGATGATTAAAATTCACATTAACAATTCAGTATAAAAAATCGTTCTACTAACAAAGTAGAACGATTTTTTTATGGTGGCTTGAAGTGGAATCGAACCACTGACACGGGGATTTTCAGTCCCCTGCTCTACCAACTGAGCTATCAAGCCAACTATTTAATTAGTGCATTTTCTTATTTTGTTTAAATAAAAAAATGGCGACCCGGAACGGGCTCGAACCGTCGACCTCTAGCGTGACAGGCTAGCGTTCTAACCAACTGAACTACCGGGCCGTAAAAACATGGTGGTCGCTATAGGGCTCGAACCTATGACCCCCTGCTTGTAAGGCAGATGCT
>JBJFFC010000046.1:0-24073 GCA_051891395.1 Clostridia bacterium | reverse complement strand
CTACAAAACCAATTTGCAGACATAGTAAAACAAATCGATAAACAGAAATTTGAAAGTGAGATTGAACTAAGAAAAATACAAAATAACATATTTTATAAATGGGAGAGATAATATGTCAAATTTTGATTTTATATTAAAAAACGAAATATTTAAGACATTTGCAGAGGCATCAGTAGAGGCTGAAAATAGCATTGCTGTAACGAATGTGTCTTGTGCGATTATGTGTAGGAGAGCATTAGAACTAGCTGTTAAATGGCTATATGCTAATGATCAAGATTTAAAAATGCCATATCAAAATAATTTATCTTCCTTAGTGTATGATATTAACTTTAAAAATATGATAGATGAGAACATTTTTAAAGAGATAACTTATATTATTAAATTAGGTAATTTTTCAGTACATAGCAATAAAAAAGTTACTAGAGATGAAGCTGTTATATGTTTGAAGTACTTATTTGATTTTATGAACTGGATTTCATATTGTTATAATTCCGAGTATGAAGAAGTTACATTTAACGAATCTATCTTACCAAGTTTGAGTAGTGATAACTTAAAGAAAGAAGAAAGAGAAGAATTAGAATCTAAACTATATGAAAAAGATATAGAACTTGAAAAAATGTTAAGAGAAAACGAAGAATTAAGAAAGAAACTTACGAATGAAAGAACAAGTAAGAAAGAGTCTTATAATTTCAAAGTTGATGATATTAGCGAATTTGAAACTAGAAAAAGATTTATTGATTTAGATTTGGAAATTGCAGGATGGGAATTTGGTAAGAATATTGTCGAAGAGCTAGAAGTTAATAATATGACTCCAACCCAAGATAAAGGATATGTTGATTATGTGTTATTTGGAGAAAATGGAAAACCTTTAGCTGTAGTTGAGGCAAAGAGAACCAGTAAGAATGCTAAATATGGACAACAACAAGCTAAGCTATATGCTGATTGTATAGAAAGAGAATATGCACAAAGACCTGTTATATATTATACAAATGGTAAAGAAATTTATATGTGGGATGATGTAGATTATCCAGAAAGAAAAGTAGCAGGATTTTATACACAAAATGAGTTACAATTGTTGATAAATAGAAGAAAATCTAAAGAAAACTTAGAACATATATTCATTGATGATAAAATAACAAATAGACCTTATCAATTAGAGGCAATAAAAAATGTTTGTGAAGCTTTTGAAGAAAAACATAGAAAAGCATTATTAGTCATGGCTACAGGAACAGGAAAAACAAGAACAGCAATATCTATTGTTGATGTTTTAACAAGCAAAAATTGGGTACAAAATGTGTTATTTTTAGCGGATAGAACAGAATTAGTAAAACAAGCAGAAAAGAACTTTAAAAAGTTACTTCCTGATATGTCTTGTTGTAATTTATTATCTTCAAAAGATGGAGATCCTGAAGATAGTAGAATAGTATTTTCTACATATCAAACAATGATAAATTGCATAGATACGGTTAAGTCTAAAAATGGCAATAAATTGTTTACAGCAGGACATTTTGACTTAATTATAATTGATGAGGCACATAGAAGTATATATAAGAAATATCAAGCTATATTTGATTATTTTGATGGATTATTAGTAGGCTTAACAGCTACTCCAAGAAGTGATGTGGATAAAAATACATATAAATTTTTTGAACTAGAGAATAATGTTCCTACATTTGTTTACGAGTATGATGAAGCAGTAAAACAAGGATATTTAGTAAATTATCATACTATCAAAACAAATACAGAATTTTTAGATAGGGGAATTAAGTATAGCGATTTAAAAGAAGAAGATAAAGAAGAATATGAAAATTTATTTGAAGAAGGAGAAATTATACCTGATGAGATAAGCTCTACGGCAATAAATTCGTGGTTATTTAATAGAGATACAATTAAGTTAGTATTAGAGACTTTAATGGAAAAAGGATTAAAAGTAGAGGGTGGAGATAAATTAGGTAAAACAATTATATTCGCTAGGAATCATAGACATGCAGAAGAAATTGTGAAAGTATTTAATTTATTATATCCTAAGTACAATGGAGAATTTGCAAGGGTTATAGATAACCAAGTGAATTTTGCAAGTACAGTAATAGAAACATTTGAAGTACCTGAAAAACTACCACAAATTGCTGTTTCAGTAGATATGTTAGATACAGGTATTGATGTCCCTGAAGTATTAAATTTAGTGTTCTTTAAGCCTGTAAAATCTAAAATTAAGTTTTGGCAAATGATAGGTAGAGGGACAAGACTTTGTGAAGACTTATTTGGTGAGGGAATAGATAAACAACAATTCTATATATTTGATTGCTGTAGGAACTTCGAATTTTTTGAAGAAAATGAAAGAGGAATTGAAGGATTATCTACACAATCATTAACAGAAAAAATCTATAGCCTAAAATTAGATTTAATTGTAGAACTTGAGAATATGGATTATCAAGCTCAAGATACTTATAAGAATTATAGAGAAGAATTAGTAAATCAATTTATAGAAAGAATAAATGGACTAAATGAAGAAAGTTTTATTGTTAGAAATAAAATGGTATTTATTGAAAAGTATTCTAATAAAGATAAATGGCAACATATTGATAATATCTCATATAACGAAATTAGAGAAAATTTAATAAATATATTTATGAGCGAAGATACCGATGAATATGCAAAAAGATTTGATAATTTAGTATATGGAGTTCAAGTAGGTAAAATAAAATATAAAAATATAAATAGACAAACAACATTACTTTGTGAATTAGTAGAAAATTTAAAAAAATTAGGAACAATTCCACAAATTAATGAAAAAAAAGAATTGATAATGTTTGCCTCTGATATAGAATATTGGCAGAAAGCTGACTTTTTTGAAATAGAAAAGGCACGAAAGGAATTAAGAGAATTAATAAAATTTATAGATAATCCACCTAGAAAAATTTGGAGCATTGATATAGAAGATACATTAACTATTGAAGAAGAATCTGAGCCATATATATTAACACCAACAGGAGATTATTCAAATTATAAAAGAAAAGTTACAAAGTTCTTAAATGGTAATTTAGATAATTTAATTATTTATAAAATAAAACATAATCAAAAATTAAACAATGAAGAGAAAAAAGACCTTGAAAGAATTATGTTTGAAGAACTAGGAAATAATAGTGAATTTGTTGAAACTTTTGGAAATAAAAATGTAATTCAGGTGGTAAGAAACATTGTAGGGTTAGACAGTGAAACAGCAAATGAAATATTCTCAAAATATATAAATGATAATAGATTAAATAGTAAACAAATACAATTTGTAAAAATGTTAATAGACTATGTAATAAAAAATGGAACAATAAGTTTACAAGTATTAACAGAAGACCCATTTAGTTCTTTAGGAGCCGTTTCAGAAGTCTTTGAAGATAATGTAGGAACATTTAAACAAATAAGAGAAGATATAGAAGAAATAAATAGAAATGCTGAAATGTTTGCATAAAATTAATAATCAATAAGGAGAAAGAGTTATGGGAATAGGAAAATTAAAAGAAGTTGATATAAGAGAGCTTTGGAAGCATGAACAATATGATTTTTCAGAATGGTTAGCTAAAAAAGATAATATTGAAAATTTAAATGAAATATTAGGTTTAACATTAATTGATATTAGTAAAGAGACTTATGTTGGATCATATAGATGTGATTTGTTTGCTAAAGATGAAACCACTGGAACAAAAATAATTATAGAAAATCAGTTAGAAATGTCTAATCATGATCATTTAGGAAAAATAATTACATATGCTTCTGGATTAGATGCAAGAGTAATAGTTTGGATTGTAAAAGAAGCTAGAGAAGAACATAGAAGTGCTATTGAATGGTTAAATAATAATACTAATAGCAATATTAATTTCTTTTTAATTGAAATTCATGCATATAAAATTGGTGAATCAGATCCAGCACCTATGTTTCAGGTTATAGAGCAACCAAATGATTTTATTAAGAATAATAAAGCAACTAATAGAGATGAAAGTATGAATAAATCTCAATCTCAAAGATTTGAATTTTGGAATCAATTTAATAATGTAATTATTGAAAGAGGAAAACCATTTAATATTAGAAAAGCAACAACAGATCATTGGTATACTGTGGCAATAGGTACAAGTGAAGCACATATTGATATTACATTAGTGAATAAAGATTCTGTAATTGGTGTAGAATTGTATATATCCGATAATAAACATTTATATGATATATTATTTGAAAATAAAGAAAAAATTGAAACAGAACTTGGATTTAAATTAGAATGGAGAAGATTAGATAACAATAAGGCTTCAAGAATAATTTATCATATAAAAGGCTTAAACTTTGATAATCACAGTAATTATAATGAATTAATGAATAGGACTATAGATATTGTAGTAGCATTAAGAGATACATTTAAAAAGTATATATAAATTTAAGAAATTAGTTATAAAAGTTAAAAATTAGGGAAAATGCAAAATTAATAATATAGGACAGTTGAATTTAGAATATTATAAAATAAAAACATTTGTAGGAGTTTACTTTTAAGTTATAAAATTTGATAATATTTTTAATATATGTTAAAATACAAAAAAATTTATATTCAAAAGATAAATAGTTAAGAATTTCATGGGGGCAAATGATATGGTTTTTAATGAAAAAGGATTACTAAATCCAGGTTTTTCTGAATATAAATTGAATGAATTTGAAAAAATATTTGTAAATAATTTTAATGAGTCACAAAGCAGAAAAAAGATTTTTAATGGATTTATTAAGTGGATGAAGCAACTTTTAACTTTTTGTTATCCAGATGAAATTTGGATAGATGGAAGTTTTGTTACAAATAAAGTTAATCCAAATGATATGGATATAGTTGTTTTTGTTGATTTAATTGTACTTTATAATAATAAAGCGGAATTAGAAGAAATGAGAAAATTTGGTGAAGAGAATTTTTGTGATACATATATTGCATTTTCTCCTAATGAACATTATCCAGGAAATATAAAATTAGTTAATCATAGAAACTATTGGAAAGGTCAGTTTGGATTTGATAGAGAAGATAGACCAAAAGGGATAGTAAAATTATCTAATGAAAATTTGGAAAATTTCATAAAGGAGGTAGTATAAAATGTCAAATAATTTTTTTAGAAGTATTGAAAAAAAGATTAAAGAGACAGAAGATGAAATTCTTAAAATAAAAGAATCAGACTTGGATAAAGAAGTAAAAGAATTTATGCTATCTCAATTAAATAATAAAATTACTGAATTAAAAAGTGAAAAAAACAGAATGGATGATTTATATGGTAAAGAACAGCTAAAATTGATTCTATCTGGAGAAAATATTGGAAAAGGAGAGGTTCCTATTAGAATTTTAGCAGATACTTTATCTAATATTCAAAATTTAATTGATTGTATAGCAAGCTCAGTAAGAAATCAAACTAATAAAAGGATTACTAATGAAATAAAAGAAAGTACACAATTTGTGTTAAAAGAGGTTTTTGAAGGTTCTTTCGGTATGATTATTGAAGCCCCATTTGATCCAGATATGATTAATAATGAAAATGTGACTACATGTACATGTAAAAAAATGTTTAATCTATTGTCATGCTCAGATGATGAAGAATCTTTAAAATTAATTGCAAATGATTTGGGATACAAAACGATGAATTCATATAAACAATTATTAAAGAAAATTCAAGATTCAAATTCAAATATTAATTTTGAATGGGATTCAAATTCAGGTGAAAAAAATATTTGGAAATCGGATTCATATCATTTGAAGGAAACCATAAATAAAATTAATACTATACAAATTGAACAGGAAGAATTAATTCAAAAAATAGGAAAATTAACAAAGATTGATATTGTAAAAGAAGAATTTACAGTAATATGTAAAGATGAAATTTTAAGCGGAAAATGTAATTTTGAAATATTGATGGGTATGCATAATTTTTTAGATAAAGAGAAGGAGTTTTATTTTACTAAAAAAATATTTAAACATATTAATACTGGAAAAGAAAAAATAGAGTGGATATTAACAGGTGTTAATAGAGAGAGCTAAAAAGAAAAATGAAGTAATTTATTTTGATTACTTCATTTTTTTACCACAAATTTCTTTTGAATTCTATATCATCTAAGTAACTATTAAAAAAATTACATGTTTTTGATACTAGAAATGAATTAAATTTAATTAGCAATGCTTCATCATATATATTTTCATTTTCTGAATTAAATGTAAATCTTAATGAGGCAATTGCATTTCTTGCTGCTTCATCAGACAGTCCAAAAGTTTGAACTAAATATAAAGGAGTTATTGGTACGTTTTCTTTAATTAGTTTTTTTAAAATACATTTTGGAAGAAGAAGTTGAGAAGCAAATGCATTTGCTTCTTTTTCATTATCTATAGAATGATTTAAATGATTTAGAACAATATGACCTAGTTCATGAGAATTGGTCCACTTTATTCTTCCACTTGAATTTACAAAACTATTATATAAAATTAGATTTGTATTAGGACGGATATTTCGTAAAGTATAACCATCATTGAAATTGTTGTTATGTGTTAATTTTTCTATTGGTATTTTAGTTATTTTAGCATATTCTTGAAAAGTGCAGAATATATTTGTTTGGTTAGATATTTTTATTTCTTGTGGTTCTATAGGAAAAGTAGTGATGTGATTTTGTTGGATTAGTATTTGAGATGCTAAATTAGTTGCTAAAGTATAATTGGGCAATTTATTGTTTATATTTTTTTAAAAAAGCATCGATAGTTCCATCTATTATATTCCATAGAACTTCTTGTTGTTCTGGAGGAACATCTTCGGCTTTTCTGAATAGTACAGATTTTTTATCGTTATCAGACATCTCTTTTTTTCCTAATAAATAATCAACTGTAACATTAAAAAAAGTTGCTAATTTTTCTAATGTTTCAATATTGGGAATAGATTTACCAGATTCCCAATATGAAATTCCAGTTGGTGTTAAACCAACAATTTCGGCTAAGTCTTGTTGTGTCATTTTGTTTTGAATTCTTAAAGTTTTTATAATATTAGCAAAATTATTTTTATTTAAATTCTCATCCATTTTTATAAACCTTCCATATATTATTAATAATAATTATAACAAAAGATACATTGAATGTAAATAATTTTTACATAAAATTTAAAAAAGGTATTGACAAACAAATGTAACTTACATATAATATAAATATAAGTTACATACCATGTAATACCTAAAATTAATAATTCCTTTACTAATTTTAGCAAATTACATAAAAAAAGTAAAGCTTTTAGGTATGAATTTTATAAAATTTTTTATGGAGGTGCTAAAATGGAAATGATAGCAGAAAAAAACAAAAGAGAAATTACCATTTATATAAATGGTGAGGAGAAGAAAGTTAATAAAGAAAAAATTTCTTATGAAGATGTAATTATATTGGCTTATGGAAATTATGATAGTTCTGAAGGAGTTACCTATACAGTTACATATTATAAGGGACAGAATCAGAAACCAAATGGTGTTCTTGTAAAAGGACAAGTAGTAATGGTGAAGAAAGGGATGAGGATAAATGTCACAAAGACTAATAGATCATAGTGAAGATTTAAAAAGAATACAGAATGAAGGTTATGAGTTTGAAGTGGTAAATGGATATGGGATTATGTCCCATATTCCATATATTAATTCAAACGGTGAAATTAAATTAGGAAAATTGGTATCTAGTATAAATTTTCAAGGAGACATCGCAAAATATAATCAAGATCATGTGATTAATTTTTGTGGAGAGTATCCATATGGACTAGATGGAAATGAGATTTCTGGAATAAAGCATGCAAATAATCCTAATATTCTAGGAGGAATTTCAGTGAACTATCAATTTTCAAATAAACCAAATAATAATTATAAAGATTATTATGAAAAGTTTACAAATTATGCAAATATTATTTCACATCCAGCTATTGCAAAAGATTCTAACCAAACAGCAAAAACTTTCAATAAAATTATAACTAATGATGAAAGTGTTTTTGAATATATTGATACTAATTCATCACGAGCAGGTATAGATGGTTTTAATATGAAAATTGCAGGGCAAAAGATAGCAATTATAGGATTAGGCGGAACAGGTGCTTATATATTAGACTTGATAGCTAAAACAAATGTTAGTGAGATTCATATTTTTGATGGTGATGTATTTAATCAACATAATGCTTTTAGAGCCCCTGGTGCTACATGCAAAGATATATTTAAAAGTAATGTAAAAAAAGTAACTTACTTAAAAAATATATATAAAAATATGCATAAAGGAATCATAGAGCATGAAGAATTTATAAATGAAAGTAATGTAGATTGCTTAAAAGATTTTAACTTTGTGTTTATTTGTATTGATTCAGGAGAATGCAAAAGAATAATTGTAGATAGATTAGTTGAAAAGAAAATACCATTTGTGGATTCAGGAATTGGGATAATCAAAAAAGAAACTTTGAATGGACAAGTTAGAGTTAGTTTATTTTCTGAAAGTAACTATGAGGATATTCCAAAATATATAGATTTCAGTATAGATGGTGAAGATGTATACAATACTAACATTCAAATTGCTGAAGTGAATTCACTTAATGCTGTACTGGCTATTTTGAAATGGAAACAGTATTTTGGGATATATAGTGATATAGAAAAAAATAGACAAGATATATATTCTATAGAAACAGGAGAATTTGCTCATGAAGATAAAGAAGTATAAAATTGAATTTGTAGATACAATACCTAAAAAATTAAAGGAAGGAATTTTGTATATATGTATAAATTGTAATGTTATAGTTCACAAATGTGCATGTGGATGTGGTGAAAAAACAGTAACACCATTAGATAGAAATAATGGATGGATAATGAAATATGATGGTCAAAGCATAACGCTGAGACCATCAATAGGAAATTTTAGTTTTAATTGTAAATCTCACTATTATATTACTGAAAATAAAGTTGACTGGTTAAATGATAATGCTTGCTATAACAATAACAAAGTTGAGGATTTAAATATAATACAAAAAATAATAAATTTTGTAAAAAGCATGGGTAAAAATAGGAGAAAATGACATGTATAAAATTGTTAGTATAATTAGTTTTTTCATAAGACAGTTTTATTTACCAAATCCATATGTGAAGTATTTTGATATAGAAGCATATGCGGATATTTTTAACATAATAGTTGGTGGTATAATTTTGCATATTTATGCTTATTTTCTAACATCATGTATTTATGATAAATATAAGCATTCAAGTTGGGTTGGAAGTTTTTGGTATTGTGTTAATTATATATTGAATACATATTTAATTAATACTATATGTTATAAATATCCTAATTTTGATATGTTAAATATAATTTTAGTTGCTTTTATAATTAACTTTATTATTTGGATGAGTATCAAATTTATAAAAAATAAATTTGAACAAGAAATAAATTTTTTTAGTTAAGAAGGAGAATTGAATATGAGTGCTAAGAAAGAAATTGCATGGGAAAATGCACATAAAATTAGAGGAAAAAATTCAGAACTTTATAGGAAAGATGATTATGGAAATGTAATGTATAAACCATCATATGGAAAACAAAGTGATATGGGATGGGAAATTGATCATAAACATCCTAAAGCCAAGGGTGGAACTGATAGTTCAAGAAATTTACAAGCAGTTCAATGGGAAGAAAATAGAAAAAAATCAGATACATATCCATATAAAAAATAAAATCATACAGCCACACTCATATATTAGTGTGGCTAGAAGTGTTTAAGGAGAAACTATGTCATTGTTAGAAACTTATAAAAGCCGTATCAAAAGAAAAAAGGAAGAATTGATAAAATTAGATAGTCAGAAAAGTAGATATCTATCTGATATTGCTACAAAGAAATCAAAAGTAATTTCTGCTATGCAAAGTATTAAACGCACTAAGGTACAATCTACTATACAAAGTAAAAGCAGAGAAATTGAACGTTATGAAAGAGAGATTCAGGGAGCAGAAAAAAATATAGCAGAAATTGGAAAGAAAATAGCTAAAAAGAAAAAAGAAATAAATGACGAAGAAAAGAAGCTATTGACTGAAGAATTAAGAGAAGAAAAAAACAGAAAAAAAGAATTAGATAGACAACAAGAAAAATTTAAACGTGAGATTTCGAATTTAAGTAGTGTACAAAATAATATGCAATATCAATTAAATCAACTAAAAGGGAGTAAAAGTAGAATTACAATTTTATTTTTAGCATCTAATCCTAAATGTGAATATGTAGATGAGAATGGAATAAAAAGAGAACAGCAAAAATTGGATTTAGATAAAGAAGCAAGAGAAATAAGAGAAGCCATTGTAAAATCTATAAAAAGAGATTCAATAGATTTTCAAACCAGATGGGCTACTAGAGTTTCTGATATATTTCAAGCAATAAATGAAACTAATCCAACAATAATTCATTTTAGTGGACATGGTACAACTGAAGGAGAATTAGTATTTCAAGATAATTATGATAAACCTAAATTAGTTAGTAATGAATCAATTGCAGAAATGGTTGCAGCTTCTTCTGATGATATTAGAATGATTGTATTTAATAATTGTTTTTCTTCAATTCAAGCACAGATGATTGTTGATAAAGTTGAAGCAGCAATAGGAATGAATACATCAATTGGAGATGAAACTGCTATAATTTTTTCTAGTCAATTATATTCTGCAATAGGTTTTGGAGTATCACTAGAAAAAGCGTTTGGACAAGCTAAAGCAAGATTAATGGCAGAAGGTACATATGAGGAAAATACTCCACAGTTATATGTAAAAGAAGGATTTGAACCAAAAGATATAGTTTTAGTTAAATAAATGAATTAAGCATTAATGTTAGAAAGGAGTTTTTATGATTTACATTACAGGCGATACCCATTCGGATTTTTCTCGTTTTACTGAAGAAAAATTTCCAATACAATCTGAAATGACAAAGAATGATTATGTAATAATCTGTGGAGATTTTGGTGGAGTATGGACATTTGAAGAAGAGAGTAGCAGAGAAAAAGAAGCTCTAGATTGGATAAATAATAAAAAATTTACTACTTTATTTGTAGATGGAAATCACGAAAATTTTACAAGATTATATAATGATTATCCAGTAGAAGAATGGCATGGAGGAAAAGTACATAAAATTAGAGATTCTGTTTTACATTTAATGCGTGGAGAAATATTTAATATTGATGGCAAAAAGTTCTTTACATTTGGTGGTGCTAGATCTCATGATATTCAAGATGGAATATTAAACCTAGATGAAGAAGAAAGAATATATAATTATCGTAAAAGAGGAGCTTATTTTAGAATAAGAGATTTTTCATGGTGGGATTTAGAATTACCAACTGAGGAAGAAATGCAAAATGGTATAAAGAATTTAGAAAAAGCAAATTATAAAGTAGATTATGTAATTTCTCATTGTTGTCCTACAAACATTCAAGCACTATTTGGTGGAGGAACGTATAAAAAGGATTATCTAACAGATTACTTGCAAAAAATATCTGAAAAAATGGAACTTAAGAAATGGTATTTTGGACATTATCATGATTATAGACAAGTTAATTCACAATTTGTTTTATTGTATGAAGATATTGTTCCACTAGAATTCCAAAGTATTTTTGACTAATCCAAAAAAATATGCTATAATGTTATTATAATATGAATAAAACATAAAATATTTCATAATATAATAACAAAAGGAGTGATATAAATGAATTATAATGAAATAGTATATGAATATATTAATAATTGCAATTTAGATGAACCTTTATTTTTAGAAGAGATAAAACAATATGTAATAAATAATTACAAAAATGATGAAATAAATATTTTAAAAAACATAAATGTTATTATAAATAGAATGTGCAAAAATGATAATTTAAAACAATTTTATAAAGGTATTTATTATAAGCCAGTAAAAAATATTTTTGGAGAAATGCCTCTTGATAAAAACAAAGTTATAATAAAAAAATATATTAAAGATGAAAATGGATATATTAAAGGATATATAACTGGAGCAAAATTGTTTAATCAATTAGGTCTTACAACTCAAGTGCCAAATATTATTAATATTGTAACCAATGAATGCAAAAATTATAATGAATATAAGAATGAAAAATTAGGAGTAATAATTAGGCAACCTAAAATAAAGATAAATAACGATAATTATAAGTATTTACAACTATTTGATATTATCTATAATAAAGATCAGATTAATATTGAAGTTGATAATGAAGACGAAATTATATATAATTTTATTGAAGAAAATAAGCTTGATTTTGAAAAAATAATAAAATATGCAAGAGAAACTAAAAATAAAAAAGTATTGGAGAAATTATATATTCTTGCAAGATAGGAGAACAGATGAAATTACATTTAGATAGAGAAGTTTTTAAACAATTTATAAATAAAATAAGCATTGAGACTAATATTGCTATGGATATTTTGGAAAAGGATTATTATGTTTGTTGCATACTTCAAGAACTATCTAAGAAACAAGATGAATTACAAGCATATTTTAAAGGTGGAACTGCAATATATAAAATATTAGATACAATGAATAGATTCTCTGAAGATATAGATTTAACTGTTAAAATAAATGAAGAATTAAGTAATACGCAGAAAAAGAAATCTTTCGAAAGAACAGCTTTTGATTATAATGTTGAAGAACTATCATTAAATAAAGAAAAAAGTATAAAATATGGAAAAAGTGAAACAGCTTTTTATGATTATGAAACAGTATTTGATATTGATACAGCTCCATTGCAAAGAGCTGGGGAAATTCAAATTGAATCAACTTCATTTACTGTTAGTGAACCTATTGAAGATACAGTAATTGAACCAATTATTTATAAATATGCTAGTGACGATGAGAAGAGAACGCTAAAGGAAAATTTTGAAGTTGAACCAATAAATATTAAGATTATAAAATTAGAAAGAATGTTTATTGATAAAGTTTTTGCTGCAGAATTTTATTTTACAAGAAAAGAATATACTGATACAGCAAAACATATATATGACTTATGTGTGTTGATAAATAACGATAAGATTAAAGAACTATTCAAAAGTGAACAAGAATTAAAAAGATTAGTTAGATATAAAAGAGAAGAAGAAAAGATAAGAACAGATGGAGTAAGTAATAATATTAAAATAAAAGATTTTTCATATTTAAATTGTAATTTTGATGATAAATTTATAGAAAAATTCAATAATATGCAGGACAAATATATAATAAATGAAAAATATAAAATTGATATGAATCAAATCAAGAATACTTTACAAAGCATAAAAGCAAGATTTAGTGATATAGATATATAAATAATTAGTGGGATTTTCGAGAAAAATACAAAATTCTCAAAAATCCCACCATTTATTTTATGAAATTTTAAAGTGCAATTTTTGCACTTTAAAGCAACAAAATTGCACTTTAAAAATTGACTAGTTTAAAGTTTATTTCTCTAAACACCCCATAATTATCTTAACTCCATCAACAAAGCCATTTCTATAAAATTTTTCATTCCAATAGCAAAGGTAATCAAGGAAATTTTCATCAAGCTTATTTAACTGCTTTTTTACATATTCCTTATTTTGTTTAGGAACATTTTTCAAAATTCTTTCAGAAATCTCATCAAAATACATATGATGTTTTTTGTCTTCTTCAGTAAGATATCCTAATAAGCCTTCTTCTCTGGCGTTAAGCCATTCTCTTAATAAATCATTTTCATTTACTTCTCTAAAACTCATTTTAAAACCCTCCTAAACATATATTATTTCGTTATATACAATTTCTTCAGCTCTATTTTTTATATTATTCATAGCCTGAACCCATGCAAGTTGCTCACGACTCTTTAAAGCTTCATTAACATTTTCCAATTCAGATAGTTGTTTAATTATTATTGAAACTCTTTCAATAGCAGTTTTTTCTATCTCAGCTAAATGTTTAGATAGTGTTCCATTTATCATTAATTCAGTATATAAACCTTTTTTATGTTCTTTAATAAAATTTAATCTTAAGCGACCATATTTTCCAATAGATTTTTCAGGTTGCTTAGGTAAATATAAGTCAGGAATTAAATAGTCTCCTTCTCTGTGATAAGTAATTTTATTCATTTTCAAAACCTCCAAATTATAAAAATTAAAATGTCCCCAATTTGCAAATGCTATTTTGAACCTATTGTGCGATAAGGTTTTCCAGACTCTGGGGACACGATGGGGACAAAAGCACCCAAAATTGACCTAAAAACGCACAAAAGTTCTTTGAATTTAAATAGCTACAAACGTTGATATTTAGATAAAAACTTAACTTTTCATTAAATTACAAAAAATGCTGCTTAAATTCTCATAACCCGAAGGAATAAAAACAAAAGTATCTTATAAGCAATTTAGAAGAGATTGCTAATCAACATAAAAAGTGATATAATAGAAGGCGTAGAAAAATGAATTTAAAAGAGATTCTAGATATAACTGTTTTAATTATGAGGAAGTACATTTTTGACATGATTAAGATATTATTGATAATTGCAAAAAATATAGAAAGTTGAAGATTATTAAATTCATAGATGCCATATTTTCAGCGGAAGAAGTTGGATTTATGAAACTACATAAAAATTTTTGTAAAGGACTGTTTAAAAAGCACAAATAATATCAACTAACAAGATTCTTTTTATTGGAGACAAATTAGAAAAAGATATAAAAGGAGGAATTGAGAATCATTTAGATACATGTTGGTGTAATTATAAAAATGAGATTAATGATGAATATAAAATGGATTATGAAAAATATAAGCTAGAGAAACTAAAAGAAATATTATGAATGAAAGTAGAAGGAAGGTAAATTATGAAAGCTTTATTAATAGAATACCCAAAATGTTCAACATGTAAAAAAGCAAAAAAGTGGTTAGAAGAAAATAAGATAGAATTTAAAGACAGACATATTGTCGAAGAAGTTCCAACAGAACAAGAATTAGAAAGTTGGATTCCATTGAGTGGAAAAGAAATAAAAAAGTGGTTTAATACAAGCGGCTTAAAATATAAAGAATTAAATTTAAAAGATAGACTTGCCAATATGAGCGAAAAAGAAAAGATTAGTTTATTGGCAAGTAATGGAATGCTTATAAAAAGACCATTACTTATTACAGAAGATACAGTGTTAATTGGATTTAAAGAAAATGAATGGAAAGAATATTTTATGAAACATTAGATAAAATTTGTAAAGATCTATAAAGTTATAAAAATCCTATTCTAGAAAAATACATCTAGAATAGGATTAGTGCTAATAGTAAAATTAAAATTGTTTTAAAATTTTTTGAAATAAAGAATCTTTATTTTTATTTGTAAACTTAAGTTTACAAAATGTGAGAAAGCAAAAAATTGCTAATATAAGAAAAAGAAATGCCAATATCATAAAGATTTCTTTAATTTGTTTTTCTCCTTGCAAAGTAGATAAATAAATTAGATAATCAGTAATCATATAATATTCCACCTCTTAGTACATTATTTAACATTATATGAAATACTTTATCAGACAAAAAACGACAAATCAATATAAAATATTCAAAACAATATAAAACATTCACAAAACACTAATTATTTTTTATGAAAATAGAAATATTTTTGATTATATTTACAGCATTTATGATTTCTTCTTCAGAATAAGTTTCTAAACATTTCTTGGTTTCTTTTATTATATTATCATCTAGACCATATAAAATATAATCAGCAGAGTGACCACTCAAAGTTCTTAATTTTTTAATACTTTTATAAACTAAATTCCCTTTACCTTCTTCAACTAAGCCTAAGAATTGACCGGAGACGCCTATCTCTTTTGCCAATTGAGTTTTATTCATATGTAATTCCTTTTCACGAATTTCTTTGATTCTTTTCCCTCTTTCTATTTGTTCTAGTTTTTCCAACTCTATTTCATTTCTGCTATGATTCATATCCATAATAAACACTCCTTACACTTATTGTTCATTTTATACCATAAAATAGATAATAAGATAGAAAAATATGCCATGCAAATATAGTATTTTATGAGGTTTTGTGGTATATTATGAATAATAAGAATAAGGAGGAGGAAGGATATGGAATCCAAACCTATGAAAATATTAATCATAGAGGATGACATTAATGATTGCAATAATTTTGTTAATTGTATCAAAAGTAGAAAAGATATAGAATTAGTCGCACTAACAGATTCAGATATAGAGGGTCTAAAATATGTAAAATTGAAACATCCAGAAGGAATTGTATTAGATTTAGAATTAAATAATAGTATAACAGGAAATACAGATTCCCTAGAATTCTTATCGAACTTAAGAAAATTAAATTTAAACTACCAACCAATTATAATTGTAACAACCCATGTGAATTCAAAAAGAACATATGATATTCTTCATAGAAATGGAGTAGATCTTATATTATATAAAGATCATCCAAATTATTCATGCGATTATGTGTTGAATAAATTTTTAAATTTAAGGAATTCAGTACCACAACAAACACTGAATACATTGAAAGAAGAATTGGAAGAAAGTGAAAATAAAATATCAGACTGCATCTATCATGAATTAGATCTAATAGGAGTAACACCCAAACTAAAAGGTAGACAATATATTCATGATGCTATATTATATTTGATACAAAACGAAAATAACAACACAAATGTCATTCGATATTTAACAAAAGCCTACAAGAAATCTGGAAATACCATTACAAATGGAATACAAAATGCAATTATACATGCATGGAGAGTTTCATCCATAGAGGATTTGACTACTTATTATACAGCAAGAGTGAATTATGAAACAGGAATTCCTACACCTATGGAATTTATTTATTATTATGCTGATAAAATAAAGAAGAAGATCTAGTATTTATACTAGATTTTTTCATTTTTCGCCATTTTTCGTCATTTTTTTCTATTATTAGATACCGTTTATTTGTAAAGAATAAATGGTATTTTTTTATTAACATCAAGAGAGGAACGAAACAGAAAAGGTGGTGAATACTATGAGAGAATGGTATCAAGCGTTTTTGATGTGGATTAGTCACTGGATGGGATAATAGTTAAAAAAAGGTAATCATCTAGGTACATTAATACTTGGATTGATTATCTTTTCTTTATATTATATAATGCATAATATAACAGTATGGGAGGCAGTGATGGAAAATGCGGTAATAAGAATAGAAGATTTTAATGTTATTATTTATATTTTAAAAATATACTTTATTAGTAATTTTACATATTATATAGCATTGAAAAGTATAAACAATAATATTGATAAAAAATATAGATTTTTAATTATTCAAATAGCTATAATTATGATTTCGGTAATTTGCGGATTAATAAAATGTGTTTCTAACTCTTTAAATAGCATTATTTGTTTAACAATACTATTAGCATTAATATTTTCTAAATTTTCAAAAAAAGATATAGGATATTCAATGTTAATTGTGGCAATTTCATTAAGTATCAATTATATATTTTTATTTATTGCTAGTGCACTAGTATTCTTCCCAAATGCAATCTTGCAAATTCAAAGTGATTATATTAATTTAAGTATGATAGTTATAGTGGACGCTATACTATTATACTTTTTCACGAAAATTAGGAGATTTAGGAAAGGTTTTTCATTTTTACAAAAGAAACTAAAAAATGAATACTTTAATATACTAATTTTGAATATAAGTGTTATTATATTATTTTCAATTATTATATTATCAAATTATGATGAAATACTTACTGATAGAATATTATGGGGATTCATATTTTTTTCTATCATCATGTTCATTACGATACAAAAATCTTTACAACTATACTACAAACAAAAGCTACTAGTACAAGAGTTAGATGAAACCAAAGAGGAATTAGACAAGAAAAAACAGGAAATAGAACAACTAGAAAAGGAAAATTTGAGCTTCAGTAAAATAAGTCATTCAATAGCACATAAACAGAACTCATTAGAATATAAACTAAATGAACTAATACTAAAAAATGCAATAGCATCTGAAATAGATATAAGAGATAGAATAGATACAATATCAAAAGAGATTTTTGAAGAAGCATCAGTAGAACTTTCTAAAACAGATATTCCTGAGATTGATGATATGTTAAAATATATGCAATCAGAATGTGTAAAAAATAAAATTGATTTTCAATTACAACTAAGTGGAAACATACATCATATGATTAACAAGTATGTATCAAAAGAAAATTTAGAGATTTTAATTGCTGATCAGATCAAAAATTCAATTATTGCAATCAATTATTCTGATAATATCAACAAAAGTATTTTAGTAAGGCTAGGAATAATAGATGGAATTTATGGTTTGTATATATATGATTCAGGAGTTGAGTTTGAAATAGATACTTTATTAAAATTAGGAAAAATACCAAGCACAACACATAGTGATAATGGTGGTACAGGAATGGGATTTATGAATACATTTGATACATTAAAAAAATATAAAGCAAGTATGATTATTAATGAATATGGAAAACCAAGTAAAGATAATTATACAAAACTAATTATGATAAAATTCGATAATAAGAATGAATATAAAATTTATTCTTATCGTCAAAAAGAAATAAAGAATAAAGACAATAATAATAATTTAATAGTAGAAAAGTTCTCTCTTTAAAATAAGTAATAAATCCAAGCCCTATAGGCATACCAATAGAATAAGTATGTATAGGAGGCTTGGTAAAATGAAAAAGATAAAAGAGATAAATAAAGAAATTAGATCAAGCAAATTATTGAAAGTAGAAATGATAGGGATACTATTTTGTTTTGTTTTAGGTACATTACTACACTTTGTATATGGATGGTCAGGAGAAAACTTATTTGTTGCAAGTTTTAGTGCAGTAAATGAAAGTGTATGGGAGCATTTAAAGCTAGTTTTCTATCCAATGTTATTAATGGCAATAATCGAATATTTCTTTGTTAAAAGAATAGCAAACAATTATATAGAGGCAAAAACAATTGGAATATTTACAGCTATGAGTTTTGTTATAGTAAGTTTTTTTACTTATACAGGAATAATAGGAACACATTTTTTAATCATGGATATTTTAATATTTATGATTAGCATTATTTTAGGAGAATGGATTTCTTACAGATTAATGAAAAGAAAAAATGAAAGTATAATTCAATCTAAAATCTTAGCAAGTTTAATTATAGTTTTTCTACTAATTTGCTTTATTGTCTGCACATATGCTACACCAACAGTAAATTTGTTTAGGGACTTTGCAACAGGAATATATGGAATAGATTGTGAAATATAAGGAAAATGTATGGCTAGCATTTTTTGAATGTTAGTTGCAATTACATTAGCGCCTAAATGTGTTACATTTAGGCGCTTTCAAAATAAATAAAATTTTAACAAAAAATTTCAAAAAAAGGGTTGACAAATTATGGAAACGGATTTATAATAAGTCCAAGTTAAAAATCTTTTTAATTTTAAATTTTGAAAAAGTTTATAGTTCAAAAAATTTAAATTCAATTAGAATCATGTAAAAAATTTAATCAAGTGATTCAAAATTACCAATCAATAATTTAAGAATATGTTTGGATATCTGAGGTCATTATAACCCCCATAATTTAATTATAATTTAAAAACCCTATATAAAAAATTAAGTCGTAAATAGTTTTTATAATCGAAGCTGTTCGGCAACATCCATCAAATTTATATATAAATATTTATCTATAAAAATAAAACATCCTTCATTTAAATAAATTATAATGACCTCAGATATCCAAACATAGGAAAGGAAATAATGTTATCAATTGTAAAAAGTATTGCTTTGCAAGGTTTAAATGGATATCTTATAGCAATTGAAGTAGATATATCTCAAGGGATTCCTTGTTTTGAAATTGTTGGCTTACCAGATGCAAGTGTAAAAGAAGCAAAAGAAAGAGTAAAAACAGCAATTAGAAATTCAGAAGTAGAGTTCTTAAGTAGAAAAATAGTAGTAAATCTTGCACCTGCTAATATAAGGAAAGAAGGATCAAGGTTTGATTTACCGATAGCTTTAGGAATTTTGATTGCAAATGGAAATATAGAAAATTTATATTTAGATGAATTTTTATCTGAGACTATTTTTATTGGAGAACTTTCATTAGATGGAAGCGTTGAAAAAGTGAATGGAGTATTGCCAATTTGTATAGAGGCTAAAAAGTTGGGAATAAAGAGAATTATATTATCTGAAAAAAACGCAAAAGAAGCATCCATAGTAGAAGGGCTGGAAATATTAGCAATTAACAATCTAAAAGAAATTCTACAATATTTAAATGGAGAAAATTATATAGAAAAAACAGAAAACAAGAAATTTAGTTCAAAAAATCAGGCTATGTATGAGTTTGATTTTTCAGAAGTTAAAGGACAGGAAAATGTCAAAAGAGCCTTAGAAATTTCAGCAGCGGGAGGACATAATTGTTTATTAATTCGGTAGTCCCGGTTCAGGAAAAACAATGTTGGCAAGAAGATTACCTGGTATTTTACCAGATATTAGTTTTGAAGAAGCTTTAGAAGTAACAAAAATTCATAGTATTGCAGGTTTATTATCAGAGGAAAATCCCCTTATTTTAACAAGGCCTTTTAGGAGTCCACATCATACTATCACATCAGCTGCTTTAGTGGGAGGAGGAAAAAATCCAAAACCGCGGAGAAATTAGTTTAGCTCATCATGGGGTTCTATTTTTAGATGAGTTACCAGAATTTAATAAGAACGTATTGGAATTATTAAGAGGACCATTAGAAGATAAAACTGTAACAATTAGCAGACTTAATATGGCAATTACATATCCATGTAATTTTATATTTATGGCAAGTATGAATCCATGTCCTTGCGGATATTATGGTGCTTTAGATAAAGAATGTACTTGTAAGCCAGAGCAAATAAAAAGATATAGGAATAAAATCAGTGGTCCTCTTTTAGACAGAATAGATTTACATATTGGGGTAGAAACTGTAAAATATCAAAACTTGAATCATGATTTAAAAATAGAAACATCAAAAAGCATAAGAAAGAGAGTAAATGAAGCAAGAGGAATACAATTAGAAAGATATAAGAAATATCAAATTTATTCAAATGCAGAATTAACGCCTAAGTTAGTTGAAAAATATTGTAAGTTAGATAGTAAAGGTAGACAAATATTAGAGAATGCATTTGAAAAACTGGGGCTAAGTGCAAGAGCTTATGTAAGAATTTTAAAAGTAGCAAGAACAATAGCTGACTTAGACAAGACCGAGAAGATAAAAATAAATCATTTAGCTGAAGCAATTCAATATAGAAGCTTAGATAGAAAATATTGGGGCAATTGAAAAAAGAGGTGATCATTATCATAAAAATCACAATAAAAGACGAGAATTATCCAGATAAATTAAAAAAAATAAAAAATCCTCCCCAACAACTATATTTAAAAGGAAATATAGAATTATTAAACCAAAATATTATATCGATTATAGGTTCAAGGAACTGCACAGAAAATGGAAGAAAACTTGCAAAAAAATTTGCATCAGAGTTATCTGACCAAGGAATTGTTATTGCTAGTGGAATGGCAAAAGGAATTGATACGGTGGCACATAAAACAACATTAGACGCAAATGGAAAAACAATTGCTGTTTTAGGAAATGGATTAAATTATATTTTCCCAAAAGAAAATCAGAAACTGTATAACGAAATATTAGAAAATGATGGACTTATCATTAGTGAATATCCGCCAGAAACAAAGCCAGCTTCCAATTTGTTTCTAGAAAGAAATAGAATTGTCAGTGGCATTTCAATAGGAATATTAGTAATAGAAGCAGCATTTAGAAGTGGAACAAGTGTTACTGCCAAACTAGCGAAGGAACAAGATAAAAAAGTATTTGTATTACCACATGAAATTGACGAAAGTCATGGGGTAGGAACGAATCAATTAATTAGAAGAGGTGCGATTTTAGTTACTTCAACAAAAGAAATTATAAATGAATTTACATTTCTTAATTATAAAGAAAGAGAAAAGACAGAAGAAAGAATAGATAAGAAAATAGTAAAGGAAGAATATAAAGAAATTTATGAATTGATAGCAAGTGGAGTAAATAGCATAAATGAAATCTATAGAAAATCGAATAAGTCAATGAGTGAGGTAAATAGGATTCTATTTATGTTAGAAGTAGAAGAATATATAGCAAAAACGGAGGGCGGATATGTATGTATTTAAAGCAGAAAAGAGGAAAAAAGGGAGAAGACTTAGCTTGTAGATATCTCCTAAAAAATAGATATACAATAATAGACCGAAATTTTAGGTGTAAGCAAGGAGAGGTGGATATTATAGCTTGTGATGAACAAGAAAAAGAATTAGTCTTCTTTGAGGTGAAAACTCGCTCTACTTTAAAATATGGAATGCCAAGTGAAGCAGTACAAAAAACAAAGCAAAATCATATTGTATCTGTTGCTAAATATTATATTTATAAAAATAGAATTAAGGATATATCAATTCGATTTGATGTGATTGAAGTTTTCTTAAATAATAGCAATTATAGAATTAATCATATAAAACAGGCTTTTTGAATTACAGTTTAGTTAAAATGTGCAGGGAAGAGAAAATAAGATACTTGAAAATCTGTATATAATAATATATAATGACCATAAATTCTAGTAATATAATTATATTTTTAGTTACCTTATAATCAGAAAGAGGTAGTATTATGAAAAAATTTTTGTCAAATTATAAGTCAACAATTATTTTACTTGTTGCTATTATTGTTGGCGCTATTGTAGGAATTATATTCCAAGAAAAAGCGACAATATTAAGTCCTTTAGGAGATTTATTTTTAAATCTTTTATTAGTTATTATCGTACCACTTATTTTCTTAACGATTACTACATCCATTGCGAAAATGAAGCAACCTAAGAGATTAGGTAAAATCATAATAAGTATAATTGGTGTATTCATATTTACCTCCGTTATTGCTGTAATTGTAGGTTTTGCTAGTACTTATTTTATTAAATTAGTAGATTCTGAAGAGGGAGAAAAAATCAGAATATCTTTAGAAGAAACAACGGAAAATGCAGAAGATACAGAAGAAGGAGAAGAACTATCCATTGCAGATAGAACAGTTAAGTTATTAACAGTTAACGATTTTACCAAATTATTATCAAAAGATAATATAATAGCTCTTTTAGTATTTTCAATCATGTTTGGTATTGCAACCAATATGGCAGGAGAAAAAGGAAAGCAAGTATATGATTTTTTGGTTTCTGCAAATGAGATAGTGGGCAATATTGTAAAAATCATTATGTATTTTGCGCCAATCGGATTAGGATGTTATTTTGCAGCTTTAGTTGGAAGCTTTGGAGCATCGATAGCTGTGGGATATTTAAAGACATTTATTGTTTATACATTGGTAGCAATTGCTTTCTATTTTATTATATATACATTTTATGCGTTTTTAGCAGCAGGAAAAAATGGAGTAAAGACTTTTTGGAAAAATGTGATACCATCTACATTAACCGCTCTTGCTACATGTTCTAGTGCGGCATCTATCCCTGTCAATATTGAATGCACTAAAAAGATGGGAGTACCAGACGATATAGCTGAAACTACCATACCATTAGGAACAAGCTTTCATAAAGATGGTTCTATTATAGGTTCTGTATTTAAGATAATGTTTTTAATATGCTTATTTGGAACAAACCTAGCTACAGCAGGTGATATGCTAGGAGTTTTAGGAGTAGCTCTACTTGCTAACCTTTTAATAACTGCTGTTCCAATCGGTGGAGGAACAATATCAGAAATGTTAATTATAAGCATGATGGGATATCCCGTAGCTGCACTTCCGATTTTAACAATAATAGCTACGATTATAGATCCACCAGCGACGATGTTAAATGTAGTGGGAGATACTGTCTCATCCATGATGGTAACAAGAGTGGTAGATGGGAAAGGCTGGATAATAAAGGAGAAAAACAATAATGCAAAAGTTTAAGATTGGGTAGAACAAGAAGAAGGCGCTTTAGAAATAAAGCGCTTTTATTTGTATGACGGGCATGTCATAAATCTAGGGTGAAAGTCCCAAGAGGCGT
>JBJFFC010000045.1:0-25208 GCA_051891395.1 Clostridia bacterium | reverse complement strand
TAGGTTTCAAACATTTAAACGATAAATGCAACAAATTAGAAAAACAACTTGAAGATAAAGAAGATTTCATAACTAAATTACAAGCTACAAAAGATAAACTTGATAAATGGGATAGAGAAAATTATTATCAACAAAAAGAGTTTATAGATTGGTTAGAAGAAAACTATAAAAATACTCAAGATATATGGTATATAAAAGTTTTAAACAAATATAAAGAAATAATTGGAGTATCAAATGAAAATAATAAGCAATAAACTTTATAACGAATATACAAAAACAACAATAGATTATCATACTGATTATTCAAAAATAACTAAAGAACAATTATATGATATTTTTAAGTTTCATTGTCAAGGTCAGAGAATACTTAACGAAGTAGTTGAATACATTTATAAATTAATTCAACAAGATAAAAATAATAGGAGGTAAAGATGAATAGAGAAGAATTAGAAAAAATTAATAATCATTGCTATAGAAAAGAAGATTTAATTGCAATAGATTTAAAGATATCTGAAAGCCAAGAACAATTAGACTATCCTAACACTATAACAATAATAAGAGAATTTATAAGAACATTAAACGATTATGAACAATTACAAAAGGAAAACATAAACTTAAGAAAAAATAAAACAATAAGGCAAATAGCGGATATGATATCGAGTGGAGAAATACCAAAAGAAGTTTATGATAAATATTTAAGCGATTGTCCAATTGGCTTTATGGATAATAATACTTTATATAATTATTTAATAGGAGGTAAATAATGAAAAAGACAATAAAAATAATTGATTTATTAAATATGAGAGCAAATGGAAAAGAATTGCCAAAGAAATTCAAATATGATAATAATGTTTTTATATATGACAATAAGAAAAAAGATTATATTTATGAACATGGAAATGTATCGTATTTTGATGATTATATTGGTTATATATATCACATGGAAGATATATTATAATTTTTAAATTATGAAGTAGAAATACTAGATGAAGAAGAATTTGAAGATATTGAAGAATTAGATAACTTAACAGAATATTATAAGTATTATATAACAATAAATCAATTAATCAAAAATCAAAAGAAGATAATAAAAATATTAAATAAAGAAAATTAAATACTTCAGGGGCTATGGTTAGTTAGGAGGAGTAATGTTTATATTATATTTGCCATTTATTGTACTAGGTATTTTACTTATAGCATCAATAATTGGTTTAATATTAGATTGGAGGAACAAATGAAAGAGTTATTTATATTAGCAGTATTAGTAATGGCTATATTAATTTATGAGATTATACAAACAAAAAGAGAAAATAAGATACTTAAAAATAACTATAATACAACACTAAAAATATTATCAAATAGTGATCCGAAATTAAAAGAGTATTTGGAAAATAAAAAATAGGTTTTGGTTAGAAAGGGGAAGTAAATGGATGTAATAGAGGAAATAAAAAATATAGTAGATAAATTAGATAGAATAGATGATTATAGTAACTCATTAAGTGATAAATTAAGTGTGGTTGATAGTAAACTGCAAGATTTACTTCACTATATAGAAAATAATAAAATAAATGTTTTATGGTGTTATAGGATGATAAAAGAAATAAAAGTTTTAAGAGAAGAACGAAGAAAAATAAAAAATGATATGGAATTGTTATCAAAATATAATGAAAATAAGAATAAAATAATTTCTAAAGAGAATAGACAATTTTTAATGACTGAGATTTATAAAAAAGAAAAATTATTAGGCAAAAATTATACTAATAAACAATACACCGAAGAAGAAATGCAGAAGATATTAAAAGGGGTGTAGATATGTATATAGAATATCATGAATTATTAAAAAAATGTAAAGAAGCTGAAAGAAACTATAATGAGGCACTTGAGAAAAAAAGTAAATTAATATTAGCAGTTTTACCTGGTTCATCAAAACCAAAGGAAGTTATGGTATTTGGTGAACATGCCTCATCAGACTTAAAATTAATTGATTACACGAGTGAAATTGACCAAGTAGATAATCTTATCAATCAAAGCAGAAATACACGAGATATGTTAAATTATGAGTTGAAGAAGAAACTAATTAAAATGAGAGAAGAGGGAGATGTCTACGATAAGATTTATATTTATAGATGGATTGAAGGAAGAAAACCTAAATATTTTTATAAATTAATAGGTTATTCTCTTAGTAGGACATATGATTATATAGATGAAATGAAAATAAAATTGTATCAAAATAAAAAATCGGAAAAAATCGGAAAAAATTAGGTTTATACTTGTATTATGGAATAATCGAAAAAGAGATTATTCCACATGCAATTTAACCCCTGATTAAAATACTACCTTTGGTAGGTAGTATCAAGCAATATATAAAAACTATAAACGGTTAGGTTATAGACTAGTTGAAGTGCCGAGAAGTTCATTACTTCAAAAGACCCATTATATTGTTTGATAGTACTCACTAATTCGTGATTGTACACCTCCTTTCATAGTACAATCAGTTCAAGGCACAGATGTGTCTTTTTATTATATAAAAAAAGGGTTGATATGTGTGAATTACAAAAAATGTATGAGAAATAACAATTGTAAAACTTGCAGTGATTATTTATGGTGCAAGGATGATATTATTGAAAATAATAAATGTAAGAAAAAGAAAAAGGAGATGAAAGAAAATGAAAGCAAGAGTATTAAGAGACTATCCAGACAAAATTACAAATAGATGGTATAAAAAAGATGAAATAGTTGATTTTGACGAAAAGAGAATCAATGAATTAGTTGATAAAGGAATAGTTGAAGTATATAAAGAGTCAAAATCTAAAAAATCAGCACCAGAAATTAGTGATTAGTCATGGCAAGTAGAAAAATAACTTATTGGTTAACTGAAGATGGATTAACATTAATTAGCGGTTGGGCTAGGGATGGATTAACAGATGAACAGATAGCAAAAAATATTGGCATATCTAGATCAACATTAAACGAATGGAAAAAAAAGTATTCGGACATTTCGGACACCTTAAAAAAGAATAAGGAAATAGTAGACTATGAAGTGGAAAATTCATTGTTAAAAAGATGCTTTGGTTATAATATCCCAGTTAAAAAAAATCTTAAAGTAAAGAGAACAGAATATAAAGAAGGATTTAAAATAAAAGAATATGAAGAAATAGTTGAAGTGTTTGATGAGGTCCATATTCCAGCAGATACAACAGCACAAATCTTTTGGTTAAAGAATAGACAAAGCCAAAAATGGAGAGATAAGCCAGAAGAAAACAGTAATTCGGAAGAAGATAAGGTAGTGATAGTAAATGACCTACCAAAATAGAAAAATCATTAAACTAAGTAATTTGATAATTTCTAAATATCATTCTACTTTCAATGATATAAAGTATATGCATAAAATATTCACTTCAGGAAGAGCAGGAACTAAATCTAGTCGAGGAGCAATAAAGGCTGTTGAAAAGATAGTAGAAGATGATAATTGTTCTGTTGTTATTATGAGAAAGTTTCATAATAAGTTAAAGAAGACTGTATATAAAGAATGTTTAAGAGCTATTACAAGATTAGGCCTTAATAAAAAAGACTTTAAAATAACTGTTAGTCCAATGGAAATTAAGTATTTAAAGAATGGCAACACTATCTATTTTACTGGTAATGATAGTATAGATGATACTAAAGGTATGATTGATGAAAATAAACCAATTAAGTTAGTAGAGTTAGATGAATTAACTGAATTTTTTGATAAAGGCGATGGAGAAGATGAATTAACCAATATAGAAGCAACATTTGTTCGTGGAAATGATGATGAATTCTGTATGGAATATTATTTTAATCCGCCGCAGAATCCAAAAGCACCTATAATGCAGTGGGTAGAAAAGATGGTACAAAGACCAGATTGTATAAGAATACATACCGATTATAGGGATGTTCCAATTGATTGGTTAGGTAAAAAACTGATTCAAACAGCTGAACTACTAAAAAAATTAGATGAAAAGATGTATAACTGGATTTGGTTAGGACTTTGTACTGGTATAGAAGAAGTTATTTACTATATGTTTAATGAAGAAAAGCATATAAGAGATGTAACAGATGAAATATTAAAGGGAA
Source organism: Clostridia bacterium (assembly GCA_051891395.1). Taxonomy (GTDB): domain Bacteria; phylum Bacillota; class Clostridia; order TANB77; family CAG-508; genus CAG-269. The sequence continues at coordinate 21,113 of JBJFFC010000045.1, read as the reverse complement.
TTCAATGGTTATTTATTGGTGTAGACTATGGGCAGATGAATGCTACTACTTTTCAATGCTTTGGCTTGGATTATATAAATAAATGCGTTCAAGGAATAGATGAATATTATCATAGTGGTAGAGAAAGTGGAAGGCAAAAAAGTCCATCAGAATATGCTAATGATTTTAAGATATTCAAAAATAGAATAGAAGAAGAAACAAGCAAGCAAATAAAGTTTGTTTTCATAGATCCTTCTGCAAAAGGTTTAGCAGAAGAAATAAAAAGAATATGTCCTGAAGTATCAATACTTAATGCTAATAACACAGTTTTGCTAGGAATAAACAGAGTGCAGAAGATGATGTCATTTAAAAGATTATTTTTAAGCTCTAAACAAAAACATCTAATCGAAGAAAGATATCAATATAAATGGAATGAGGATCTATTAGATAAAGGTAGAGAGGAGCCCATAAAAGAATATGATCACTGCTGTGATGCTGAAAGATATGCAATAATGGGTGTTTGGAAATATATTAAACAATTACTACCATTTATAGATTTGGAAGAGAAATGAGGTGATTGTAGTGTTTGATAAAATTATAAATAAAATAAAAGGTTGGTGGAAAAATATGTTTGATTATAATAAAATAATTTCTGATTTTGGATTAGATACGGAAACTTCAAAAGAAATGCTAGATGCAATTCAAAATTGGAGCAGAATATTTAATGGTAATGAACCATGGATAGATAAAGATACAATATCTCTCCATGTAGCAAAGACAATGTGTGAGAAAGTTGCTAAAGCAGTTACAATAGAGTTTAAAAGTGAGTGCGATGATGAATATATAAATAATGTTTATCAGAAGTTCTTAAAAAATAAAAGAAAAAATACTGAATATGCAATTGGTAAAAGTTGCATATTTTTTAAGCCATCCTATGAGAATAATAAAATAAATATAACAACTATACAAGCAGATAAATTTATACCTGTGAAATTCGATGATAGTGGAGATTTATTAGGAGCTATATTTATAGATCAAATAACTGATGGAAATGATATTTACACTAGGCTAGAATATGATGAATTAAATGAAAATATATTAACTATTAAAAATATAGCATATAAAGGAAAGAAAAATGGTGTTATTTTAGCAAATAAGATAGACTTGCATAGTGTTAATAAATGGAAAGAAATAGATGAAAATTTAGCTATTGAAGGTGTTGATAGGTTAATTGGTGGATTCTTCACTATGAACAATACTAACAATGTCGATAATAATAGTCCTTTGGGTGTTTCGTTGTTTCATAATGCAATTGATACACTAAAAGAGATAGACAAACAGTTTTCAAGAACTCTTTGGGAATATGAAGGTTCCGAACTGGCTATAGATATAGATGAAACAATGTTACCATTAGATAAGAAAGGGAATCTTATTTATCCAAAAGGGAAACAGAGACTATATCGTAAATTAATAGCAAGTGATGATGATAAAAATAAGTGGAATATATTTAGTCCAGAGATAAGAGATACTGCTTTATTTAATGGCTTAAATGAATTGTTAAGACAGGTAGAATTGCAATGTGGACTAGCAGTGGGAACACTATGTAAACCAGAATTGATAGAAAAGACTGCTACTGAAATAAAGACAGGCAAGCAAGATTATTATGTTACCGTAAGTGATATTCAAACATCACTTCAACAAGCATTTGAAGACTTAATTTACGGTATTTATGTACTATGTAAATTATATGGAATACCAGTAAGCAATAATTACAAAGTCACATTTGATTGGGATGATAGTATTCTTGTTGATAAAGAATCTTTACAAAGACAATCCTTAACGGAAAGAAATGCAGATATTATTGATGATATTCAATATATAATGGAAACAAGAGATTATTCTGAAGAAGAAGCTATAGCTTTCTATGACAATATTCAGAAAAGAAAAACAAAATATCAACAACAAGCAGATAATGAGCCTATAGAGGAGTAGTTAAATGGATGATGCCAAACTTGAAGTATTAATAAAACCTCTAATAAAAATATATGATAATTTAGAATTAGAATTAATTAAAGACATAGCAATTAGATTAAATACCTATACTGGTATTGAAGGCTCATTGAAATGGTATTTAGATAAGTTACAAGAAATAGGCGGATTTAATAAAGAGAATCTAGCATTATTATCAGAGTATGCTGGAAAATCTCAAAACGAAGTAAAAAGAATACTAAAATTGGCAGGTTATGATGTTTCTAAGTTAGACAAATATAAAGATTACATTGATGATGAACAATTGCTGAGTAATCCAACTCAAATGTATGAAAGTTTAGCAGTTAAGAATATTATAGAAAATTCCATAAAAGAAACAAACTCTTTGATGGAAACAATACAGACAAAAGCAATAGAAAGCGCAAAAGAAAGCTATATGAAAATATTAACTGATGCATATATAAAGGTATCTAGTGGAGTTTATTCATATGACCAAGCTATAAAACAAGGATTAAAGAAGATGGCTCAAGAAGGCTTTATTGGTGCCACATATAAAAATGGTAAAAGATTATCCTTAGAATCCACAGTAAGAAGAGATGTGCTTACTAAAGTGCATCAACTAACTGGAGATATACAAATAGAAAAGGCTAAACAATTAGGAACTAATTTAGTTTATGTTACCCAACATTTGGGTGCCAGAATACGAACACCATATACTAAAGAAGATTTTGAAGTCCATGCTGATTGGCAAGGAAAAGTTTATATGCTAGACGGTTCAAGTGATAAATATGATAATTTTTATGAAAAAACTGGTTATGGTGAAATGCTAGGACTTTGTGGTCTTAATTGTAGACACAACTTTTATCCTACTTTTGAGTGGGAAAAACATCCCGAAAGAGTAGACCAAGAAGAAAATGAAAAGGCCTATATATTATCTCAAGAGCAAAGGAAATATGAAAGAAAAATTCGTAGTCTAAAAAGACAAAGAGAAGTTTCTAAAATATTAAATGATTCCGATGAATTAAAAAAGATAGGTATTGAAACAAAAATGTTTAACAAAAATTATAATCGATTTTTAAAAGAGAATAGTCTTCAAAGAGATTATACTAGAGAATACATTGAGAAAGATTTAGTTCGTAATGAAAGTAATTTTGAAATGTTTAATGATAATATAATTGATAAAGATTTCAAAAACTTGAATAACGAAGTAGAACATTTATTTATATATAATATAGATACCAAAGAAAAACTATTAGAAGTTCATCAAAATAAAAAAAGTAGTGTTGGTGGCATTAAGCCTATTATGTTGTCAATTAAATCAAAAGATAATAGTTTATTGTTGGTTCATAATCATCCAAGTAATTCAAGTTTTTCATTTACTGATATTGATACATTCAATAAATATAAGTCTATTAACTCAATCATAGTAAAAACTGATAAATACTTGTATTATTTAGAAAAAAATGGTATAAATAAAGTAAAGTCCAAAGATTTAAAAAAAATCAATGAAATAACAAGAAATAAATATATTCAAAAGTATGGAAAGAAGCAAGAAACACTTCATATGATTAATAAAGAAATTAGTAAGAGAGTTGGTTGGAATTATGGAAGAATTGAAAGAAAATGAAATGATGTTTGATGATAGAGAATTAGAAGAGTTCATTGATGAACCAATAGAAATTGATGAAGAATTTCAAAAACAAGTAACTAAGGAAATTGATGAATATTTAAAAGAAAACCCCATACAATATGAAGATTAGTACCCAATATGTACTATGAATTAACTTATAATAGTGATAAAAAAGAGTTATATTTAGATGCTTATAAAAAACAAGAAAATAGAGCAATAAGTATTAATTAGGTTTAAATCGATATTTCTATCGATTTTTTTCGTGTGACATAGCAACGATAGGACTAGTAAATATTTCAAATCTACGGGGACACAACCTCGATAAAAAGTGTAGGAGGAAAGAATATTATGAAAAGAGAATTTTTAGAAGGATTAGGATTGGAAAGTGAAAAAGTAGAGGCTATCATGAAAGAACATGGCACTGCTATTTCAAAATTAAACACAGACCTAACAAATTCAAAAAATGAGGTGGAAACATTAAAAACACAAATTGATAATGCGAACAAGGAAATTCAATCATACAAAGATATGGATATTGATAGCATTAAAAAATCTGCTAGTGATTGGGAGACTAAATATAATGAGTTAGTAGCAAATCAAAAGGCAGAAAAAGAACAAAGTATCAGAAATGAAAGAGTAAATGAATTCTTTAAAGATACTAAGTTCTCAAGTGAAATGGCCAAAAATGGAGTTATAGCAGAGTTTAATAAGAAAGACTTTAAATATGATGAAGAAAGTAAGTCATTTCAAGGTGCAACAGAATGGTTAAATAATTTAAAGGAATCTGATAAAGGTTCTTTTTTAAGTGATGTAGCAAATCCAAAATTTACAACACTACCAACAGCACCAACAAATACTAAGACCAACGATGAACTTAGACAAGTTATGGGCTTAGCCAATAAAGAAAAATAAAGAAGGAGAAATGATAATTTATGAATAATATTGAATTAAGTACAGTATACTTACCATTACTTGATGAAGTATACAAAAATGAAGTAAAAACATCTGTATTAGATGGAGATCAAGCAACAATTAAAAAAGGCCAAAATGGTGAAATAAAAGTTGCTAAATTAGATATGGATGGTTTAGGAGATTTTGATAGAAATTCTGGATATACAGAAGGAACATCTAAATTAACTTGGGAAACTATTAAATATGATAAGGAGCGTTCTCAAAAATTAAAAATAGACAGATTAGATAATGATGAAAGTCTAGGAATTGCTGTTGCTAAATTGTCTAGCGAGTTTTTAAGAACTAAAGTTGCTCCAGAAACTGATGCTGCTAGAATTGCTAAAATAGCTAGTGTGGAAGGCGTTTCTAGGAAAGAAGAAACTATTACTACTGGTGATGAAATGTATAAGGCATTAAGAGCAGGAACTAATAAACAAGATGAAGATGAAGTATCAACTGAAAACAGAATCTTATTTATTACACCAACTGGAAAAGCTTTGATTGATGATTTAGAGACATATAAATCAAAATCAGTTATGTCTAGATTTAGTCAAGTTATTGAAGTACCCCAAACAAGAATGTATACTGCAGTAACTTTAAATACAGGTGAAGAAAACTATGGTTACAAGAAGGCAGATGGTGCTGCTGATATCAACTTTATGATTGTTGAAAGAAGTGCAGCAGTAACTGCTATGGATCAATTCATCAAATACTTTAGTCCAGATGAAGATCAAAATGGTGATTCTCATGTATTCCCATATAGAAACTACAACTTATATGGACATGTTTATGAAAATAAACTTGCCGGAGTTTATGTTTCTTATAAACCAGTTGCTTAATAGAAAGGATGATATAAATGAAAAAAACAACTGTTATAGGATTTATTCCTAAAAAAGTAACAACTAAAAAAAATGAAAAGAAAACAGATAAACCATTAGCAGAAAATAATGGTGATGCTGAAAATAATCAAGAAAATACTGAAGAATAGGAAAGGAAGTGATAGGGTATGACTGAAGCATTTATAGAATATTCAGATTATAAATCAGAATATAAAGGTATTCTCATACCTAAAGATTCCTTTGATAGTTTTGCAATGAAAGCAAGTAGCATAGTCAATTATTATACATTTGATAAAATTGATAAAGAAAATATTGAAGATTATGTTTTAATAAAAGTAATTTTTGCTACTTGCGAAATTGCTGAACTATTGTATGAACAAAACCAATTAAAAGAGAATCAAAATGATGATAAATCAACAGTAGCCAGTGAAACAGTGGGACCTCGTTCTGTAAGTTATGTAAATAAATCAAATCTTCAATCTCAAAGAATATTAAGCAAAAAGGAACTAGATAAAGAAACATATTCTATATGTTTAAAACATTTATCTAGGACTGGTTTAATGTATAGAGGGATATAATGTTTCCACATACAGTTACACTATTTAATGTTTATAAGAAAAAGGATATAGTTTATTATCATAGAACACTTTTAACAGGTGTTTTTTTCTATAAAAGTAATATGGTAGTAGATGAAGGAAAAGGGATAGTTAATAGTAGTCAATATCACTGCATAATTCCATTAGAACAATTAACAAATTATGTTGATAGAAAGAAATTTAATGCTTTAGAGGACAAAATAAACAAATTCACTTTTGCTCCTAAAGATGTTATTGTTTTTGGAGAATGTGAAAATATAACTAGTATTACCGAACTTCAATCATCTACTTATGACTATTTTACAATTAAAACAATAAATGATAATAGATATGGTAGTAATGATTTGCAAAGCATAGAGGTTACGAATTGAAAATAACGGCAAGACTGTTTCTTCCAAGTGTTGAAAAAATGATGAAAAATTGTGGTTTAAATGAAGGAGGAGAAGTTCAAAAATATATTGATAATTTTGTTCTTGAACAATCAGAACCATATATGCCACATAAAAGTGGTGTACTAATAGCTAGCGGTTCATTATCTACAAAGATAGGTAGCGGACAAGTTATTTGGAATATACCTTATGCACATTATATGTACGAAGGAAAGTTAATGATTTCTCCTAGTACTGGTTCTTCTTGGGCTAAAAAGTATGAAGAAAAAATTTATGCTGAACCGCAAAAAACGCTTGATTATCATAGTGGAGATAATAACAGAAGAGAACACTGGTTTGACAGAATGATTATTGATAAAAAAGAAGAATTAATCAAAGGATGTCAAAAAATAGTAGATGGAGGTAAGTAATGAAAAAATCAATTATAGAGTGTATTCAGAAATATTTTGAAGATTGTCCTTATTTAAACTCTTTATTAGAAATAAATATAGATTTTTTAGATGATGAAGCTGAGTGCTATTCTATAGAAGAAGTACCAGCTTCTATCATTTTACACAAATATATAGATGGAAGCAGTGAAAGACAATGCCAATTCGTTTTTGCTAGTAGGGTTTTCTTTGGGACACTAGAAAATAAGAAAAATATTGAAAATATTCATCTTTTTGAAAAAATAGCAAATTGGTTAGAGGAAAATACTGAAAAAAATGTATTACCTAAATTAAATAATAATCAAACGGCCACTAGTATAGAAGCAGTATCTAGTGGCTATTTATATGGTACTGATAATAGTAGTCAATATGCTAGATATCAGATTCAATGTCGATTAATATATGAGGAGGAATGATAAAATGGCAAAGGCTAAAAGAAATACTTATAAAATATTTATGGATGTTGCTGAAGCAAGTGCAAGTTCTAAAGAATGGGAAATTATAGGTAAAGATATTGAAGAATTATCAAGAGAATTAAATAATGAAGTCAATTCATTCATTAATATTCTTGGTGAAACTGAAGTTGAAGTAACAAAAGGAAATCAAGTTACTTCTTGCGATCCAGTTAAATTTAGAGATGATTCTAAAGCAAGTAAAATTCTTTATAACATCTACAAAAACGATAGCGAATTATCAGATGTTGAAAAAGAGTTTGTAGAAGTTAATACATCTATGCCAGTAAGTGGAAAAGATGATGAGTATGAAGCATTTATGCAAACTGGTGCAATTGACTTGAAATCTTGGGGTGGAGATACCACTGGTATCAATAGTCCATTTGATATTAACTGGCTAGGAGAAAAGACTTATGGAACATTTAACCCTACAACAAAAACATTTACACCAGCAGAATAATAACTAGGGGGCAAATATAAAAGCCCCCTTATTTTTTATATAAAGGAGAGATTGAAAAATGGCATTAAAGATAAAAAATAATTTTGTAAGAGAAGATATTGTTGACGAAAAAGGAAATAAACTAGGAGAATTAAAATTTAATCCAAATGATAGTAGAATAATGAAAACATTATCTGAATTGGTTAAAGATTTTTCTAATAGAATAAAAGAACTTGATAAGCTAGAAAAAGTCGAAGAAATAAAAAAAGAAGATTTGAAATCTATTGAGGATTTTGAAAATGTAAGTAAATCTTTTGAAACAATTGATAAAGCACTTGATATAGAAGTTGAAGCAGTAGATAAAATGATTAATGGCTTATCTGAAATATTTGGCAAAGATACTGTTGAATTATTTACACAAGGAACAAAGGATGCTGAGTGTTTATTACCTATAATCGAGTTTATAGAGCCTTATGTAAAACAAACAAGACAAAACAAAGTAAATAAATATTTAGATAATAAAAATGATGTAATGGAGTAGGAATATGAATGTTCTAACTGATAAATTTCCTACAAAGATAAAAGTAAATAATAAAATTTTAAAGATAAATTCTGATTTTAGAAATTGTATAAAAATAATACAGGCATTTGAAGATGATGACTTGTTTGATGAAGAAAAATATTTAATTCTTATTAAGAAACTCTATATTGATGAAGTAGATACAGAAGATTTAGAAGAAGCAATAATTAAAGGAATTAAATTTTTGGATTTAGGAGAAGAAAATAATGATAATGATTCAAGTACTAGTAAAAGACTTTATTCATTTATAAAAGATGATAATTATATTTATACAGGTATCAGACAATCACATAATATAGATTTAAATAGTATAGAATATTTGCATTGGTGGAATTTTGTCTATCTTTTTTTAGATATAGGTCAAGATTGCATGTTTAATCAACTTATCTATTATAGACAAAGAAAGAATGAAGGCAAACTTACTAAAGATGAGAAAAAAGTATACATGTCAATGAGAAGAATATTAGATTTGGATTATGTTGATGCTGAAGAAGATGATGAATTTATGAAAAAATTAAACAGTTAGGAGGTGCAATATGGCAAGAAGTGATGGTGCTGTTGTAATTGAGACAAGACTAAATACAGAAAAAATAGATACTGATTTTAAAAAAATAGATAAACAAACTAAAAATATGATTAATAGATATAACAAATCTGTTGATAGTATTAAGTCTCAAGAAATAGCACTTGAAAATGTAAAGAAAAAATTAGATTCTATAGTTAGTTCTGAAAAGACACCTGCTAGTGTAAAAGCAATGGAAACAGAGTTAAATAAATTAAATAAACAATTTGATATTGCCGATAAAAAACTAATAGCCAATAAAGAAGTTGTTGAACAGAAAAAAGGAGAAAAACAAATACAAAAAAGTTTAGGCAATACTGGTGAAGTAGCAAGAATTGGTAATGAAATACAAAGTGTTTTGAGGGAAAATGAAGAATTAAAGAATACAATGATTTCTTTAGATGAAAAGGCTGCTGAACTAGAAGCAAAAATTAGTGAAATTAAATTAGATCCTAATAATTCTGTTGAGGCTCAAAATTTAACTCAAAAGATAGAAAATATGACTAGTAAGTTAGAAGAATCAAAAAAACAAACTAATGAATTAGGAAATACTATAAAAAATAATTTAGGAATTAAAGCACAACTATCTGGCATTGACGAAGGGTTTGATGGTATTGGCAAAAAAGTGGATAAATTAAAAACTAGAATGACTAGATTGATAGGTACTGTTGCAGTATTTAGTTTAATTAGAAGTGGTTTAACTAGTTTAAGAAATAGTTTTACTTCATTATTAAAGCAAAATGATACTTTTAAATCTAGTTTAAATCAAATAAAGGCAAACTTGATGACTGCATTTGCCCCTATTTATAATGCTTGTTTACCTGCTATTAACTCACTAATGAATTCACTTTCTAAATTAACTGGAACAATAGCGGTGTTCGTATCAGGATTATTTGGAACTAGTTTAGAAGATGCAAAAAAACAAGCAGAGGGACTGTCAAAATCACTTGATAGCACTGCAAAAAGTGGAGAAAAGGCAAGCGGTTCACTTGCTAGTTTTGATAACTTAGAAGTGATTGCTGATAATAGCAGTAGCGGTGGAAGTGTAGGTGGAACTTCATCGAATAGTGGTGTTGATTATAGTGAAGAATTACAATATAGTCAAAAATTATTAGATATATTAAATAATATTAAAAACTTTGTTGTAGAAAATAAAGAACTTGTCATAGGAATGATTGCTGGTATAACAGGTGCTTTAATATCACTTAAATTATTAGGTTTAGACCCTATAATCGGATTAGGAATAGGATTAATAATTGCTGGAATTGTAACATTAGTTCAAGGAATTGTTAGTTTTATTAATGATCCTAGTTGGGAAAACTTTGGAACTATATTGACTGGATTAACATTAATACTAGCAGGAGTTGCAATTGCAATGTTGGCAGTAAATGCAGCGAATCCTGTTGCTTGGATTGTTTTAGCAATTGCGGCTGTAACGGCTTTAGCTGCAATAATAATAAAATATAAAGATGAAATTATTGCCTGGCTTTCTAAAGCTGCAACATGGATATATAATAATGTCATAAAACCAATAGGAGATTTTTTTGTTGGATTATGGGATGGAATAAAAAACATTTTTTCTTCTGTTGGAAATTGGTTTTACACAAAGGTTATAAGTCCCGTTGTTAACTTTTTTAGTAATATGTGGAATACATTAAAAAATGGTGCTAAAAATGCATGGGAAGGAATCAAAAATATATTTTCCACTGTTGCTAACTTTTTTAAAAACATTTTCACTAATGCATGGGAAGGAGTAAAAAAAGTTTTTTCTACTGGTGGAAAGATATTTGATGGAATAAAAGAGGGAATAGTAACGGCATTTAAAACAGTTGTTAATGCAATTATAACAGGAATAAATAAAGTTGTTTCATTACCATTTAATGGCTTGAATAAAATATTAGATAAGATTCAAGGAGTTAGCATTGCTGGGATAAAACCATTTAAATGGATAACTTGGAGAGCACCTGTACCACAAATACCTAAGTTAGCAACTGGAACAGTAATCCCTCCTAGAAGTGAATTTATGGCTATATTAGGAGATCAAAAAAGAGGTGTAAATATTGAAGCACCACTTGATACAATCGTAGAAGCATTTAACAAAGCATTAGATAATAGAAACGATTCCAAAGGTGAAGTAATAATAGATAACTTAACCATTATTGCAAGAATGGGTGATACAGATGTAAGTAAGACAGTTGTAAAAGGGGTAAGAATTGCAGAAAAAAATATGGGAAAACCTTTATTTGTAAGTTAGGAGTGTTAGTATATGAATAAAATTAAAATAATAAATCCGAAAGATAGTACAGATTATTTTGAAATTCCATGGGAATGGCTTGAAAAAGGGACTTATGCTCCTTCTTTAAACGATTTAGAGGCAAGTGCTGAAAGAGGAAAATTAAATGGGTATTTAAGTCGTGTTAGGTGTGCTGAGGTTCCCGCTGCAACACTTCCAATAAAGAAAAAACTTACTCAGGCTGAATTATATCCACTATTAAAATTATTAAGACTTGTAAAAATAAATATTTATTATTTCGAAAAATATTTAAATACTTATGTTACTAGAGAATTTTATGCTAAAAAGCCTAATCCAACAGTAGACACTATTCCAAAAGATAATAACACAGACAATATTATATATAATGAGTTTACTATTGAGTTTTCCGGATATGGGGATGTTAATTCATGATAGAAAATTATGATAATAAAGTAATTCAGAATTTTGAATATGAAAAAACAGCTATAAGTGATGGTAATATTGCTGGAACTTGTGAACTTGGTAATGCTACAATTCAAATGATAAATGACAGTAATGAATATAGTTCTTTAAAGGGACAATGGATTAAAACAATCCATGGTTCTTTTTATATTCATGATGTTGAGCCAGTACAAGAAAAAGTAAATATTAAACTTTCTTGCTATGATATAAAATATAAATTGGATACTCCATATGATAGTAATCTTTATACATGGCCAATGACTTTAAAAGAATGGCGAAATGCAATATTTAGTAATTGTGGTGTAGAATATGATAATTCAGATTTTCCAAATAGTGATTTATCTTTAAACTCGGAGCCATATGTAGGTGATAATCCTAGTAATAGAAATGTTATAAGCCAAATTGGACAGGCTGGATGTAGTTTTGTAGATACTGATGAAGACGACATCTTTTACTTCAAATGGTTTGAAAGTACAAGTCATACAATTAACGATTGGATTGAACTTACTACAGAGAAAGATTTAAGTAATTCAATTAATGTAGTTATTTTAGGTAGAGGAGATGTAGAAGACAATGTTAAATGGCCAGAAGTATTACCAACAAATCCTATTGAATTTAGAATTGATAATAACTATATACTAGATCCGCAAGTTTCTGGTGATGATATAAGATATACTACTATAAAGCCAATTTACGATAGAGTAAATGGCTTTTCTTATTTATTATTCAATATGAGGACACAATCTGTTGAAAATAAATTATCTATAAAATTAGGGCAAAAAGTTAGCTTTAAAGATATATGGGGAAATGATTTAACTGCATATGTAATGAGTAAAAAAATTACTTATTTAGGTGGTGATCCTACAGATGATGATAATTATGAAATTACATTATCTTCAGAAGAAATTAATGAGACATCAACAGAGTATTCTTATTCTGCTAGTATAGAAAATAGGTTATTGAAAGTAGAAAGAACTGCTAATAAACAAGAAGGAACAATAACAGATTTAATAGAACAAACAAGCGAAACATCTAATCAAGTTAATAAAGTTACTCAAACAGTAAATGACTTTGATATATCTATAAAAAATGTACAAAAAAGTTTGGAAACCACTAATGGTACTATACAGACATTAGAGGGCACAATTACTGATATGTCATTTAATTTCAGCACTAAAGGTTTATCGGTAGGTACATCGGCAGATTCAAATAACTCTCTATTAGATAATACAGGAATAAGAGTATATAATTACGAAAAATTAAATGCAATCTTCAATAATAAAGGGTCGGGTATAGACAAATTAATAGTAACTGGAACTGCACAGATTGGATATTTAAAATTCGTTAAATCTACTAAAAATAGTAAAAAGGTAACTAAAATATATCACTTAAAGGAATTAATTGAAGATCTAGAAGACTTGGAGGTGTAGTATATGAAAACATTAACGACAAGTTGGCAACTTATAGAGCAAAAATATATTGGTACAAGTGGTGGCAATTTATATGTAAGATTATATGCTAAGTATTCTGAACAAGATATAGCAAATAATAGAACTTATGTTTATTATCAAGCAAGGTCATATTACGATAAAAGTTATATTCTAGATGAACAAGGAACTATAGCAGTAAGTGGTACTGGTGCTAGTTATCAAAGTGCTGCTTGTACTAGACCTACTACTGGTGAATCTATTTCTGTAACTACTAGTGGATGGGTATCTCATAATTCAGATGGTACTGGTAGTGCTAGTGGTTCTGCTACAATAAACTTCCCTAACTGGAGTTGGAGTGGTACTGCTAGTGGTAGTTTTACATTACCTACAATACCTAGAGCAAGTGAAGTCGCTTGTAGTAGCCCATACATTGGTGATAATGCAATAATTAGTATAGATAAAAAGTCTTCTGCTTTTACAAGTACATTAACTTATAAGATAGGCTCTTTAACAGGTACTATAGCTACTAAGACAAGCAGTACTCCAGTTCAGTTCCAAACAAGTGAAATAGCAGACCAAATATACGCATTAATGCCTGATGATAAAGAAATACAAGGTACTATTTATTGTACTACTTATAATGGAGATACTCAAATAGGAGATACAAAGTCTACTACATTTAATTTATATGCCAAAGAAAGTGCTTGTCAGCCCGATATTAGCGCAACTATAGTAGATACCAATACTAATGTTACAAATATAACAGATAAATTCATTAAGTATATATCTAAACCAAAAGTAACAATAAATGCTACTGCTGAAAATAGTGCAACAATAAAAAGTTATTCTATTAATTTAAATGATGGACAAACCTCTAATTTACAAGAAAATACTTTTGATACAATTGGTTCAAATAAAGTAACAGTATCAACTACTGATAGCAGAGGCTATTCAAATTCTAAAGATTATCCTCTAGATATGATTGATTATATAAAACTACATATCAATACTATATCTATAATTAGACCAGAAGGAACATCTAACGAAGCTATTCTAAATTGTAATGGAGCATATTTTAATGGAACATTTACTGATGATGTTTCTAATACATTAACAGCAACATTTAAATATAGACTATCTGGTACTACTGAGTGGGCTGATGGTGGAATTATAACTCCTACAATAGAAAATAATACATTTAAATTTACTGATTTATCTCTTGGAGATTTGTTTGATTACAATGAAGAATATCAATTCAAAATAATTCTTCAAGACAAGTTTATGGATGTTGGCAATTTAGATTCTGACATTATTACACTACCAAAAGGTCAAGAAGTTATGGCAATTGGTGAAGATGGTGGTTGGTTATATGGAGAATGGTATCTTGAAGATAAATTAATACCATTTTTCACAGAAGAAGAAGAATGGTAGAAAGGAATGATAAAAAATGAAAGTAAACTATAAGTTAATGAGGGGGGGGTTGTTTACTAACAATAATAACAATCTCTCTAGTGATTGGAGGGAGTATTATTTAGTATCTACTCCAAAGGCAGGTTACTATGGCTTGTAAGGGTGGAACATTTCAAAGTGGCGAAGATAAGTATTATCCTAATGCTTATTATGAAATTGGAGATTTGTTTTTAACTACTAATAGTGAAAATCCATCAATTAGATTTGGTGGTACTTGGGAACTATTTGGAAAAGGTAAAACTTTGGTATGTGTTGATGATAGTGATTCTGATTTTAGCGCAGTTAAAAAAACTGGTGGAGAAAAGACACATACTTTAACAGGAGAAGAAATGCCTTCACATAGTCATACTTTATTTAGTAATAGTAAATCTTATTCGAGTACAGGTAGTGGTTATTGGCATTTACCAAGTGCTGTTGAGGGATATAGTAGCGGAAATAAAGTACAAATATATAATTATAATTCAGGAACAAATAACTATGGTGGAAATGAACCTCATAATAATTTACAGCCATATATAACTTGCTACATATGGATTAGAATTAAATAATGCGAACTTTAATGAAAGTATTAAAAAATCTATTTGGAAACAATACAAAGATTAATGCTAATAATATAGCAGTAAAAAAAGCGGATAATTCTGCTGATACTCTTGATAATTGTGTAATTGTTGATAGCGGAAGTAATGAAAATGGCAGTTGGGCTAAGTGGGCAGATGGCACTATGATATGCAGTAAAAAAGTAACATTTACAGCAACTTGCAATAATGTTTGGGGTTCTTTATATGAAAGTGAACAAATATATTTTGGAGCAATGCCACAAAAATTTAAAGAAATTCCAACTATTGTTAATGGCAATTTAAGTAGAACAGCAATATTAGAAGGTCTTTATGATGTTACTGTAAATGACTTTGGCAGATCATGGATTATGAGACCCAATATAGACACATCTTCAGCGACATATATAATACATCTAATTGCATTTGGCAAATGGAAATAGAGAGATAAAAATGTTAGTAAACAAAATTATGCAAGTATTAAAGAATTTATTTGGTTTAAATAAAAAAATATCAGCTAGTGAGATAGCAATAAAAGATAGTACTGGTGTTGCAATTACATTAGATAAATATTTAAAAAATAGAAATATATATTCAACAGAAGAGCAAATAGTTGGAACTTGGCTTGATGGTAAGCCTTTATATCAAAAGGTTTTTGTAATTAATGGTTCAGTAAATAGTGAAAGTACAAATGAGTTTGCTCATAATATTTCTTTTGTAGATTTCATATTTATTAAAAATGCATTTGTTAGTGAAACGGTTAATAATAAAACTTATTCATTGCCTGTTGTTTTGTATGAAAACAATACAAATGTAGATAAATTATGTATAAAAGTTGACAGAAATAACATCACATTTTTTTCGCAAACAGGTTGGGGAAATACATGGATTAAGTATGTAATTTTAAACTATACAAAAACAACAGATTAGAAAGAGAGGTAAAGAAATGGAAATAAAAGATAAAGAAATTCATATTAATAGAGGAGATAGATTGCTAATGGATTTTTCTATTGATAATAAAGGCACAGATTATATTTTTCAAGAGGGAGATAGACTAAAGTTTTCTATTTATGAAAAAAAGGGAATGAACAAGCCTCCAGTTCTCCAAAAAGAAATAATACCAATAGTTGGTTTAACAAGTGTAGATATAGATATACCTGGTTCAGAAATGAAAATTGGAGAAATGACAAATAACCCTATTGAATATTGGTATGTAATAAAATTAAATGATGATGAAACAGTTATGGGATACGATGATGATGATGCAAAGATATTAATACTTTATCCTGAGGGTGCTGACTTATGATACAAGAAAAGCAAAAATTAAGTGGAACATTAAATAACAAACAATTTTTAAATGGCTCATTAAGTAATTCAGTAATTTATGTTGATCCTATTACTCAAGAAAAGACAGTAATTCCAACAGCAGAACAGCAAATAATTACACCAGATAAAGAATATACTGGACTATCTAAAGTAACAGTTGAAGCAATACAAGATAATAATCTTATTCCTGAAAATATTAAAAATGGTGTAGATATTTTAGGAGTTACAGGTAATTTTATCGGTGAAAAATATGCTCCTAGATATATAACTTTTTATAATTATAAAGGAACAGAATTAGATAACGAACTTGCTAATTTAGATACTAGTAATATTTCATCAATGTATTATATGTTTTATAATTGTAATGCTTTAACAACATTAGATTTAAGCAATTTTGATACATCAAAAGTAACTATGATGAATGCAATGTTTCAAAATTGTCTTAAATTAGAAACATTAAAAATAAGTAATTTTAACACCTTAAAAGTCACTAATTTCTATCAAATGTTTTATAGATGCCAAAAAATAGTTGCTATACCAAAATTAAATGCAAGTAGTTCAACAAACACTGGTTTCTTTGTTTATGGTTGTTCTTCATTAACAGATTTTGGAGGATTAGAAAATCTAGGACAAGCATATTCAACAACAACTAGTGCTAATAATAGTAACTATAAATTAGATTTATCTACTTGTACTGCATTAACAGAACAAAGTTTAATAAATGTATTAAATAATCTCTATGACATAGCAACAAAAGGATGTAATGTTCAACAAGTAATTCTAGGAAGTACTAACCTAGCGAAATTAACAAGTACAGAAGGGCAAACAGCATTAACAAATGCTACTGCTAAAGGTTGGTCTGTAAGTTAGGAGGTGTAATTATGGAAATAAGAAAGTATGGAAATAAGAAAATATTAATAGCAGATGAAAATAAGCAAATAAGAGATATAAATGATGTATATGTACCTGCTACCGAAACAGAAGAAGAACATAAACCTTACTATGCTTCAATAATCTTTTTAGCAGATAATTTTGATGAAAATAAGTTAAATGAATTATATGTTGAAGAAGAAATAGAGGTTAAATAATATGGAAAATATAACACTAGGAGAAATATTTTATGCTTTAAAATTTATTGTAGAGTTTGTAGGTATAGTTGGAACTATCTTGATTGGCTTCAAAAAGATAATAAATAAACAATTAGAACCGATTAATAAAAAGATAATCAAAATAGATGAAAATCAATGCAAAAACTTTTTAGTAGACTTTTTATCAGATATTGACAATGGAATAAAAAAAGATGATGAACAAATAAAAAGAGCATATGAAGTGTATGAGCACTATACAAATGAGCTTCATAAAAATAGTTACATACACGACAAATGGGAAAAAGCAAGGAAGGAGGGAAAATTATAATGGATATAACAACATTAATATCATTAGTTACTATTATTGTTACATGGGGATTAGGTATTATATCTAAGAAATATACATCTTTAAATAATAAGTTAATACCTATACAGAACATTTTAATTGGTGTGATAGTAGCATTAATAGAATGGATTGTTACGAAAGACTTTTCAACTGCTATAGCCCTATCTGGTGTAATAGCAGGTGGAACTTATGATGTATTTCATAATTTAAAAAAAATAGTGAGAGGAGAATAATATAATGGAAGAATTAACAAAAGAAATGATAGAAGAACTATCAAATGGAAAAGGAGATGAAGTTGATGAGTAAATCAAGTTTAGTAAATGTAAATGTTCCTGCTTATGAAGGAAACTATACTAAAGGAAGAAGTGGAAGAAAAATTGAGGCAATAACAATTCATCATATGGCTGGAAGATTAACTGCAGAGCAATGCGGGAAGATATTTCAAGCAGTAGGTAGATATGGTTCTTCTCACTATGGAATTGGGTATGATGGAAGAATAGGACAATATGTTGATGAAGCAGATACTGCTTGGACTAATTCTAATTGGGATAGTAATTGCAAATCAGTTACTATTGAAACATCTGATAATGACAATTCTTGGTATGTAAATGATACTACATTAAATAGTTTAATCAAATTAGTAGCTGATATTGCTAAAAGAAATAATCTTGGAACTTTAGTAACTGGTAAGAACTTAACTTGGCATAGCATGTTTACAAATACTTCTTGTCCTGGAGATTATTTAAGAAGTAAAATGCAATATATTGCTGATGAAGCAAATAAAATTAATAGTGGTAGCAGTGTTCCTTCTTCAAACGATGTTAATGTATATTATAAAGCTAAAACTCTAAAGCATGGATGGCTTCCAGAAGTTAAGAATCTAGAAGATTATGCAGGATGGGAGAATAGTCCTATAACTGGGTTAGCAATTAGAGTTGACAAAGGTAGTATTAAATATAGAGTTACAACAGTATCAGGAAAACAATTAGGCTGGATTACTGGTTATAATATTAATGACTATATTAAAGGATGGGCTGGAAATGGTGAAGCAATAGCATTGGTAGAAGTTTATTATTATACACCAAATGACATTAGACCATACAAGAAAGCAAAATACAAAGTTAATAATTATGACTGGCAGTATGATAATGAAAAAACTAATGGTCAAGATGGTTTTGCTGGTGTAATTGGAGTACCTGCTACTAAATTTCAGATAGTAATTGAGTAGTGAATACCACTAAACAGATGTGAACAGTAAAGAAGTAGACTACTGCCTACTTCTTTTTTGCTTTTTTAGGAATGTATTGACTTTTTGTAAAAAAAAGTATATTATAGTATGCAATTTAGTTGACAGATATTGGTAAATATGTGTTATACTAATTATAGTAGAGGAGGATGCTTATGAGTTATTTTACTCAAGTTTTTTTGGAATTGGAAGACAATACCGTTTATAAAGCAAGTGAAATTACAAGTGAACTATTAAAAGAATATCCTAATTTGGGTAATGAAGTTATTTTACCTATAAATATGCAAGAAGAAAATAAAGGTATTCCAATTTTTGTTTTTAGCCAAAATCCTGATTTTCAAATACAAAGTAATTTTTATAATCTGATTTTGACTGTTAGCGACAAATTTAATGATAAATTGGATGAAATTACTAAATCGATTTTTAGAATATTTACAGATAAAAAAATTAATTTTGTTGGTATTGCATGTACTTTTCAAGAACCTATTGATAATGAAAAAATGCAGCTCTTCAAAGCAAAACATTTTGTTAATTTTGATACAATCAATGATGATAAGATACATTTTAGCATGTTGAGAGAAATTAATATTAATGGCAGAAAGACTAGATGTTTAGAGGGATATTCAACTTTAGATGATGATTTTGTATTACATTTTGAGTTTAATATGAAAAGAAAAGATTTTGAACCCTTGGATATAAATTATATTATGGCATTTTTGCACCAATCTGCGGAATATAAGGAGAATAAGAAATTATGTTTGTAGGAATTGGAATGTCTTGGTTAAATTTTTCTATGGAAAATTGCAGTTATAATTATACAGAATTTGATTATACTTTAAATGAAAGGAATGATTCTGTGATTAATAGAAATTCTTTAAATAAATCTTTTTTAGAATTGAAAAATGATATAACTGGAGAATGTATTGAATTAAATAAGGCAATTAATTTTAAAATTGAAATTGACAAAAATGGTTTTTACTATAGTAATGATGATTATAATATTTACGCATATGGTGAAACTCAAAGAGAAGCTGAAAATAATATTCTTGAAGAATTTAAAATACAATATGAATCGTATGCTCTTGAGAAAGATGAAAAATTAGACAACAATGCAAAAATATTAAAAAATAATTTATTGATGATATATGGTGGTAAAAATGCCTAGAGCAACAAAAGATGTAGAAAGAGCACTTTCAAGTAAGGGATTTACTTTGGAAAAGAAACGAGATCATAATTATTATTTTATATATAAAGATGGGAAAAAAACGAAAATAAATACTAAAGTTAGTCATGGAACTCATAAAGACATTTCTGATGGATTATTAAATCAGATGATGAAACAAATGAAACTTCCCAAAAAAGAATTTAATGAATATATGAATTGTACATTTTCAAAGGAAGAATATTTAAATTTTTTGGAAGGCCATGGATATATATAAACAACTTAATTTATACAAATAAATAGTGTAATAGTTTTTTACTTTAAATAGTTCTTCTTAAACACCTTAATAAAATCTTTTCTATTGCCAATATTACATTCAAAATACTCTTGACCTTGCCTGTGCCAATAGTCGTTGAAAAATGGATTATTTTGATTAAGAGAGTGGCATTCACGACATAATGGTAATACAAAATTATATTTTATAGAATTAAGTCTATTGCGACCTCCGAATATTTCGTGTAGGTCGTTTTTCTTTTTACTACATAAATAACAATGCTCTAGATCATCGGTAAATACACTAGCTCTATTTCTTTCTAGTTTTGTCAATTTCTTCGATTTATTGTGCATTTTTGCTTTTTTAACTGGCTTTTTTGTCAATGGTTGTGCATTTTTATTTATTTGTCCGCTTTTAACAGGACTTTTAGACCGAAAACCGGACTTTTTTCGGTCTATGTAGTTTTTGTATTCTTTATTATCACATTCCCGACATTGAGAAAATGTTATTTCTTTATTAAGCAAATCACAATATGGTTTATTCTTTCTCTTTTTTAAGTGCATACAGTAGTTATTCATAATATTATCCTTTCTGACTAATTATAAATAACCTTGTGGTTAATATAATTTAGTCAATATTTATTTCTAATATAAAATTGTCTTTTGAC
>JBJFFC010000044.1:0-26188 GCA_051891395.1 Clostridia bacterium | reverse complement strand
TGGAGCGGGAAACGGGGCTCAAACCCGCGACCTCTGCCTTGGCAAGGCAGCGCTCTATCAACTGAGCTATTCCCGCGTTTATTTGCTTCCTTTAATTCTATGCTTAAGCATTTAAAATAATACCAAAAATACGCCATATTGTCAAGTGCACTGGCGTATTTTTATTGTTTTTACTATTATTTTTTCTTTGTTGTCTTCCTTTTGGTTGTTTTCTTAGCTGTTTTTTTGGTTTCCCTCTTAGTAACTTTTTTTGTTTCCTTTTTTACTTCTTCTGCTTCCTCTGGATCCCATTTTTCTCCTGGTTTTGGTTTATTCCAAGATATATAATCGCAAGACTTTGGATTATTTTCACAAATATAATAGTTCCTTTTTCTTTTCGTTTTTCTGATTTGCACTGTTGATCCACATTTTGGACAAGGTACATCTATTGTTTCTATGATTGGTTTTGCATTTTTACACTCTGGATATCCTGGACACGCCAAAAATTTTCCATATCTTCCATATTTATATACCATCATTCGACCACATTTTTCACATGGTATGTCTGATACTTCTTCTACTAACTCTACATGCTCCAATTCTTTTTCTACTTTTTCTAACTCTTTTTCAAATGGTCCATAGAATTCTCTTATCATCTTTTTCCATTCTTCTTTTCCTTCTGCTATTTCATCAAATTCATTTTCAATTTTTGCGGTAAATTCTATATTAATAACGTCTGTAAAATTTTCTGTTAGTAGCTTATTTACTATTTTTCCTAATTCTGTTGGTATCAATTGCTTCTTTTCTTTTTCAATATATCTTCTCTCTAGAATTGTTGTTATTGTTGGTGAATATGTACTTGGTCTCCCAATTCCTTTTTCTTCTAAGGCTTTTACAAGACTTGCTTCCGTATACCTTGGTGGTGGTTCTGTAAAGCTCTGTTTTGGATTTATCTTGTTTATTTTAAGCTCTTGATTTTCTTTCAATTCTGGTAGCATTCCCTCTTCTTCTTGTTCTTCCGAATCGGTTCCTTCTACATATAAAGTCATAAATCCTTTAAATTTTATGCTTTGTCCATTGGCTTTGAAGTTATAAGCATTTGCATTTATAGTTACCGACATGGTATTATAGATAGCAGCTGCCATTTGACTTGCCATAAATCGATTATAAATTAATTTATACAATTTGTATTGGTCTTTTGTTAAAGATTCCTTAATAATATCTGGCTCTAATTCTGCGTAGGTTGGTCTAATACCCTCATGGGCATCTTGTGAATCTTTATTGGTTTTATAATATCTATTTTCGTAATAATTATCTCCATATGTACCCACAATATGCTTCTTTGCTGCTGCTCTTGCTTCTTCTGATATTCTTGTAGAATCGGTTCTCATATAAGTTATTAAACCTACTATACCTTTTTCAGGTATTTTTACTCCTTCATACAATCCTTGGGCTATTGACATTGTTTTCTTTAATGTAAATCCAAGTTTTCTTGATGCTTCTTGTTGCATTGTACTAGTTGTAAAAGGTGGTGCCGGAGTTCTTTTCTTTTCTCCTCTTTTGACTTCATCTACTATATATTTTGCTTTTTCAATATCCTTTAAAATTTTATTTACTTCTTCTTCCGAATGTATCTCTTGCTTTTTTCCATCTTTTCCATAGAATTTAGCTTCAAATTGTTTCTTTGTTTCTTTATCTTCTAATTCTGCATATATATTCCAATATTCATCTGGTATAAATTTTTCAATTTCTTCTTCTCTGTCTACAATTAATTTAACAGCAACTGATTGTACACGTCCTGCAGATAGCCCCCTTCTTACTTTTTTCCAAAGTAATGGACTTATCTTGTATCCGACAATTCTATCTAGTACACGCCTTGCCTGTTGAGCATCAACTAAATTCTCATCTATATTTCTTGGTTCTTTGATTGCTCTTTGTACTGCTCCTTTTGTAATTTCATTAAAAGTTACTCTGGTTATTTTATCTGTTTCATCTTTTAAAATAGTTGCTAGGTGCCATGCAATTGCTTCACCCTCACGGTCAGGGTCAGTTGCTAAATATACTTTTTTAGCTTGCTTAGCATCTTTCTTTAATGATTTTATTAAATCTCCTTTTCCTCTAATATTTATATATTCTGGTTCAAAATCATGTTCTATATCTACTCCTAATTTTGATTTTGGTAAATCCCTAATATGTCCCATTGATGCTACTACTTTTGTACTACCACCTAGAAATTTCTTTATGGTATTGGCTTTTGCTGGTGATTCTACTATTATTAACTTATCAGCCATATATTCCTCCTTATTTTTTAAGTTCATTTCCCCATTTTATATTTTACTTCTTATTTGCTATAAGTTATTCTAGACTATTTTTCCATAATTTGCAAGCTTTTTAAATAGATTTTATTTATATTAACAAAGTCCCTTTGAAAAATCACAAATGATATCTTGTACGCAAATTGGTGTTACTTCATTTTCTTTTAGAATTGTTAAGATATCATTTACTTTTTGTTCATTATTTGATAAATATTCTATTGTCTTTTCTTCTACTTTTATATCATTATTTATATATTCCGTCTTTACTATGTTTACTCCATATTTATTACTATTACTAGATTCCTCTTCATTAATAATTTTGTAATATTCCAATTTTATTGGATGTCCTATTCCTGCCTCTTTCAATTTTTCTTTTTCGATAAATGTACCTCCAAAAAATTTTTTCATTTTTCTCCCCCTCTTTTGTATCACATAATTCCTATAATACTATGAATTTAGGGAGGTTGCAAGATTTTTTCATCGCATTTTCCGATATATATTTTCTTTATTTTACAATTTTTGATATATATCTACAATTTATGTTTTTATCTTTTATTTCTCGAACTTTTCTTTTTTTCTTTTTTTATTATTTTCTACAAAATTCGATTAAATTGTTTTTAAAAAATATAATAAAATTAATTTAATTTTAATTCATTTGAATATTTTGACATAAAATAAACCCTCCTTGCTAAACTTTTTTGTCTAACAATTTGGGTTCGCTCCAATTTTTATATTACTACTATTTCTTTATTTTAAGGTTTTATCATTTAAATTTTCATAGTATTCATATTTATCTGATATGGCTTGATTTCTTAACACCATATATAATTCGACTAATGTAAATGCTTTATAAGGATTAACATACAATATATTTAATAATCCAAATGTAAAAACAGATACTATATTCCATCCGATAAATGATAAATCAAGTATAAAAGTTCTCCACTTATTTCCTTTCATCATCTGTTTCGAAAGCTTAAAAGCTTCCTTTCTTTTTGTCTTTGGATTTTCTGCCAAGATATATGGTATCATTCTATACTCATATGTTTTTATGATTCCCCCTATAATGGTTAAATACCATAAACCATTATATATGTTTCTTAAAAGCATTATAACTGCTACATTTAGCCAGTTTCCTCTTTTGAAAATTTCTCCTATTATTCCTATTTTCGTATTGCTCTTTTTTCTTGCTTTTAGAAAGTATCTTCTTCCTGCAACGATTAACGGATCTGCTATTATAATAGTAAAAGCAAATGCTATAATTGCAGTTAACGAAATCCCTATTCCTAATCCTGCTTGATTCAAATTAAAAGATTCTGCTGCATCCCAAATTTTAAATATATATTTATGTGATTTAGTTATGCTATTCAAATTTGCTTCAATTGCTTCTAATATTTTTAATTGTATTTCATTTAAAGTCTGCCTTTTCTCATCTATCCTTGTATCTATATCTTTCATTTCTTGCCATTTATCTTCATTTAATTGATCTGTTACAATTATACTTTCGTTATTAATTAAATAATTTGGATCCATAGAATCATCTGATTGCCATATTCCTACAATTGAGCTTCCAAATTCTCCAGTTAGTAGGGCAATTAGGAAGCAAACCACAATTGCTGTCCAGTAATTTTTCTTTACCACCTGTCTTGCTTTAGCCTTTAACTCTTTTCTTTTCCACATTCTATCAATTTCTCCTGTTATTTTATTTATTTTATTATAAACTAAATAGGTATGATAGGCAAGTATTTTTTATCTAGAAAGCATTTTTTTATATTCTTTATATCTCGGCATATGTTTTTCAACTAAATTCCAGAAATCCTTTGAATGGTTCATATAAACTAAATGGCATATTTCGTGTAAAACAACATATTCGATTACCTTTTCCTCTTTTTTTGCTAAATGCATATTAATCGATATATTTCTCTTACTAGAACAGCTTCCCCAAGCATATTTTATATCCTTTATTCTCACTTTTTTAGGAGCTACTCCTAATGTAATTGAATATTTTCTTACACTTTCCTCTACTATTTTTGATAATCTTTCCATATCTTCTTGTTCTATTTTTTCTTGTATTTTTGGATTTGTCTTACTTTCTTTCACTTTTTCATAAATCCATTTTGCTTTTCTATTAACAAAATCATAGATATATTTTTCTTTTAATCTATTTGGTGCTTTTACTATGACGTTACCATCTTTTATATGAATATACATGTTTTTTATTCTTGATTTTATAAGTGTATATGGGATTTTTTCTCCTTTATATTCTATTTCTTGCATTTCTTCTCCACTATTTCTTAATATCTTTTAATTTTAATAAATCTCCTGTATTCATTTTTCCTGCTCTTGTTATTTTGTTATATCCATATTTATTTTTTAATTCATCTACCACTTTATCTAGTTTTTCTTGTTTTTCATTCTTCTCATCATAAAATAGAGATAATTGTAATTCTTCTTTTTCGACTAGATTGTCTACTCTTACCCCAATCAAACGTATTGCCATTGATTTATGATACATTTCATCTAGTAATTGTTTTGCTTTTTCATATATTTCTCTCGTAGACGAAGTTGCTGTTGTTAGCTTTCCTTGGTGCGAAGTGTCTTCAAAGTCTTTTGTTCTTAATTGCACGTTCACCGTATTTGCTAGTAAATCATGTTTTCTCAATCGATAGGTTACTTGTTCTGTTAATGCTAGCAAAATTTCTTCTAATTTTTCTATTTCTGTTATATTTTCTGGTAATGTGACGGAATTTCCAACACCTTTTGGCTTTTCTTGTTTGTATACTACTTCTGAATGATCAATTCCATTGGCATATTCCCACATCTGTATACCATGTTTTCCAAATTTTTTATTCAGAACTTTTTTATCGCTTTTGGCTAAATCTCCTATTGTTTTTATTTGCATATTATACAATTTTGGAACTGTTTTTCTTCCTAACATAAACAGTTCTGATATTGGTAATGTCCACATTTTTGTTGGTATTTCTTCTTGAAATAAAGTATGAACTCTATCTGGCTTTGTAAAATCAGATGCCATTTTGGCTAATAACTTGTTATTTGCTACTCCTATATTTACAGTAAACCCTAATTCTTCTTTTACTCTCTTACTTATTTCTTTTGCTTTATTTAATAAAGTATCTTTCATTAAATATTCTGTCATATCCAAAAAACATTCATCGATACTAAATCTTTCAATTTTATCGGTATATTGTAGTAGCAAATGATATAATTTATCTGAATATTCTCTATATACTTTAAAATTAGACGAAAAGACTTTAAGGTTTGGACACTTTATTTTTGCTTGATAAATTGTTTGCGCTGTTCTTACTCCACATTCTTTTGCTTTCATACTTTTGGCAAGCACAATCCCTGACCTTTTAGTTTCATCTCCACCAATAATTGCTGGTATTTCTCTTATATCTATTTTACTTCCCTTTTTTAGCATATCTACTGCTGTCCAACTTAGGAAAGCATTGTTTACATCCACGTGTAATATTTGTTTTTCCATAATATCACCAGTCTTATTATAGAATGTTTGTTTGTATTTGTCAAGCAATTTTACTTTCTTGTCAACTTTCTTTTTTGTACCATATAAGTTATCTTACTAATTAATGGTGTTGGTGTAATTTTAGCTCCAAACCTAGCAAGCTTTACATCTAATCCTGGGACAATATAAAATTTTCCTTGTTCCATTTTTTTAATGGCATACTCTGCCACTTTTTGACTATTTGCTTCTCTCATATGAAATTTCACATTTGCCACGTTATTAAAATTGGTATTAACAGGACCTGGGCATAAAATACTAATTTGTATCTTTGATCTTTCTTTTTTTAGTTCTTCTCTAATTCCTTCTGATAATCTAACAATATAGGCTTTTGTCGCATAATAAGTGGCCATTAGTGCTCCTGGCATAAATCCGGCAATGGAAGCTACATTTAATATTTTTCCACTATCGCTTTCCTTCATATCTATTAAATACAATTTTGTTAAAATATGATAGGCCGTTATATTTGTTTTTATCATATTTATCTCTTTTTCTAGGTTTGTTTTAGTAAAATTTCCACAATCTCCAAATCCTGCATTATTAATTAAGATATCCACATTTTTTACTCTTTTGTGGAGTTCTTTGCAATTTTCTTCTATGGATAAATCCATTACTATTATTTCTATGTTTACTCCATTCTGTTCTAATTCTTTTTTGACTTGATTCAACTTTTCTTCGTCTCTTGCCACAAGTACTAAATCATATCCCTTTTTGCTTAATGTTCTTGCCATATCTCTTCCTATTCCAGAAGATGCTCCTGTGATTAATGCCCTCATATATACACCTCATCTTTATTCTTTATTTTTTTAATTATTTTATCCCATTTGATAGAACAAAAGCGGACATTAATAACATTTTCTCTATTTAAAACATTATAAAGTCCGCGTATTTGTTCGTGCGCCAATTTTTGTAAAAAATTGTGTGCAAAGTATTTAATATAATAGGAAGTTCAGAGAACTTTCCTATTATATTAAAAAGTAAGAGAAAACTCTTACTTTCTACTAAATTTATTTAATACAATTCCTACCGCATGGACAATTTGTGTTGAATTCTTATTAGCTACTCCTTTTCCTAATGCTTTTCCTCCTACTGTTAAGGCTGCAACAGTAGCACTTAAGATAAATTGTATATTAAAAGATAAACCAAATTGTTCCGTAATTTTCATGGATATTAACGCACTAATAGCACCACTTAATACTCCGCAAATATCTCCAATGACATCAGCACAAATATTTGCAACCCTTGGAGCATTCCTAATTAATTTAATAGAAGCTTTTGAACCTTCTACTTTTTTAGTAGCTTTTGCATGAAATTCATGTTCATTCGCTACTGTTACTGCAACTCCAATAATATCAAAAAAGATTCCTATTACTATCACTAAAATTAATATGAATATTGCAGATATTAAACTTAAATTTGATACCCCATTTTCTGATATATAGGAAAATATCATAGACAAAATAAATGTTAATATAAATACTTCTATAAACCATATTGTCTCCGAATGTCCTTTTGTTTCATTTGATTTTTTCATTTTTTGTTTTCTCCTTTTTTGTTAATAAGTATGAGCATAATTTTAGGCAGATTTTAATCTGCCTAATTATTTTTTCTATGCTTTAGATGGTCAAAGTCTAAGTAAATTTTACAGTTTAGGTCTGGTCGAATTTCTCTATTCTCCGCTTAGCATTACTGCTATAGCCGTTTCCGATTAAGAAGAATATCTATTCCTTTTGATAGACACCAGATCGCCACTTAAATCTGTACCTTAATCCTTAGACTTCTATGCCTTTAACTTTAAAGCAAACATTCTAGAAGTTTTCCTTGACATACGTTTGCAACTTTACTAGTCTTTTTTGCAAATGCAATTTCATAATCTAAAAGTAAAATTAACTTGGCCAAAATCAACCTTACTTATGCAAAATTAATCCCAATACACTCACTCAAGACAGGCTACTCTATGTATTTTGTGTCTTGGCACTCAACATAGGTTTTACTTAAAATCTATTTAAGCCTCCGCGAAACTAGGGATCATATATATGCCATTACATACTCCCCTAATCTCTTTACTCCCTGGATACACGCAAAACTGGCATTTCGCGCACAAACAAGAAACTTCAACGATGTGCCCTTTAGTGGATTTTTAGCCCCACCCTCATAAAGTTTGTATGACTAGAATAATGCACCATCGATATATATTATACTATTTTTTGAAAAATATTCCAAATTGCTTCTTGGTTTATCTTGGACTTTATCGGCAAATTTTCAAGTTTTATCTTTCTTGAATTCTCTTTATTTCTCTTCTTTCCTCTTTAAATCTCCATATTTCTCGCATTATCTTTTACTGTGTTTTATCTATTTCTTCCACTTTCACCTTATCATTAATTCGTCAAGGCTATTAGCATAAATTATTATTAAATATGTTTTTTTATCTCGTTATAAATCTCCTCATGAATATCTTCTATGGTTCTTATTTTATCATCTTTTACACAGTTTACTTCATACCAATTATATTCTTTTGCGACCTCACAAGCTGCTGAATAAGCATCTATTAAATGATTTTTATCACTTTCATGAATATCTTTTTTTGTGCTATGCGTAAATTTATTCTCTCTATTTTTCATTAATTCAATTGACTTTTCTACTGGCATATTTAAGAAAAACACTTCTGAAGGAACAGGTAAGCCATATAGATTAAATTCAAAATCCCATAGCCAATCTAAAAATTTTTTTCTTTCTTCTTTATCAGCTATTTTTCCTGCCTGATGAACCATATTAGCTGTTGTATATCTATCTGCTAATATAATTCCACCATTTTCGTAATATTCCTTATATCCTATTTGAAATGTTGCATATCTATCAGCTGCATAAAATGTTGATGCAATATATGGACTTATTTCTTTTGCATTTTTTCCAAACTCTCCTGATAAATACATTTTTACCAAAGATGCACTTGGACTCTCATAATTTGGAAAACTTACAACTTTATAGTCTATTCCATCTTCTGTTAATCTGTCCTGTAGTTTATTAAATTGTGTTTGTTTTCCACTTCCATCTGTTCCATCTATTACAAATAATTTTCCCATTTTTAATTCCTCCAAATCTTATTCTTTATTTTCTTTGTTCTCTTCCTCTTTTTCTTTCTTATTTTTCTCTAGCATTTTATTAATTGAATTTAATATGTCATCTGAATTCTCATCAAAATCCTCTTTCACCAAATTAAACATTTTTTTCTCCTTTCTTTTTCAAAATTATTATACTATTTTATTCTTTAATTTTCAATTTATTTTTACATTTTATTTTATTATAATGGTTTCCCAAAAATCCCTGATGCCTACTAGACTTTTATCGTATTTTGTTGTAAACTTAAAATTGATAAGAAACGAATTCAAAGGGAGGTTTACATGAGAGATTTATTTAAAAATGAAGCAATGAATTCAAATCACTCAAATTGGGATAAAGTAATTTCTAGAATTTCACCATTATCTTCTAAAAATTCTGATATTAGAACTGAATTTGATAGAGATTATACAAGAATCATTCATTCCAATGCATATCGAAGATTAAAACATAAAACACAAGTATTCTTTTCACCTGAAAATGATCATATTTGTACTAGAATTGAACATGTTACTCATGTTGAATCTATTAGCTATACCATTGCCAGTTGTTTAGGACTTAATACAGAATTAACAAAAGCCATTGCGGTTGCTCATGACTTAGGTCATAGTCCTTTCGGACATAGTGGTGAAAAAATTCTTTCAGAAATTTCTAAAAGAGATCTAGGCATTTCTTTTTGGCATGAAAAAAACGGGTTACATTTTGTGGATTCAATTGAACTTTTAGAAGGTCATGATGGCTATAAGAAAAATTTAAACTTATCTTATGGAATAAGAGATGGTATTATTTCACACTGTGGTGAAATTACAGAAAATACACTCAGACCAAGAGAAGAATTTATTGATTTAAACGATTACCATTATCCAAATGAGTATGCACCCTATACTTGGGAAGGCTGCGTAATAAAAATTGCTGATAAGATCTCTTATATAGGTCGTGATATTGAAGATGCCATTACACTTGGAATTTTGGATAATCATTTGCAAGAATTATACGATTTATTAAATTACAACTCATCTAATCATAAATTAAATAACAGTAATATTATTAATTATTTAGTAACCGATCTATGCAAAAACTCTTCACCTGAAAAAGGACTATGCTTTTCAGACAGTGCATTTGATTTAATGAATAAAATAAAGGATTTTAACTATAAAAACATATATTTTAGTGATAGAATTGAACCTTCTAACAATTTTTTCAAATTAGTACTTAATGAACTTTATGATAAGCTAAAAGATTGTTTTGATGAAGAAAATACTTTAAATAATATACAAAAACTAGAAAAATTTTATCCTAATTTAAGTAATGGGTTTTACAATTTTTTAGAAAACTATACTGATCTTGGAAACAGAGAAGAATTAAAATTAAAAAATGAAGTTATATTTGACATAAAAAATAAAGAAGATTTCTATAAGGCTATTATAGCTTATATCTCAGGTATGACTGATAATTTTGCAATAGAAATATATAATGAAATTATTAGGTTTTAGGAGGTAATCATGGAAAAAATAGCAATCATTTCAGATGTTCATGGGAACATTACGGCATTAAATGCAGTACTAGATGATATAAAAAATCGTGATATAAAAAAGATTTTTTGCCTTGGCGATAGCGTAATAAAATGTGTTCATCCTGATTTAGTAATAGACAAATTAAAAGAAGTTTGCGAAGTTATTTTAATCGGAAATTCTGATTATGCAATTTGTCGCCCTGAAGCTAAAAACAAAAAATTTTGGTCTAGAGAAAAAATTGGTGAGGAAAGAGCTGACTTTATATTTAATTTACCTGTTTCTTATGAATTTTATATAAGTGGACATCTAATTAGACTTTTTCATGCTTCACCTTATAATTTAGACGATATTTATAATCCTATGTTTTCCAATAAAGGTACTATATACGCTGGAAATGAATTAAATAGTCCCGAATACCTATTTAAAAATACAGAATTTATTGGAAAAACTCTAAATGATCCCGAGCCAGATATTGTTGGATATGGTCATATTCATACACCTTTTGTTGTTCGCTATAAAAACAAGACTTTATTTAACACAGGAAGTGTTGGTATTCCAGTCGAAATGTTGAATTCTAATATAGATGACAAAAGTAACAAATTTTCGACTCTTGCATCTTATATAATAATAGAAGGAAATTATGCTTCCAAAAATTTAGCTTCTATTTCCTTCAATTTAGTAAGAGTTCCTTACGATATTGAAAACGAAATTGCTGATTTAAAGGCTTCCGATATGCCAAATAAAAATATGATTATAAGAAGCTTAAAAGGAGCTCTCCCTACTTCACATGATTTAGATTAGGAGTGAAATTTATGAGTGATAAATTAACGAAAGCGAAAGAAATTTTAAAAAAATACCATCAAGAACATCTATTATATTTTTATGATGAAATTTCTGAAAATCAAAAGGAAGTTTTATTAGACCAAATCATAAAAATCAATTTCGATGAAATTCTAAATTTATATGAAAATTCTAAACAAAATACTAATTTGGATATGTCTAAAGTATCTCCTTTACCACACTTGGAAAAAAATAAATTTTCTAAAGAAGAGCTAAATACTTACATAGAAACAGGAGAAAAAATTATTAAATCTCAATCTTTCGCTGTTATAACAATGGCCGGTGGCCAAGGTACAAGATTAGGATATAAAGGTCCAAAAGGGACTTATGAATTATACTTCGAATCAACTAATGTAAAAAAATCCTTATTCCAAATTATGTGTGAAGATATAAAAAGAGCAAATAAAAAATATAGCATTACAATTCCTTGGTATATTATGACCAGTGAAGATAATGATAAACAGACAAAAGACTACTTCGAAAATCATAATTTCTTTGAATATCCAAGAGAAAAAGTAAAATTTTTTATACAAGGTAAATTACCTATCATTGATATCAATGGAAAACTAATTTTACAGGAACCTTACCTGATAAAAACGGCATCTAACGGTAATGGGAATGTATTTCAATCCATGAAAAATCATAATATCATTGAAGATTTAGAAGATAATAATATAAAATGGATATCATTCGGTGGAATTGACAATGTCTTACTAAAAAATGTGGATCCTTTGTTCATTGGACTTACCGCCACAGGAAATTATCAAATTGCATCAAAATCTATTTTTAAAGAAAAACCTTTAGAGAAAACTGCTGTATACTGTAAAAAATTTGATAAACCTGCTATTTTAGATTATGATGATATTGATATCAAATTATCTGTTTCTAAATTTGAAAATGGAATGTATAAATATAGAGAAGCCAATATGCTTTCTCATCTAATGAGTTTAGATGCTGTAAAAAAGGTCTCAAACGTACCTCTTTCTTATCATAGAGCCTTTAAGAAAAACGCTTTTGTTAATGAAGAAGGTATGAAACAAGTTCCTGATAAACCAAATTCTTTTAAATTTGAAAACTTTATATTTGATAGTTTTTCATTTTTCGATGATATGCTTCTTCTTCGTGTTGATGCAGATGAAGAATTTGCTCCTATTAAGGATTTTACAGGTATTTATAATCCAGATACAGCAAAAGAAAAATATGAAAAATATTGGAATCTATGAGAAAACAAATTTGAAATCGTGTGTTTTTTAAATTTTAAAAAGCTAGATTGAAGTTATATTCTAATAATCTTCTATCTAGCTTTTTTATTTATGCACTAACTACAATAATAATTATCATACTTATATATAAAAATACACATAAACTAATTCCAACGATTCCTGTTATTAGTCCTGCCTTTCCAAGCTTACTTCCTGCTTTTCTTATACTAATAGCTCCAAGTACAATTGCTAGAATTCCTGTTGGTAAACTAATATAATAAAATAAAGCTGTTACTATTGATATAATTCCTAACACTAATGAGCTAACACCAGCTACTGATTTCTCTTTTTCTTCCATTTTAATCCTCCTTTATTTTCAATTGACTAATTTCTTGTAAATCTTCTAATTGATTTACTTTAATATAATCTTCTGAAATAGTATATAAATTATCTTCAATATATAATCCTCTTAATAATCTTGAATTATTGCTATAAGAATATTTACTTTTTTGTTTTTTATGTGTAATAGTTCCCTTTAATTTAAATCCATCTTCAAGATTAATATGATAAACAAAATATCCTTCTGAAATATACTCTTTACTATATGATGTATAACTATTAATCATTGAACTATATGTATCAGATGAATTTGTAATTTCAAAATCTTCACTATAATTATTAACTGGAATTGCTAATAATTGTTTTTCTTTTGAGAATAGTAATGCTTTATGGTTAGTTAAAATAGCAGATGTAGTTCTACTATTTCCTATGATTGTGTCAGATATCTGAATTGGATTTTCTACATCTGTCACATCAAATAATGCCATTTTCATTCCTGTAATTACTGTTGAAGTTGATGTTATCTTTCCACTTGAATTTCTATTTACTTTTTCTTCTGTTTGCATTCCAATTCCTATTATATGATTTTCATCATATGGATGTAAATAAGTACTATATCCTGGAATCTTTAATTTTCCTAAGGTTTTTGGACTTTCTGGATTACTTAAATCAATTACAAATAGTGGATCTACTGTTTTATAGGTCACAAGATATGCTTTGTTTCCTAAGAATCTTGAAGAATACATTTTTTCTCCTTCTGCCAATTTTTCTGTTTCTCCAATTTTCTTCATATTATTATCGAAAATAACAATTCTTGATCCTTCCCCATTATATAAAGCTATTCTTAAGTCACCTTCATATTCATCAACTGAAAATTGATTTATTGTTTCGCCCTTTTCTTCTACTTTTTTATCATATTGAATGCTTCCATCATCTTGCAAATTAAATTTGTAAATTTGAGTATATGTTCCCGTATCTATCTCATCCTCTTCTTCATAATCAAATGCTCCTAATATTCCTTTTACTCCAAATATTGATGATATTGGTGGTGTGCCATTAGAATAGCCTTTATACTTTTCATCTAATAAATAAATATTACTTTCTGATATGTATGCATTTTCAACATCCATCAAATAAGAATTTACTCTTACAGAATCTTCTAATTTATTTAAATCTAACATAGACAAAACAGTCAAACTTGTAGTCTCTAAATCCTTCATACGTTTTATTCCTCTGAAGCCTGGATCTACCTGTTTTCCGTCCTCTTTATAGTAAGTTATAATATTACCATTTTCTTCTTTCAAATTGCCTGATGAAATCACATACAATTTTCCATCTATACATCTTGAGGTATAATATGGTTGTTCTAACTCATAATTTTTAACTTCCTTTGGTTTCTCTTTGCTGGAAATATCATAAATAGAAACCACTGTCGTATTATTTCTATTATAACTGTAATAATTTGATGTAGTAGATT
Organism: Clostridia bacterium; assembly: GCA_051891395.1. GTDB lineage: Bacteria > Bacillota > Clostridia > TANB77 > CAG-508 > CAG-269. The sequence goes on along the minus strand of JBJFFC010000044.1, from coordinate 11,864 downwards.
CATTTCTTTGGGATATCACAACTAATTTATCATTATATAACAATAAATCTTCTGGCACAGTGAAGCTATCATCTGCTTCTATCGTTGATGCTATTTTTATCTGAGTTGGATCTTTTACATTAGTTATTACGACCTTATCTTCTGACAAAGAATAAATGTAATCTCCATCTGTTTTTGTAATATCTGCTTCATCTACATTCTCAACTTGAATATTAGTGGTTGAGTATTCTTTACTACTTCCTTGACTCGTACTACTAGTAATAGCATCAAGTGTAGATGAGCTTGTCCAACTTTGTGGATCACTGAAACTTCCTTGCGTAGTTGAATTTTTTATTGTATCACTATAATAATAGTTATTGTTATAAACACTATGATTTGACAACATACTAAATGGCATAGTTAACAAATTTGAAAATGTAAGACTTGATTTTTCTTTTCCTTCATATATTTCTTCTAATTCCTTTTGTGATGAAATCTCTATTAGTTCTATCTCCTTGTTTTTTGCTACAATTGTGCAACATATTAGTATGATGAGTATAATAATTATAACTATGCTGATTTTTATTACTTTTTTCATTTTTATCATCCTCCTTTTGCTTTAATTTTACTAGAACTCTTTCTAAAAAGCAATTATTTATTATAAAACTTATTGCTTTTTATGTTTAATTATTTTCAATTTCTACTATATTCATAGTGCATATTCATGAAAACCCTTTTTACAATCATTTACGTTCTATTATATTTATATTAAAACTTATAAACTGCATTTTCCAAAGTAGCATCACCTTGATTTACATTCTATTATATTTATATTAAAATCGAACCTTAAACATAAAGTCTTTAAAATTGTATTTATTATTTATATTCTACTATATTTATATTAAAACGAAATTCCTTCCACATATGCTTGAACATCTTCTTGATTTACATTCTACTATATTTATATTAAAACAGTTAGATTACAAAAAAATAGAATTACTTATCATATATTTACATTCTACTATATTTATATTAAAACTTAAATTTATTGCTCTTGCATATACAGACACTCCAACATTTACATTCTACTATATTTATATTAAAACCTGCTCTGTTAATTATTACCTCTGTTGTCTCTTGTCCATTTACATTCTACTATATTTATATTAAAACATGTTCGGCAGGATACCACGAACTATGTGTGTTAGATTTACATTCTACTATATTTATATTAAAACACAGGAGGACATTTTATAGTCATTGTTGGAATTGAATTTACATTCTACTATATTTATATTAAAACGAAAATATAATAAAAGAAAGAATTTCTGGTATTAATTTACATTCTACTATATTTATATTAAAACACAGTCTATGAAACAAGCGGTAGCTGGTCTAGAATATTTACATTCTACTATATTTATATTAAAACCGTTTAACTTTTGTTTTATTTCTTCATCTTCTGTATTTACATTCTACTATATTTATATTAAAACAACATGTTCTTCTTGTTCCGTATCTAATATTTTTATTATTTACATTCTACTATATTTATATTAAAACTCTATTGACAATTCTTTTAAATGTTCCTCTATTTGATTTACATTCTACTATATTTATATTAAAACTTGAAGGTTTTGCAGCACTTCCATCTCCAATTTCATTTACATTCTACTATATTTATATTAAAACGTTGTTTTTTGGAGTTTGAGGTTTATCTCTGTTGTATTTACATTCTACTATATTTATATTAAAACTCTTTTTGTATTTCCTCTACCTTTTGTATTGCTCTATTTACATTCTACTATATTTATATTAAAACTCTAATCTTTCGAGATTTTCTTCTGTTAATATTTCAAAATTTACATTCTACTATATTTATATTAAAACCCTCTTCCCATTAAAATTATAAATGTTTTAAAAATATTTACATTCTACTATATTTATATTAAAACCTAATTGGTCTTCTAAATGTGATAATAATAAAATCTATTTACATTCTACTATATTTATATTAAAACCAAACTCTTCTCCTGTTTTTATAAAAGTTACATTTCGATTTACATTCTACTATATTTATATTAAAACAAAAGACACTATTAAAGTGTCTTGATTTACGTTATTATTTACATTCTACTATATTTATATTAAAACTAATTTCTTCGCTCTTTCTAATTTTTCTTTTAATATATTTACATTCTACTATATTTATATTAAAACTGAAGTTTTGCAAAATGAACCAGAGCCTTTTAAAACAAATTTACATTCTACTATATTTATATTAAAACTACTTGTTGTTTCTGAGCTAAAAGTTCTGTGTTTTTATTTACATTCTACTATATTTATATTAAAACTTTCTGATTCAGTGAAATCAAATCCGTTCTTCCATATTTACATTCTACTATATTTATATTAAAACTTATAGTTTTATAAATAAAATCATATGTAGTCATATAATTTACATTCTACTATATTTATATTAAAACTCCTTTTATACCTTCTTTTAAATCTCCAATTATAAAATTTACATTCTACTATATTTATATTAAAACATAGCTCCGCAAAAGATATTTCTTTTTCTGTTGTATTTACATTCTACTATATTTATATTAAAACTTTATAAATATTAAACTATTAAAAAGGTGATGTTTAATTTACATTCTACTATATTTATATTAAAACTAAACAATTTATTGAACAAAATTAATTATACAAAATATTTACATTCTACTATATTTATATTAAAACGTAATAAAAAGAAGAAAGCCGACTTACACGAAATATTATTTACATTCTACTATATTTATATTAAAACATCGGGGTCTATCCAAATATTAACACTTGAATCTGCATTTACATTCTACTATATTTATATTAAAACCACTTTCAATTACTGGTTGTATTTTTGCTATATCACTATTTACATTCTACTATATTTATATTAAAACTTACAAGATAATTACGAATTTAAAGTTAGCCCTAATTTACATTCTACTATATTTATATTAAAACATATCTTTCTTTTGATACTTCAAATTGCTCTCCTGCTTTATTTACATTCTACTATATTTATATTAAAACGTATGTTTATTTTATCACATATGTCCTCTACTGTATTACCATTTACATTCTACTATATTTATATTAAAACTTCTTCCCCTTTATATGTAAATCCTGTTGCTAAATATTTACATTCTACTATATTTATATTAAAACAGGTTACCCTAAAAAGTCATAAAATCAAATCTTTTAACATCCTATTCTGTCAATGTAAGAAATTTAGCATAAATTATTATATTCTATTTTTCTTACAAATTACAAAATCTTAATATTCTAGCAAAAATCTTAACTGTCTTACTTCAACATTTTTTGCATAACTTCACATCGACAGAAAAAAAGCATTATAGAATTATAGAAAATTAGACGTTTTATCATCTTCTATCATTCCTAGAAATTCTTTATCTAACCATCTTTGGCTTCTACTTTTAAAAACAATTACACTATCTTTATCATCTCTTATATATCTATTTAATTCTGTTTTTAATTTTAACATCTGAGATTCTAAAAGTTCTCCTTCGAAAACAGAATTTTGAATATGAACCAGATACTTTTTACAAATTTTATACACATTCCTTAAAACTTTTTGTCCTTCTTTTTCTTCTAAATTAATATCATAAACTAATATTACATACATACTACCACCACATTTTAAACCCTTCATATGGAATATCTTCTGTTAGATATTTTATTAATTTATAGATTTCTAACCTTATTAAATATTCATAACTCACCTCTCTTTTTAGAGATTTGTGCATAATTGTTGTTTGTAATCTACTGTCTATTTGTTTTGTTATCTCTTTTCTTGCTTTATCCTTTATATAAAGAAAATTTAAGTTCTTTTCGAAATCTTTTTCTGTAATTTGTTTTTTATTTAACATTGAAAAAATCAATCTGTCCGCAATAATTGGCTTAAATATCTCTGAAATGTCCAAACATAAGGAAAATCTTCGCTCAGATGGTTCATGTAAATAACTAATAGTTGGATTTAATTGTGTCTTATAAATTTCACTTAAACATCTTGTATAAATAATCGTATTCACATAAGAAATTAATGAATTAATAGCATTATCTGGAGGATTCTTTATTCTTTTTTCAAAAGCTATATCTTGGTTGATTATAATATTCCAAGTATCATAATATAGTTTTCTTATATTTCCTTCTATTCCCATTAATTCTTGTACATCTTTGCATAATTTGATTTGCTTCCTTAAAAAATCAATTTCTTTCATAAAATCTTTTAAGTCTTTTCCCCTATTGTTATAATAAGTCAGATTTCTATAAATGTTATATGAAGCTGCTTCTATAAATGCTTTGGCTATTTCTAATCTTTTTTCTTGATTTGTGTAAGCCTCTACTTGCTTAACTAACAATTTTCCTGATACAAGTGATTCTTTTGGATAGTAAGTTCCCGTATAAAACCCATAATAATTGAAAAAATGTACTGATATTCCATACTTTCCTAAAAAGTTAAGTAATGTTGTATTAAAGTCAAATTCTGTCATAACATAAATATCGTCTACTCGCTCAATTGGAATAGACTTTTTTGTATTGTTTTTGTATACAATTTCTAATGTATTATCTTTTCTTTGAATTCTTCCACTTTTATATAAATAATATGATTGTTTCATCTTTATTACCTTTCTATAACAACATAGTATTAAGTAACATAGCACAAATCATAGTAAGCGCATTTTTTACATGTTTTTTGTTCAATTGGTTTTGGTGGCTTGTCCTTTTGTGCAATTTCTTCTATATTTTTAATAACATTTTCTAGTACTTTCTTGTCTTCTTGCTCCAAAATAATTTCTTTTGTTTCTCTTAATAATGGAAAGTCTATTTTTGCTGTTACATTCTTTACTCCTTTATTTTCTAAGTAATACATATAGTATTTTACTTGCCAAATTCCCGCTTCTTCTATTGCTTTTGTTTTCTTGACCTCATGTAATACCGCTCCGTTTTTGATAAAATCTACATTGATAGTATTATCAATTAATATATTCTTATTTTCTCGGTTATAACTACTCTCGTCTAATATCTTTCCAAGAGATACTAGCTCACTATTTTGCTCCATATTAATTTCATTGGTAAAATACCATAGTTTTCTTTCACAAATAAAATAATAATATATCATTACTCCTGTTATATTTTTCATTTTATCACCTAATCACAAAATTTTTCTTCTAATTCATAATCTTTATCTGGTTCTAGTATTAATCCACTTTCTTTATCATATTTTAAATCGATACAAATTATATCATTTTTTCCCTTTAGATACGGGATCTCACTTATATACTCTTTTAATATCCCTGCTTTTTTCTTACTTATTGTAGTCGTCAGTTTCTTAATTTCTCTTTTTATTTTATTTCTATTTGTGCAATCTTTTTCTTTCTCATACTTTTCGAATATTTCAATATTTTCTTCATAAATTCTTTTTGGTATAACAGTTACATTTTCTATACTTCTTAACAATTTTTGTGCTTCTTTTTTATCAATATCATAATCAATAATATTATTTAATACTTTCATACTATCTTTAAATTGTTGCAAAAACTTTGTTTCTTTTAAGTTTTCTTCTGAATATAATTTATCTACTAACAAGATTTTATCTTCTTCCTCTAAAATCTTTCCGTCATAAGGTTGTAACATCTCAATCCCTTTATTAACGATTTCAAAATTATATACATTGTTTTTTCCCACTCCGGTTGGATTTTTACTGTAGATATGTATGTTATCTTCTTCTTTATCATATTCTCTACTTCTAAAGCATCTTCCCATTCTTTGAAATAAACTATCTAAAGTAGATATTTCTGTATACAAGCTATCAAAATCGATATCTAGGGAAGCCTCTACAATTTGTGTTGTAATCCATATTCCAGTTTCTTGTCTATTTTTCGAAAAATTTTTTATTTCATTTTCTTTTTCACTTCTATCTTTTTGAATAAATCTAGAATGTAATAGTTTAACATTCACTTCTTGTTCTGACATTTTTTGATATAGTTCTATTGCTTTATCCACGGTATTAACAATGATTAAAACTTTTTCTTTCTTTCCTTTTTCTATTATTTTTTCTAAATCTTCTTCGATTTCTTTATCTTCTAACTTTATTTTATGTCTTTTAGTATTTTTGATAAACTTTTGATATTGAAAGTCAATTCCCATTTCTTCTAACTTTTCTTTATATATTCTTGGAAGTGTTGCTGTCATAATCATAAACTTACCACCAATCTCATGTATCATTTCTAATCCTTTTAAAATAATCGCTACTATTTCTGGTGAATAAGCTTGTACTTCATCTATGATTATTTTTGAATAGCTTAAAGTTGCATACATTTTTTCATATCCTTTATATTTAAAAACAAATGGAAATATTTGATCAATTGTACAAGTTGTTACCCTTTTACTTAAATTTTTGGTTTGTTCATAAATATTTTCTTCATTCTCAAATTCTTGTTTTTCTTCTAAATAATCTAATGCTGTTGAATGTAATAAACCTACATCCTCATAACCTATTTTTGTGATAATTCGGTCAAAAATGGCATTAATACTAATTCGTATTGGCAAGGTAAAAAAAGTTTTGCTACTTTTACTCCAAAGTAGTGCCGCTTCTGTTTTTCCCATTCCTGTTGAGCCAATTACTACCAGATTATTTTCACTGTTCTCTTTTGTGAATTCTTGTAAATCATTTAGTTTAAAACCAGATTTTTGCATGAATTCTTCTGTTAATTCTGATAACTTTTGGTTTCCTTCATTTTCTATTGTAATATGAGCCGAGCTACTATGATCTAGTCGATGTAAAAGACCTTTTAATAAGCAATATTCTTTGTAGATTTTTTCTTTTTTTGTAATTCTTTCAATTTCTCTTACTTTATTTAAATAAATTCTTTTAGGATTAGGATTTATTTCTATTTTTAGTTCCTCTTCCATTTCTTTTATTCTAGGTAGAATATCTTTATCAATAATTTCTTGTACTAGATTTTCGTCTATTTCACTATTTTTTCTTTCATGATGGTAAAAAATAGCTTGGTATATTAATTTTTTTTCTTCCTTTGAAAGCCCCATTTCTTGACTTGGTATAAATAAAGGTGATAATTGTTCATGTTTAATTTCTTTATAATTAAATTCTGTTTTTATTTCTTCTAAACCAATATTTTTTCTAATTTCATTTTGAAAAGGAGTATATACTTTTCCTATATCATGATAGGTACATATAATTTTTAAAAGTTCCCAAAATCTTTCTTTTTCAAATTCTTGATTTTGTTCAATTTTATCTCCATAAGTTTGTTTTAATATTTCTAGGTTTTTTAACAATTCATTTGTATGTTGCTCAATTGATTCAATTGGATTTGATTTTGCATATAGCATAAATTTATCACCCCTTATTTCTTTTATTGATACCAATAAATATAATCTCCATCTTCATCCTGCAATACTTCTTCCAAGCACTCTTGTGTATGTTTTTCTACATATTTCACATCTATTTTATTCCATTTTCTTAGATTACTCTCAACTTGATAAGTTGTATTTAACCTATAATTAATCCCTTTTATATCTTCTTGTAAGTGTTTGGGAATATATGCATTATATTTATTAATAATATCTCCTTCTACTAGTTCTGGCTCTTTTATTATTTTGATATTATTTACTCTAACTAAATCTTCGTTTCTTCCTAGTGTAAAAGTTTCTTTTCCTTGTATAATATTTTCGTAAATTTTATCTACAACTTCATCTTCTGCTTTCATATGAATTACTAAATCTACATTTAAAAGTTGATGAACATTTCTGGGCATTGTGGTAACTTGTCCTTTTCCTTTATACATTCGTAAATTTTGGTAGTTACTAAAAATACTCTCATATTCTCCTTGAATGGAAATATTCATTGGAAAATACTCTCCTGATTTTGCTCCTATAATTTTGTGAAACATTCCTATTACAGTGGAATAAGGTGGTAATGGATACGTTTCTGCTACTTTAAAAGCAAATGGCTTTTTATAGCATGCTGTTTCTTGAAATAATTTTAGTTTTAAAATTTTCAAATAAACCACCCTTTCTTTTATTCGGTTTCTTCATAATATTTACTTACTTTGCTTTCTAAGTTTTCAAAGAATTCCTGTATATTAGATACCTTTCCATTAAATCTTTTTTCGATTTCTTCTTCGTTTTGGAATATATTTTTTACCATTCCTATATTAGTGTCATTTGTAATTTTATTTTCTCCTAATTTTATGGTCATGGTATCTTCTAAAACTTCTGTATCGATACTGAATTTTCCCTCTTTTCCGGATACTTTTATTCTTCCTAAAAAGAATGGTGAATTTAAATCATAAAGTCCTCCAATTATAAATAATGGACTTAAGTTTTCTTGTCTTCCTCGAATATCTCTATTTAATACTTTGATAATTTCAAGTAATTGATTTACTCTTTTTGCTTTTTCTTGTTGTTCTAATTCAATATCACCATCTTTTCCTATTTTTTCTAGGTCAATGGTTACTGTGTAAGTATAATAACTTAAATGTTGTTCTATGTTAGCTAAATTAGGAAATTCATTGATTCTATCTGCTAATCCTTTATTATTTAAAAATTCTGTATCACTTTTATAATCTTCTAGGGAAATCGCATGGCTTAATCTAACTGCTGCACTTCTTATGTTAGATCCTCCAGCTTCATTTTTATCTGATTTTTTAGAAGTTTTCATATAGCCAAAAAGGTCCATCTCTTCTGAATCTCTTATGCTTAACTCATCTCTAAATTGTACGGTTCCTTTTGATTTATCTACAACTTCTAAGTTCCATCCAAACATTTTATTTCCTAATCTTGCTATGTCATACCTTAAAGCTTGTCTAGAAGCAAATGTATGAATTGTTCCATCTCCTCTTGATAATTTCTTTAATTCTGATATGTTTCCTATTCCTTCTCCATAGTTTAAACTTTGTGCCTTAAATATCATTGTTATTGTTAGACCACTTTTATTCATTTTCTTTTACCTCCTCATTTTTTATATATCCCGCTTGTGTTAATCCTGCTATAAAACTATGTCCTAATTCTTTCCAGTCAACACCTTCATTGTTTTTGATTAATATTTCTGGTATATCTTTCCCTGATGACCAAATAACCCTAATGGCAGTGTCGATAAATTCATCCTTTCTATTTCCTTTGATACTATTTAACATTTTGTAAATATAGCCATCTAATTTATTCTCATTATTGTTCTTCTTTAGTTCTGCATATATATTATTTCCTAGTATAAATATCACTTTTAATTTGTTATTTGCTTTTTCTATTTTTTCTTCCAAATTACTTTCCTCCTTTTTTAATATTTCTAATGTTGTTCTAACTTGTGTTGCTAAATAGGATGAGTATCCATTTCGATTTTCTTTTTGCAATTCTTCTCTTAATCGTCGGTTAATAATATGTTGTATCTCTTTATTTTTTAAGATAGCATCTACTATTTCTAGTTTGTACTTATAATCTAATATGGTATTTAATTTAGACTTTGCATACCCTTTGAAAAATTTTGCTACATATCTTTTTATATTAAAATATTCCATTCTACTAAAAGCTAAATATTCTGTCTCAAATTCTACTACAAATATATTTTGTAATTGCCATTCACTTATTTTTTCATCTTGTTCTACAATATTTAATATCAATTCACTATATGGGTTGTTTATATTTTTATCTATCTTTCTTCCCATTCCAAAATTGTTATTGTATTTTACTAAATTTTCCACATCTGTATCATAATTAACAAAACTCAAAACCTCTTTTTCTTTATATTGTCCATTTTCTTTTATGGTTTTAGTAATACTTGTAATACCAGCTGGTATACAAAATAAAATTAATTTACAAATGTCACAGACAGGAAATTCTGCATTTTGATTCCAAAAAAAGTTTTTCATATTATCACTACTAATAGCAAGTGGCACAAAGTTGCTTTCAGAATAGCTACTTGTAAGTGTATTCGCATTTTCACACATATAACAATTAGAAAAAACTTTTTCTTTTATATAACTTTGAATTTCTGTTATATCTTTGTTTTTTTCTATGTATTTTTTTATGATGTTGTGATAAACTTTTTCTACCTCATCAGTTAATATATTATTTTGTAATTTTATTTCTAAATCTGTTTCTATTTCTTCTAATGTTTTTCTATTTTCTAAGATATCTTGTAAATATGCTGTTTCTATAATGTTACTGATATAATCTTTATACATAACTTCTTGTTGTTCTTCATAAGATAATGCTGTTTTGACTACATTTAAAAAACTAGGTTGTCCAAAATAGCTTTTACTTAATATACTTTTAAATAAATTCATGGTCAATCTTTTATTGATATTGTCTTTGTTTAATCTTTCTTTTAAATTGTTCTGTATTTCATTTAGCTTTTCTATTTCTTCTTTTTGTTCTATGGTATCAATTGCATTATAATCCTGAAGCATTTGCTCATAAGTTTGTTCATCAAATTTTTTGATTTTATCCATTTGTGTTTTTAGTACTTGTTTTATGTACTTTTTTTCTGTTTTTATTTTTCCTTGTATTGCTTTGTTTTCTGTTCTATCTTTTGGTTCAGTCAATATATCCTGTTCTATTTTTCGAAAAGATTTTTCTAGTTTTTCTTCTACCTTTTTTGCGATATTATACTTTTCAAAAAAATAATTGAAATAATAACTTGCAAAATTTTTTAATTTTTCTGTTTCAAATTCTATGTAATTTTCTCCTATTTTTGCGAATTGGTCTTGATTTTTTTCTAATATCCTTAAAAATCCTACTATTCCTGCATTATAGAACCACTCCCTCAAGTATATTCTTGTCTTCACTTAAAACTCACACCTCCTTTATATAATCTGAAACATTCCAAAGCCACTACTACGTTTGCTACCCATTCCAGCTTGATATAAGTATTTTAACAATTCTTTATTTCCAGAAATCTTAAATATTCCTAGTGTTCCTTCTATTTTCTTTTCATAAAATTTTGTAATCACCTTTTTTCCTTCTATTGTTTCTATTTTCAGATGATCTACAAGTTCTTTCGCTATATTAGTTATTTTTAATTGTTCTTTGATATTGATTTTTAATGTTTCTAAAAACTCTTGGTTACAGAAGGAGTAATAATAATCTTTTTGATTTTGTCTATTTCTCACAATTAATGGAGACATAAATTTAACTGTAATACTATCTGTGTTAATTTCTTTTTCTAACATCATACTTATATTTTCTAATGTCATTGAATTATTCTCTAATGAGAATCTTCTATATTTTTGATGGTTAAATGAATTGTATAGTATAACTGCTATTTCATAGTCAGCTATTGCTATATTTAATTCTACTTTTTTACTTTCTACTATAATCTCATTTTCTTTAAATTTTGCTCCCTTTAAAAAAATCGCAAAAGTATAAGGCTTTATTATATTATCTTTTCCATTGTATAGTCTTTTATAATGCTCTTCATTGTACTCTGTTAAAGATAATTTGATAAAACTTATTATATTTTTGCGGTATTGTATTGGAAAATGTTCATTTTCTAAGTTGAAGGTTAATTTAAATCGCATTTTTTCACCTCCTTTTTTCGTATGATTTTGAATATTTTTATATATTTTTAATTGATAAATATATTATCTTGTTGTATAAGAAGAAGCTTTATTTCTCATGAGGCTCATTTTCACGGTCAATAGAAATCAATCTCTATTTATATCTTATTATTTATAGCAGATTTATTATATATTACTTGTTTATATTTTTTTGTCGAAACTTGTCGAAAATAAATATTTTATGCAATCGAGTAGAGTAGAAAATTTTAATGAAATTTATTAAAATTTCATCCCCTCTCA
>JBJFFC010000043.1:0-27498 GCA_051891395.1 Clostridia bacterium | reverse complement strand
AAGAGTATGAATATGAAATCTAAACCCAAAAAACAAAATTTAGATAAAGAACAAGCATTAAAGAATATAGAAAAATATTCATATGATTCTATTGTTAATGGTTATAAAAGTATTTTTTAAGATAAAGATAATAATTATAAACCTAATGTTACTTTTGAAGAAATATTTGCTCTATATAAGTTTGATAAAAATACTAATGAAGATTTAAAAAATAATTTAATTGAAAACATTAATAAAGAGATAGATGACAACTATTAAACATTAGTTGAGTAGTCTGTCCCCAAGACTTCGTTTACACCTGAAATTAATATTGTATCTAGGTCAAACCAAGTTAAGAACCATGCAAAAATTAATGTACCTATAATTGACATCTTATTTTCCTCCTTGTTATTGCGCGGAGGACTGTGCCTCCGAAGATTTTATTTCAAAGGCAACAAAAGTTTATTACATTATAATTATGCTATATATTTATATAAAAATCAAATTTTATAGAGCAATCACTAAAAAACCGAAAATGAGTCTTTACTATGATTATAGTAGTGGTAATGATTAAATCAATGGAAGTTATTGGAGTGCAATTTGAAAGAGCAAAAGAGTTAGTATTTTACAAAAAATAATCGACATTTAAATCAATATTTGATACAATAAGGGTAATGTAAATATTATAATGAAAGAGGGATTTTATAGATGATAAGCAAAGATAAAGAAATTATTAACGATATAAAATATTCAGACAATAAAATGGCAAAGAAGATACTAAGAAATGCAAAAGTTTCAAAATGGATATTTTATTTCATGTTTTTATTAGAAACAATTACCTATATGTTAATCGTAATAAATATGAAAAATGTAAATGGCTTAATTTTTTATTCTATTATATACATAATATTTGCAGCATACTTAAGCATAAGGTATGCTGAATATTCAAGGAAAAGTCTAATGGAATCAATGCAAAATACAATTTGCCCTGAAGGATTTTTAAATTTAAATCTATATAATGCAAAAAGATTAATTTCTAATCAAAGAGCATATAATTATGCAATAAATAATATAGCTTATGCCTACATTCAATTGGGTGATTTTAATAAGGCAACTGAAATGATAGAAAATGTGGAAAAAAGAAAAGTTGATCTTATACTAAAAAGTAAAATTATACAGAATAAAATAAATATAGCTTTTTATAATAGTGATATAAAAAAATTTGAAGAAGAATGTAAAAATTTGAAAAGTATTTTAAAATTTATTCCAAGAAAATATAAACAAGAAGCTTTATTAAATATAAACTTAAAACAGGCAGTAATTGATAAAAATATTGAAGAAGTAAATAATATATGTGATAAATTAGAGAAAAAGAAAAGAATGTTAAATAAAGTAATTGCTGCATATTATAGAGGTTTAGTACTAAAAAAGGATAATAATAAAGATTATGAAAAATATTATAAATTTGTTGCCGAAAATGGAAATAACATTATGATAGCAAATAAAGCAAAAGAAAAAATAAAATTAGAAAAAACAGAAAATACCTACAAACGAAAAATGCACCTTGGATATAAACTATTCAATTTAATAATATTGGCAATATTGTTAATCTGTGTTATATCTTTTGGAGAATACACAATTACAAAATATTTTCTATAGTTATCAATTACAATAATTAAATCAAAACCCTATAAATTACTTGTAAAATTTTGCGATTTAGTGTAAAATACGTTTGTATTGTAAATAATAAAAAAGATGGAATTGGAGATGTGTCCCCAATTGGACAAGGAGAAGAAATGAGATTTGTAGATACAGAAGAATCTAAAAAAGAATATAAAAAATTTTTGGAAGGACATGAAAGATGTAACTTTCAACAGGCATTAGAATGGGCAGAGGTAAAGAAACCAAATTGGAAACCAGAGGTAATACTTGCTGAAGATGATGAAGGAAATATTATAGGTTCTTTATGTGTATGGATTAGAAAGATGCCTATATTTGGAAATATCATGTATGCATCAAGAGGTCCCGTTTGTGATATACATGATATAGCTGTTATGAAACAGTTAACAGATGGAGCAAAGGAACTTGCAAAGAAATACAATGCAATTGTTTTGAGAATAGAACCAGATATTTTAAGTAGTGACCAAACTTTTAGAGATGTTGTTACGAATTTAGGATATAAAATAAAAGATGATGCCAAAGATTTCAAAGATGAAATACAACCAAGATATGTCTTTAGACTAGATATCAAAGATAAAACAGAAGAAGAGGTTATGGCAGGATTTAAGCAAAAATGGAGATATAATATACGTCTAGCAGGAAGAAAAGGCGTTGTAGTAAAAGAAGGAACAAGAGAAGACCTAAAAGATTTTCATAAAATTATGATAGAAACTGGTTCAAGGGATGGATTTATTATAAGACCTTTAGAATATTTTGAAAAAATGTATGATTGTTTAGGACCTGAACATATGAAAGTACTTATGGCTTATTATGAGGACGAGCCTATATCAGGAGTGATTCCAATCTTCTATGGAAATAAAACTTGGTATTTATATGGAGCAAGTAGCAACAAGCATAGAAACTTAATGCCAAACTATTTATTACAATGGGAAATGATAAAAATGGCAATTGCAAGAAAAGATGATATTTATGACTTTAGAGGAGTATCAGGAGTAGTAGATGAAAGTCATCCACAATATGGATTATATCGATTCAAGCAAGGATTTGGTGCTACTTTCACGGAATTTATAGGTGAAATCTATATGCCGTTTAAACCAATTACTTATCAATTATATCGTTTTTCGGAAAAAGCTTTTAGAACTTTAAGACAAATAAAAAGAAAAATTGCAAAATAAATAAGGAGAAATAGTATTTTGAATGCCTTAGTAATTAATAAAGAAGATTTAAGACACAATATTGAACAAATAAAAAAATATGTCAGTAAGAGTGGAAAAGATGACAACGGAAATGCAGTTAAAATTATTGCAGTTGTAAAAGCAAATGGATATGGATTGGGAATTGTGGAATATACAAAATTTTTAATCGATAACGGGATTTCATTTTTTGCAGTTTCAACTGTAGAAGAAGCTTTAAAATTAAGAGAATCAGGAATCAAAGAGAAAATTTTAATGCTATCTTCAACAGCAATCGAAGAAGAGGTAAAAATTTTAGTAAAAAATAATATCATGATAACAATTGGATCAAAAGAAGATATAGAAGTAGCAGAAAAAGTAGCAAAAGAAGAGAATAAAACAGTAAAAGCACATTTAAAGATAGATACAGGATTTGGAAGATATGGTTTTGTTTATTCCAAAAGAGATGAAATAATAGAGCAATTAAAATCTCTAAAAAAGATAAAGATTGAAGGAACATTTACACATTTTTCTATTAGTTTCTTTGATGAAAAATATACAAAATTACAATTTGAAAGATTTATCGATGTAATAGAAGTATTAAAGATGAACAAAATAGAAACTGGAATACTACATGTATGTAATTCTTCAGCATTTTTAAAATATCCTAATATGCATTTAAATGCAGTAAGAATCGGATCTGCTTTTCTAGGAAGACTTTCTTTCAAAAATAGTATTGGATTAAAGAAAATAGCCTATTTAGAGTCAGATGTTTCGGAAATAAAAGAACTGCCAAAGGGATTTAATGTAGGATACTCCAATACATATGAAACTTCAAATGATACTAAAGTGGCGGTTATTCCATGCGGATATATGAATGGAATGAATATAGCAAATAGTAGGGATATGTTTCGAACTATTGATAAGTTAAGATATATCGTAAGAGATATAAAAGATTTTTTTAAGAAACAAGAAATTTATGTGAAAATAAATAATCAAAATTGTAAAGTTTTAGGAAGAGTCGGAACTTATCATATTACATGTGATATTACAGGAAAAAATGTAAGCATCGGAGACAAAGTAATGATTAATGTAAATCCAAAATTTGTGGATTCTAGCTTAAGAAGGGAGTACAGGTAAATGAAAGAGGAAGAAAACAAGGAAAAAACAGTAAATAAAGAATTAAAAATAAACTTCTTCAATAAAGTAAAATATTCTATTTTAAAAATAGAAAAATATCCAGATATGGCAGCAGAAGGGGTTGGAAGATCAATAAGTTATATGGCTATATTAGTTGCATTACTTGCAATTATCCTATGTATAGGAATGCTATATCAGACACATGACTTACTACAAGATGGAATTCATTATATTCAAAATGAATTTCCAGAGTTTTCGTATAAAGATGGAATACTAAATGTAGAAGCAGAAGACATTATTGTGATTTCAGAAGATGATTCTGTAATGGGGAAGGCAATTATAGATACCAAAACAGAAGAGGATCAAACGATAAATCAATATATAAATTCTATTACAGAATCTGGTGAAGGAATTATTATCTTAAAAGACAAAGCTGTTATAAAAAGTTCAGGTGTAGCAGGTACGGTATCTTATTCTTATAAAGATGCTTTGGAACAATTAGGCATAAATGAATTTACGAAACAAGATGTTATTAATTATGTCAATAGCAGTCAGATAGTAACTTTATATGTAAGTGTATTTTTAACCATTTTTGTTTATGCTTTTATTATGTATTTATTAACAACTATTTCTAATGCAGTACTGTTAAGTTTCTTTGGATATATTACTACTTTGTTGGCAAGAATAAAAATAAGATATGCTGCTATATTCAATATGTCAGTATATGCATTAACTTTATCTATTGTTTTAAATATGCTATATGTAGCAATTAATATATTTATTACATTTAATATGGAATATTTCCAAGTAATGTATGTTGCAGTGGCGGCAATTTACTTAGTAGCAGCTATTTTAATTTTAAAAACTGAATTTATGAAGCAACAGTTTGAGTTAACCAAAATAGCAGAGGCACAAGCAATTGTAAAGAAAGAAATAGAAGACCAGGAACAAAAAGAAAAGGAAGAAAAAGAAAGAGAAGAAAGAAAAGAAAAAGATAAAAAAGAAAAAGATAAAAAAGAAGCAGACAAGGAAAAAGATAAAGGCGAAAAGAGCAAATCAGATAATAAACAAGGTGAAAAAAAGGATAAGAAGAAAAAAGGAAAAAGTGACCAGCAAGAAGATACGGGAGAAGAAGTAGAGGGTTCAGCAGGAGCTTAATAAAAGCTTTAAGGAAGGAATGTTATTAAAGATGAGTAAGAAGAATAACAATAATAAAGAAAAACAAAATAAAAAAATTGGTATATTAGTTGCGTTAGTAATCGTATTAATAATTTTAATTGGTGTATTGGGATTTTTTCTAATGAAAAATAACGAAAAAGAAGAACAAAATACATTAGCTTATACAGAATTAATAAAAGAATTATCTTATGGAAATATTGAAAAAGTGGAAATGACGACAGGAAGTACAACCGTTAAGGTAAAAGTAAAAGGCGAAGAAGAAGAAAAAACTTCAATTGTACCCAATATAGAAAGTTTTATGGGATTGATACAAACGAAAGTAGCAGAAGGAAATGAAATCGAATTAATACAAAAACCAAAAAGTGTAATATCACAAATTCCGGGTACCATTATTTCATTTTTGCCAACAGCGATTATGCTTGCTTTGTTTATTATGATATTTAAGATGCAAGGGTTAGGAGAAAAGGGCAAGGTATATGATGATACGGAAAGAAGAACAAAGATAAAATTTGATGATGTTGCAGGGTTAGATGAAGAAAAAGAAGAAATGATAGAAATCGTAGAATTTCTAAAAAAGCCTGAAAAATTTACAAGAATGGGAGCTAGAGTACCAAAAGGAGTTTTACTATATGGAAAGCCAGGAACGGGTAAAACATTAATAGCAAAGGCAATAGCTGGTGAAGCAGATGTACCATTTATATCAATGAGTGGATCAGAATTTATAGAAATGTTTGCTGGATTAGGAGCTTCTAGAGTTAGAAAATTGTTTGAAAAGGCTAGAAAATTAGCACCATGTATTGTATTTATTGATGAGATTGATGCCATCGGTTCTAGAAGATCATCCAATAGTGGAGCAGAAACAGAAAACAATCAAACATTGAATCAACTTTTAGTTGAAATGGATGGATTTAGCTCAGAAGAAACAATTATTGTTTTAGCAGCAACGAATAGACCAGAAATGTTGGATAAAGCATTATTAAGACCAGGAAGATTTGACAGGCAAATAACGATACCAACACCTGATTTAAAAGGAAGATTAGAAATATTAAAAATTCATTCAAAAGACAAGAAATTATCAGATCAAGTAAATTTAGAAAGTATAGCAGAAGATACGGCTGGATTTACAGGAGCTGAGCTTGAAAATATTTTGAATGAAGCGGCTATTGTAGCAACGAAGAATAAACACGAGGACATTGAAAATGATGATATTGAAGAAGCTGTAAAAAAGGTTACCGTAGGTTTAGAAAAACGTGGTAGAGTTTATTCAGAAAAAGATAAAAAATTAACAGCTTATCATGAAGCGGGACATGCCGTAGTAAGTAGATATTTGCCTACACAAACGGATGTAAAAGAGGTATCTATCATTCCAAGAGGTGTTGCAGGTGGATACACAATGTATAAATCAGATGAAGATAAATATTATATTTCTAAAACCGAAATGCAAGAAAAATTGATTGCTTTACTAGGAGGAAGAGCTGCTGAGAAATTAGTACTAGATGATATATCAACAGGTGCAAGCAATGATATCGAAGTAGCAACTAAAATTGCAAGAGATATGGTAACCAAATATGGAATGAGTGATAATTTAGGACCAATTGATTTTCAAGGAAAAGAACCTTATGAAATGCAAATGTTTGGTGAAAATATTGGAGATAAAATAGGAGAAGAAGTAAAACAATTAATTGATACTGCTTATCGTGATGCAATAAGTTTATTACAACAGCATAGAGATAAGTTAGATAGCATTGCTGAAACTTTACTTGAAAAAGAGAAAATAAATGAGGAAGATTTTAAGCGATTCTTTGAGAAATAAAAAAATCTTGACAAAGTTATAAATCTATGATTATAATAAGATAAATAAAACATAAGAAAAAGAAGGAATAAAAAATGAAAAATGCTATAATCGTTGGTGCTGTACACACACACACACACACACACACAGATAATTTAATAAATAATAAAATAAATAACGGAGATAGTAGCAAAAGTTGAAATAATCAACTTTTGTTGCTGTCTTTTTTTGTTTTTTAAAGTTTTTAATATTTGAGTTTATATAAAAATAAGAGGAGGAAAAAATGGAAAAAAATTTAGAAAGAAACAAAGGTATTACATTAATAGCACTAGTAATAACTATTATTGTACTTTTAATTTTTATAGGGGTAACAATAGCAACATTAACAGGAGATAATGGAATATTAACAAAAGCAAATAGTGCTAAAATACTTACAAATGAAGGAGAAGAGAAAGAAACGGTTTCATTAGCGTATAATGGATCTATAGCAGAAACAACAGGAGATACTGTAAGTGCAACAGATATGCAAAAACAACTTGATGATAATAAAATAGATGCATCAGCAGAAGAGGTTGAAGGTAAAATTAAAGTTACATTTAATAAAACAGGAAATGTTTATATAATAAATGCAAATGGAATTATAGAAAAGCGAAAGTCTTTAGAAGATTTTGGGTTAAAAGTTGGAGATTATGTTGATTACGATGAAGGTGTAGGAGGACATTATTATGCAGATAACTCTGTAGGTGCTGGTGTGCGTAATTCCGATTATGATTCTAAAAATAGAATGGTTGTTTTGGAATCAGGGGATTTTTACACTGAAGATTTAAACTGGAGAGTTATTGGGGTAGATGATTTAGGAAGATTGGAACTTATAAGCGAATCTACTTCATCAAATGATTTATATTTAGCAAATTCTGTAGGATGGAGTAATCTAGTTGATATTTTAAATGAATGTTGCAATTCTTTATATGGTAATGGAAGTAAAGCATATGGAGCTAGAAGTTTAAATATAGATGATATTAGGAATTTAGCAGGAGTAATTACAGAAGAAGATATTAAAGCAATAGATAATTCGTATGGAAAGCTATTTCGATATAGATTTGTTACAGGAGGAACCTCATTAGAATATCAAGAATATTTAGATAAAGGAGATTATTGGAGTGATTGGTCTCCAGCAACTATGAATAATTTTACTGGAAAATTTTTTATTCCTGGTTTTGGGGATTATATAAGTTCTGATAATCTAGGCACAAGTGATGTTGTTAAGGTAAATTATTATAGTTCTTATGGTGTTATCCAGAGGATAAAGGATGAATACATAAAGGATATTTTTGCAAAACAGAATAATTCGTGGCTTGCTAATCCATGCCTCAGTACCAATGGTTATGCGTTACAATTAGATGTTCAGTGTGTTTTTTCTAATAATCCTCTTGGTAATATTTTTGGTATGAATAGTTATTCCAACTGTAAGATTAGACCGGTTGTTATTTTGAATGATGATATTGAAATTGATACAAGTAAAACAAGTGGAAGTAGTTTTGAAGATGCTTATACAATAAAATAATATCATGTTCTATATAGATTGATTCTATTAGACTAAAAAAGGTAATACTCTTTTTAAATGGTAAAGATAATATAAATTTGTTTAATTTATTAATGAATTAATTAAATAAAAATTGAATGAAACCCCCAACTTATATTTGAGTTGGGGGTATTTAGCATGAGATGAGTAAAGATAATATTCTTACTTGTGTTCCTACAAATAACGTGATAGAATGTATATAGAAATACATTAAGAAAGAAGGTGTTATCATGACAATAAGAGAAACAATGAAAAAAGGAATGATTGACTTAAAAACAAATGGAATAGATGAACCTAAGCTAAAAGCTAGAATTTTAATGCAATTTATATTAAATAAGCCTAGACAATACTTATTAGTTTATGATAATGAACCTTTGACATTAAGACAGGAAGTGGACTATTTTAAAGCAATAAAGAAAATGATAAATGGTATTCCGCTACAACACATTACTCATATGCAGGAGTTTATGAAAATGAATTTTTATGTTAATGAGGATGTATTAATACCAAGACCAGATACAGAGGTACTAGTGGAAGAAGTAATTGCTATAGCAAATAAAATAAATGCAAAGAAAATATTAGATTTATGCACAGGAAGTGGAGCAATAGCTATATCACTTGCTAAATATATAGAAAATAGCAAAATTACAGCTGTTGATATTAGTAAAAAAGCATTAAGTGTCGCAAAGTTAAATGCCAAAAATAATGAAGTAGAAAATCAAATAATTTTTGTGGAATCTGATCTATTTGATAAATTGAACAAAGAAAAATATGATATGATAGTCTCAAATCCTCCCTACATAAAAAAGAAAGTGATAAAAACGCTAGATAAAGAGGTTCAACAAGAACCAAAAATAGCACTAGATGGTGGATATGATGGTTTGGATTTTTATCGAAAAATTATTCATCAAGGTTATGAATATTTAAAATTTAAAGGATATTTATGTTTAGAGATAGGGTATGACCAAAAAATTGATGTAATAGAATTGATAGAAAATGAAGAAAAATATGGAGATACTTATTGCAAGAAGGATTTATACGGAAATGACAGAGTTGTTGTTACAAAGCTAAACTAGAGTTCAAATTTGAGAAAGGAGAAAAACTTATATGTCTTTTTCATCTGAAATAAAGCAAGAATTAAATAAAACTAGTAATTTAGTAAACAAAGATGTGGTAAAACATGAATTAATAGGATATTTGATTTCTGGAAATATAGATTTAGTAGGAAAAAATAATATTAAATTTTCCACAGAAAGTGATTATAACATTAATAGATTTTCTAAATTGTTATCCAACTTAAATATTAATCATAATATAGAAATTGCACGGAAAAAATTTTGTAATAAAGTTGAAAACGAGAGACATAGAAGCAATTGTACAATATAATAATAACAAAATTTCTTTAAGAGAAGATATTATAAATGAAGATAAAGAAGAATACTTAAGAGCAATCATAAGAGGATTATTTTTAGGATCTGGTTCTATTAATAATCCAGAAAATAAATATCATCTAGAAATTGTATTAAATCAAGAAGATAATTTAGATTATGTAATAAAAATATTAAAAAAATTAGGAATAAGTAGCAAGAAAATGATAACGAAAAATAAATATTCTATTTATATAAAAGAAGGAGAAGAAATTTCTAAGTTTTTAGCTTTAATTGGTGCCAATAAAGCTGTTATGCAGTTTGAGGATATCAGAATTCAAAAAGAAATGAGAGGAAAAGTAAATAGATTAGTTAATTGTGAAACAGCAAATTTAAATAAAACAATTAATGCATCGATTGAACAAATTGCTGCTATCAAGAAATTAAAGCAAACAGGAAAGTTTAATAAAATGAATGACAATCTAAAAGAAATAGCGAATTTGAGGCTAGAAAATCCAGATATGTCGTTAGTGGATTTAGGAAAGCTATTGAGAAATCCAGTAGGAAAATCAGGTGTGAATTATAGATTAAAGAAGATAATAGATATAGCAAAGGAATGAGGATAAAGGTTGAAAAACAATTGGCATTTGGCGTTGTTAAATTTCGATTTTAATTTAATCAACGTACACCACGTACGCCACATAAATTAAAATCTTATTTGCCTAGCCAAATATCCAATTCTTTTCCAACCTAGTTTGTGCTTTTAGGAAGGGATGATATAAAGAATGAAAAATAAGGAATTAGGGATTTATATACATATACCATTTTGTAAGCAAAAATGTTATTATTGCGATTTCATTTCCTATTCTGATAAATGTAATCAGATTTCTAATTATATCGATAGTTTAATAAGAGAAGTAGAAGGATTTGATTTTTCAGATTATAAAGTTACGAGTATTTATATAGGAGGGGGTACACCTTCTTATGTGGATAGTAAATATATCAAGCAAATTCTAGCTAAGCTTCATGAAAAAGTGGATTTTAAAGAGGTAGAAATAACAATTGAGGTGAATCCAGGAACCGTTACAAGAAAAAAGTTACAAGACTACAAAGAACAGGGAATTAATAGAATTAGTATTGGTTTACAAAGTACAGAGGATAGATTATTAAGACAAATAGGTAGGATTCATACCTACCAAGAATTTTTAGAGGCTTATCACTTGGCAAAAGAAGTAGGATTTAAAAATATTAATGTTGATTTGATGTTAGGGTTACCAAATCAAACTATACAGGATTTAAAAGAAAGTTTAAATAAAATAGCAGAATTAAATCCAAATCATATTAGTGTCTATTCTTTAATCGTAGAAGAGGGAACGAAAATTGCAAAGCTATTAGATGAAGGAAAAATAGAATTACCGGCAGAAGAACAAGAAAGAAATATGTACTGGTATGTAAAGAATCAACTAGAATTAAATGGATATCACCATTATGAAATTTCTAATTTTGCTAAAGAAGGGAAAGAATCAAGACATAATATGAATTGTTGGAATCAAGAAGAATATATAGGTTTTGGTGTAGCAGCCCATTCTTATATCAATAATGTTCGATTTTCTAATACATCTGATATTGAAGAATATATAGAAAATATTAATCATGTAAATAATCAAAAAAATGTGACCATAGAAGAAAAACAAACTTTAGAAGATAAAAGAAATGAATTTATGATGTTAGGATTTAGAAAATTAGATGGTGTAAACATATCGAAATTCAAAGAGAAATTTATAGAAAATCCTATTTTCTTGTATCGAGATAAGTTAAATAAACTAGTAGAAGAAGGCTTAATTGAAATTGATTTGAATTGTATTAAACTGACTAATAAGGGATTAGATTTTGCAAATTTGGTTTTTGAAGAGTTTATATAAAAAGAAAAAATGTTCGTAAAAAGTATTGACAATTTTTTAAATTGAAGATACAATAAAGGCGAACATTTTTTTAGTATAAAATTTTTGCTTGATATTGCAACTAGAAGAATTACATGGTAAAATATTACTATAAAATAAAAAGGAGTGGATATTATGAAAGATAAAAAAGTGAAAGATTTTTTAGAAGTAGCTAAAAAAAGTGGAAGAATAAGAGATGTAAAAGAAGCTTTTATAGAATATCCAGTAGAAAATGAATGGCATAAAGGTAAAATAGCAAATATATTAGAGTTAAATGATAATAATGAAGAGTATTTAATATATAAAATAGGGGATATTGTATTTGTGAATGATTATAGATATGATAATGGGGCAAAAGGTAAGAATCACTTATTTGTAATAATAGAACAAAATAATTTAGCAGTTCCTATAGAAAACTTTGGAATGTTAATTTCTTCTAACTTAGAAAAGTTAAAATATAAATCAAACAAATTTATAAATAAAGACAATAAAAATGGATTGCATAAAGATAGCATAGTAAAAACGGATGTAATATATAAAATATCAAATGAACAAATATTGTTTAAAATTGGTGAAGTAGATATGGATAAGGTTGAAGAATATAAGAAAAGTTTTTATGAAGAACTTAATGAAGAAGATTAAAATTTTTTGGAGGTATAAAAATGATAGCAACATTACATATAAAAAACATAGGAATCATAGAAGACTTAAGCATTGATTTAAATAAAGGACTAAATGTTTTAACCGGTGAAACAGGAGCTGGAAAAACATTAATTATAGATTCATTACAAATTATTTCAGGAGGAAGATTTTCAAAAGAGATGATAAGGAAAGGTGAAACCAATTCCTTTGTAGAATTATGTATGTATGAGCCTAAATGTGAAAAATCAGAAGATGGAAATATAATTGTTTCAAGAGAAATCAATCTAAATGGAAAAAATATGTGTAAGATAAATGGAAGAATGGTAACTGTAAATGAACTAAAAGAGTTTATGAAAGACTTTATAGAAATACATGGACAAAATGATAATCAAAATTTGTTGGATAACAAAAAACATTTAGGTTATTTGGATGGATTTGTTGGAAAAAAACTGAAAATATTTTTGGAAGAATATGAAACATTTTATATGGAATATAATCAGATAAAAAGAGAGTTAAGAGAAAATTTTGGTGATGAAAAAGAAAAACAAAGAAAATTAGATTTATTGCAATATCAAATAAATGAAATAGAAGAAGCGGATTTAAAATTAAATGAAGATGAAGAATTAGAAGAAAAAAGAAAAATTATGTTAAACTCAGAAAAAATAACAGAGAATTTGCGGACAAGCAGATGAATTAATTGCAGAAGGAGGAATAGATAGTATTAGTATTGCAATACGAGCATTAGAAAAAATAGAGACCATAGATAAAAAATACGAAGAAGCATCTAGTAACTTAAAAAGTATTTATTATGAATTACAAGAAATTTCACGAGATATTAGTGGATATAAAGAAGACATTTACTTTGATGAAGAAGAAAGAGATTATATAGAAGAAAGATTAGATTTAATACATTCATTAAAAAGAAAATATGGAAATACAATAGAAGAAATTTTGGAGTACAAAAAAGAAATTGAAGAAGAAATCAAGTACATTGAAAATTTAGAAGGATACAATTGCAAACTAAGGGAAAGAAAAGAAGAAGTAGAGAATCAAATGAATCGATTGGCAGAGGAGATACATCGTATTAGGAAAAATAGTGCAAAAGAATTAATAAAAAGCATTAATCAAGAACTTGAAGAATTAGAAATGAAGAATGCGAAAGTAAATATTCATGTTGACTATGTAAAAGATGAATATTATAGAACAGGAAAAGACATAGTAACATTTTATATTGCAACAAATATAGGAGAAGATGAAAAAGAATTAGCCAAAATTGCGTCAGGAGGAGAAATGTCTAGAATTATGCTAGCAATCAAGAAAGTTTTGGCAGAATCAGATCAAATGCCAGTACTAGTATTTGATGAAATAGATACAGGAATTAGCGGAAAAGCAGCAAATTCAGTTGCTAATAAATTAAAGTCAATAGCTAAAACGCACCAAGTTCTATGTATATCTCATTTACCTAATATAGCAGCTGCCGCAGATTATAACTATTTTATTAGCAAAAATATAAAGCAAGAAAGAACAAAGACGCAGATAAGATTATTAAAGGAAAATGAAGTAATAGAAGAAATTGCTAGAATATCTTCAGGTGAAGTAAACGAAATAACTTTGAAATATGCAACAGAATTGAGAAATAAGAAAGCTTCGTAAAAAACAAGAAGGGAGAAATATGAACTATGAAATTGGAAAAATTACTAAAGATATAATAGAAATATTAAACTTAGATTATAATGAGGAAAAAACAATATATATAGGAGAAAGCAATATAAATCATATAAAAGAAAAACATTTTGAAGATTATATAAAATACGGAAATAGTATTAAAGAAATTTTAGAAAGTCCAACATACTTAGCGAGAAATGAAAGAAAAAATTCTATAGAATTTATAAAGAAATATAAAATTAAAAATGATTATGTAATGGTAGTAGTAAGAGTAAGTAAAAATAATATAAATTTTGTAAGAACAATGTATATAATGGATAAAATTAAAGTAGAAAAATATTTCAGACATCATTATTTTTATCCATATAATACTTGAAAAAATAGAAAAAGTATGTTATTATAATTTTAGCATATAATATAAGAGAAAAGTTTTAGAGGACGGAACTGGTAGCCGTAGCCCATCGTAAGATGTAGGAGATGTGGGAGTACCACCCCACCTAACTTTTCTAATAGTAGTAAAGGATGCCTTTAGAAAGGGCATCTTTTGCATTAGATACGAGTTTAAAATTGAGAAATTATGTGAAATATAATAAAATTATTAAGAAATATATCTTTATATAGTAAGAAAAATTTCTTATTAATTATATTTAATGTTTACTTCATAAATAGTTTGTGCATAATATAGATAAGATAAAAAATAAGGAGGGTATATTATGAGAGACTATTTAGCAATAGAAAACATACATGCCATGCAAATATTAGATTCAAGAGGAAATCCAACATTGCAAGTAGAGGTTACAACAGAAGATGAGTTTGTAGGAACCGCATCAGTTCCATCAGGTGCTTCAACAGGAAGTTTCGAAGCAGTAGAATTAAGAGATGGAGATAAAAGTAGATACTTGGGAAAGGGAGTAGAAAAAGCAGTAGATAATGTAAATAAAAAAATAGCTAAAAAAATTATTGGAATGAATGTATATGAGCAAAGAAGAATAGATGAGGAAATGATAAAATTGGATGATACACCCAATAAATCAAATTTAGGGGCAAATAGTATTTTAGGAGTTTCACTAGCAGTAGCAAAAGCAGCAGCTAATTCATTGGGAATGGAATTGTATCGTTATATAGGAGGTGTTCAAGCAAAAGAATTGCCAGTACCTATGATGAATATATTAAATGGAGGAAAGCATTCTGATAATAATATTAGTATACAAGAATTCATGATTATGCCTATCGGAGATATTACTTTTGCAGAAAGAATGAGAAGAGGGGTAGAAATTTATCATACATTAAAAAAGGTTTTAAAAGAAAGTGGATATAGTGTGGGAGTTGGAGATGAAGGTGGATTTGCACCAAATCTAGAAAATGAAGAACAAGCATTAGACATTATTATAGAAGCGATAAAAAAGGCAGGATATGAGCCCGGAAAAGATATTATGTTAGCACTTGATATAGCAAGTACAGAAATGTATGATGAGGCACAAAAGATAAATAAAACAGGATATTATTTCTGGAAAACAAAACAATATAAAACAAGAGAAGAAATGATTGAATACATTGTAGAGCTATGTAATAAGTATCCAATTTTTTCAATTGAAGATGGATTAGCAGAGGAAGATTGGGAAAGCTGGAAAGTACTAACTGAAAAAGTAGGAGATAAAGTACAATTAGTTGGTGATGATTTGTTTGTTACTAATAAATCAAGACTAAATAGAGGAATTGATAAAAAGGTAGCAAACGCAATTTTAATTAAACCAAATCAGATAGGAACTTTAACAGAAACATTGGATACGATTGGAATAGCTAAGAAAAATGGATATAAAACAGTTATTTCTCATAGATCAGGAGAGACAGAAGACACAACAATAGCAGATATAGCAGTTGGAGTAAACGCAGGGCAAATAAAGACAGGTGCACCATGTAGAACAGATAGGGTTGCTAAATATAATCGTCTATTATATATTGAAGAAGAAATATAATGATTTACCAAAAAAGAACAGATCTTTCTTTTGATCAGAATAATCTGTTCTTTTTTATTTTTATATTATTTCAATTTTTTATTAATGATAAATAATTTTACAGTTGAGAATGTTAAAATACCAAGTACAATAATACTACCAGTAATGATAAGAGTGGTTATTCCTGCCTTAGGTAAAACTGCTGGTGGCTCAGCAAGTTTTAATTTAGGTGATACATCAGATGTTTTAGATTGTTCTTGACCATCATAATCTTCATAAGTAATATCAACCTTTTCATTTGTATTTAATATTTTACCAACAATCGAACTATCAAAATTCTCTTTTAATTTTAATTTATATTGAACAGTTGCTGTTTCTCCACTTGCAAGTTCTGGAATTGTCCAAGTAATGGAATTATTAGTTTTATCAACTGTTGCTGATATATCTCCAATATTTGCTTCTGATACATAAACAAAATCAAAGTTATTAATGATTTCTGCTGGGAAGTAATCACTAATTGTAATGTTTTTAAGTGATTTGCCAGTTTCTATTAAGGAATTTAAAATGTCATCAGAAATTGTTTTTTCTATTTCATCATCAGTTATATAGTAAAAATCACCTGCTAATGGATTTTCTGGAGTTCCAAATATTTCTTCAATATATTGATTATATGTGTATCCCGTTTCGATTAGAGCTTCTCCATTTGCTATACCAGTAAGCATAGTAATTGGTTTTATGCCAGAAGAAACGATAGAACTATATTCGGATTTTGTTGAAGAAATTGTATTTTCATCATATTTTACTTCGTTTCGATTCAATATAACATTAGGTACACCATCTGTTAAAACAATAAGATACTTATTAGTAGACTCAGTGGAAAATAGTCGTTTTGCCATATTTAATCCGGCTTGTAAGTCAGTATAAGAAGGTTCAGTTTCGCCCACATAAGTAATATTATCAATAGCAGTTGTTAAGGTAGTTATATCTGTAGTTAAATTAGATAATATCTTTGCATCTTCTGTAGTACCCACTGTAATATGTCCGTCTGCATTTTTTTCATTAGAGGTAGAGAAGCTTACAGCTCCGATTTTTAGTTTTTGATTATCAGATAGTAAATTAGTCACAAAGTTTTTAGCAGAAGACCTTATGACTTGCCCTCTCGTTTCACCAGAGGCAGTTTTATTAGTCATACTATTAGAATTATCAATAACTAAAACAATTTCTCCAGTTGGTTTATTTGCAATTTCTCCATTTGTTACTTGTAACTGTAAAGTTACTTCTTTATTATTTAAATCTTTTGAAATTAGTTTTTTCTCGAATTTTGAATTTTCCCCTAGTTCAATTGTACAAATAGGTTCTTCTACAACACTCATAGTTACAGTACTATAAGAAGCAAAAGATAAGTTTGTCAATAAAAGTAATATTAAAAATAGTGATATAAAAATTTTCTTTTTCATATATTATCAATCTCCTTTTCTTTATGTAAAATCTTTTTATATTTTATCATAAATACAAAAAAATACAACAATTTAAATAAAAAAACTTAAAAAAGTATTGAAAAGATAGGTAAAATATGTTAAAATAATATCTGTGATAAAAATAAACCAATTAAAAAGTAAAGTACATCTATTAGTAAAATATAAACAGAGAAAATGACCTGGGCTGGAAGTCATTAATATTTAGTAGGTAGAAATTTCACTTTTTAGGTCTTTTTCTGAATAGAGATAAGTAGGAGAAAGCGGTTGTACCGTTAAAACTGGAATGAGGTTAGTATAAACTAATAAAATTAGGTGGTACCACGAAAGATAAGCCATTTCGTCCTATTTAAAAATTGGAGGAATGGCTTTTTGAATGGAAAATTAAATTTTAAATAAAATTTGATAAAGGATGTTGGTAAAAATGAATAGAAATAAATGTTTAGAATATTACTTAGATTCTAGAATATATAATCAAGAAGAAGTACAAAAGAATATAGATGAAACGAAAAAAGAATTTCAAAATAAAAAAATTACAGTTGATATAACCATAAATAAATTTGGAATGTATGTTATTACTTTTTATTTTGAAAATAAAAATACGATATTTAATAAAATTAGAATTTATTTTAAAAAGAAAAGGCGCGAAAGATTATTACTACAAGAAAGAAATTATGAAGAACGGACGTGAGTATGGTAAATATAAAAATACACATACATATAGGCCATATTAATAGAAACAAATTATATAAATATTTAAATTAATTAAAAATTTAGTTAATTAAGGAGTGTTAAAATAATGGGATTTTTTAGTAAAAAGGAGAATAGAGTATATTCTTTAAAACAGGCGTTAAGATTATTGGAAAAGCCACAATATGCAAAATATACAACAGTACCAGTTGGAGATGGTTTTAAAATAGTACCTGAAACAGAAGTTATTGTACATAATGATGCAATAGAAACAAATGGATTTAAAGAACGAAGAGGAAAATTCTTAAACCAAGTATCAGAGCAAGGAACATATAGAAACATTAGTACTGTACCAAACTATAATAATTATCAATCAACAAGAGGATATCAAAAACGAAGTTGTAGAAATTTGGGAAGATAAATATAATTGTTCTAGAGATGAAATTTGATCAACAAAGCTATAGACTGAGACAATTAAAAAATATAGAAATTATATTTGGAAGTGTGTAAATTATGCTCCAAACTATTGAAAAAATTTTCGAATTGTGATAATATATAAAACAAAATAACAAAAGCCAATTAAAAAGCAAAGTATATATATTAAGATATTTTAAAGAGAAAAGCAATCTAGGCTGAAAATTGCTTAAAATACAATATATAGAAATTTCACTTTTTAGGTCTTCTTTTGAAAAGAAAATTTTAAGTTAAGTAGAAGGAAGCGGTTGTACCGTTAAAACTATAACGAGGTTAATTATTTAATTAATAAAATTAGGTGGTACCACGAAACAAGCTAGTTCGTCCTATGTAATGGAAGAATTGGCTTATTTTTTATATATTAGGAAAGTCATGCTGACTTTCTAATATATAAAAATACATTGCACACAATTTTACTTCCGTAAAATTGGCGCAGAACAAATTTACGGAAAGCCAAAGAAGAAATATAAAAATAGTATAAATCATATGGCTTTCCGATTTGTTCTGAATTGCCAAAAAAACGGAACCTAGGGCAATGGTATTTGGATGAAGGAGGATTAGTATGAAAGGACAAATTGAACAAATCAAAAAGTATTCAATTAAAGAAATTGAAAATGCAAAAGATTTAAAAGAATTAGGAGATACAAAAGTAAAATATTTAGGAAAAAAAGGTGAGTTGACACAAGTTTTAAGAGGAATGGGAAGTTTATCACCAGAAGAAAGACCAGTAATTGGAAGTTTAGTAAATAGTGTTAGAGATGAGTTAGAGAGTTTAATATTAAAAAAAGAAGAAGAATTTAAACAGATTGAATTAAATAAGAAACTAGAGAACGAAAAAATAGATATAACACTTCCAAGCAAAAAAAAGGTAAGAGGAAGCAAACACCCAATGAATTTAGTAATTGAAGAAGTAGAAGACTTATTTGTTTCAATGGGCTATGATGTAGTATCAGGACCAGAATTAGAAACAGATGAATATTGTTTTAAAAAATTAAACTTACCAGAAGGACACCCAGCAAGAGATATGCAAGATAGTTTCTACATAACAAATGAATATTTATTAAGAACTCAAACTTCTTCAGCACAAGCAAGGATAATGGAAGAGAAAGGTGGAAAAGAGCCAATAAGAATAATTTGCCCAGGAAAGACATATAGAAGAGAAGATGATGCGACACATTCACCACAATTTGCCCAAGTTGAGGGATTAGTAATTGATAAAAAAGACAGAAACGTATCACTTGCAGACCTAAAAGGAACCCTTGAGGTATTTGCAAGAAAAATGTTAGGAGAAAATTCAGAATTACGTTTTAGACCAAGTTATTTTCCATTTACAGAACCATCATATGAAGTAGATGTAACATGTTTTAAATGTGGAGGAAAAGGATGTCCATTATGCAAGAAAACAGGATGGATTGAAGTATTTGCAGCGGGTATGGTACACCCAAACGTGTTAAAAATGGGAGGATATGACCCAGAAGAATGGGGTGGATTTGCATTTGGACCAGGACTAGACAGAATAACAATGTTTAAATATGCAATACCAGATGTACGTTATTTATATACAAATGATGTTAGATTTTTAAAACAATTTGATAGAAAGGATGCTGAATAAATATGATATTAAGTAGAAATTTTGTAAAAGATTATATAGATTTAGATGACAATTTAGATATAAAAACAATTGCTGAAGATATGACAAGAGTAGGAAACGAATATGATGTAGCAGAAAAATTTATAAATGCCACAAATCTTGTGATTGGACAAATAAAAACATGTGAAGAGCATCCAGATTCTGACCATTTACATGTTTGTATGGTTGATGTTGGAAAAGAAACCTTACAAATTGTTTGTGGAGCACCAAATGCAAGAACAGGAATTAAAGTTATAGTAGCACTTGTAGGAGCAAAACTTCCAAATGATATTGCAATAAAAAAAGGAATGATTCGTGGTGTGGAATCTAATGGAATGATGTGTTCAATAGCAGAATTAGGGGTAGATAACAAATTTTTAACAGATGCTGATAGAGATGGAATATGTGAATTAGGTGAAGATGCAGTTGTTGGAGAAGACCCAATAAAATATTTAGGGTTTGATGATGAAATTATCGATTTTGAATTAACAGCAAATCGTGGCGATTTATTAAGTATGCTTGGAATGGCATATGAATTAGGGGCAATATATAATAAAAAAGTAAAAGATGTTAATTTATTACATAAGGAATCAGGAGAAGATATAAATAAATCATTTAAATTAGATATACAAACTGATAATTGTTCTGTATTTTTAGCTAAAAAAGTAGAAAATGTAGAAATAAAAGAAAGTCCTGCATTTATAAAAAATAGGCTAATGGCATGTGGAATAAGACCTATAAATAATGTAGTGGATATAAGTAATTATGTAATGCTTGAAATAGGTCAACCTTTACATTTTTATGATGCTGATAAGTTAAATGACACAATGGTTGTTAGGATGGCTAAGAATGGAGAAAAATTAACAACATTAGATGATAATGAAAGAACATTAGATGAAAATGATATAGTAATTGCAACACTGGAAAAATCAATTGGTTTAGCAGGAGTTATGGGTGGACTTGAAACAGAAGTTACAAAAGACACGAAAAATATAATAATAGAATCTGCTATATTTGATGGAGTAAGAGTTAGAAAAACAGCAAAGAAAATATTAAGAAGTGAAGCAAGTAACAGATTCGAAAAAGGTCTAGATTCAAACAGAACATATATGGCAATAAAAAGAGCTTGCCATTTATTGGAAAAATATGCAAATGGAACAGTAATAACAAGTATGTGCGAATATGACAAGAGCCAAAAAGAAGACAAAAAAATAGAAATTACATTTAAAAATATCACTGATGTATTAGGAACTGAGATTTCTAACAAGGATATATTAGATGTATTTAAAAAATTAGGATTCACTTATGAGGCAGATGATACAAAAGCTGTTGTTTCAGTACCTAGAAGAAGACTAGATATTTCAATTAAAGAAGATTTAATAGAAGAAGTTGGACGTATATATGGCGTAGACAACATTCAAGGAAAATTGCCAGTTTTACCTGTAAAACGAGGAAGTTATGATAAGACTACAAGAGAAATAAGAAATAAAATGGTCTCACTTGGATTAAATGAAACATTATCTATGATTTTTACTAGTGATGAAGATGCTAAAAAATATACAACAGATGACTTTGAGGTTGTAAAATTATTAGATCCTTTGTCAGAGGAAAGAAATGCTTTAAGATATAGTTTGATTTCTTCAATGATGAAAATATATGAATATAATAAGGCTAGAGAAAATAAAAATGTCTGTATTTTTGAAATAGGAAAGGGATTTTTCAAAAAAGGTGATGAATACGGTGAAAACCAAAAAATAGTTGCTTTAATGACAGGTGAATATTATTTAGGAGTAGGTAATAAAGCTAATGTTGACTTCTATATTATAAAAGGTGTAGTGGAAGAATTATTAAATTATTTAGGTTATGAAAATAGATATAGTTTTATAATTACAAAAAATATACCAAATGAATTTCATCCAGGACAAACAGCTGAGATAAATGTTAATGGCGAAAATGTTGGGATAGTTGGAAAAATACATCCATCTATATGTAAAGATGCAGTATATGTTATGGAAATAAATCTAGATAAATTATTAGCAAAAAAAGTTGGAAAGATGAAATATAAAGAAATTTCAAAATTCCCAAATGTAAAAAAAGATGTAGCTTTTGTAATGGATGAAAATATTTCTTCATGTGAAATAGAAAAAGTAATAAAAAAAGCAGGTGGAAAATTATTAACTAATATAGAGGTATTTGATGTATATACAGGAGAAAATATTGGAAAAGATGAAAAATCAATAGCATATTCATTGACATTTAATGATAGCAAAAAAACATTGACAGAAGATGAGGTAACAACTATTTTTACAAAGATTATTTCAAGTGTAGAAAAATTGGAAAATGTTAAATTAAGACAGTAGACACAGGAACATAGGAACGCTGGGACACTAGGGACAGGTTTTAAATGTCTCATGAAATTTGTCGAATAATGTAAAAAGTATCTTAAAAAGAGGCAGAGGATATATACCTCTGCCTCTTCAATATTCGACAAAATTTGATAAGATCATGAGACATTTAAGACCTGTCCCCAAGCGTTCCAAAGTGTCCAATCTCAACAAATTTTACCAAAACACTTGACAAATGCTCAAAAATAGTGTAAAGTATATTAGCATTACAAAAAAGAGGTGATTACTATGGAGGAAAAAGTAAAAATTAGTATGTTATGCCAATTATATGGTAAACTTTTAACAAAAAAACAATTTGAATTCATAGATGATTACTACAATAATGACTTGTCATTATCAGAAATTGCAGAAAATCATAATATTACAAGACAAGCTGTTAGAGACATCATAAAGAAAGGGGAGAAAAAACTTTTCGAATACGAAGAAAAGCTAATGTTTATGAAAAGGACGTTAAATCAAGAAAAAAGAATCGAAAAAGCTTTATCAGAATTAACAAAAATACAAAAAGATTTTTCAGACAAGCAAGTAGCAAGTGTTTTAGAAAGTATAAAAAAAGAATTAAATTGTTTAGTATAGTTAAAATTGTACAGAAAACAAAAAGTTAAGAATAGGAGTTGAAATTATGGCTTTTGAAGGATTATCTTCTAGATTACAAGAAATAACAAGAAAAATTAGAGGAAAAGCAAGAATTACTGAGTCCGATTTAAAGGAAATGCTAAGAGAGGTTAAACTTGCGCTTTTAGAAGCTGATGTTAACTATAAAATAGTAAAAGATTTCATAGAAACTATTCGAGAAAAAGCACTTGGTCAAGATGTTTTAAAATCTTTAACACCAGGACAACAAGTCGTAAAAATTGTTAAGGATGAGTTAGTAGAATTACTTCGGAGGAACAGAGAGTAGAATTAATTTTACTCCCAATCCACCAACAGTAATCATGCTAGTAGGTCTTCAAGGTTCAGGTAAAACTACTACATCTGGAAAACTTGCTAATTTACTTAGAAAACAAGGTAAAAATCCATTACTAGTAGCATGTGATGTTTATAGGCCAGCAGCTATTAAGCAATTGCAAGTCGTTGGAAAACAATTAAATATTCCGGTTTTTGCAAATGAAACATCAAAAGATGTTGTACATATAGCTAAACAA
The DNA here is from genome assembly GCA_051891395.1 of Clostridia bacterium. Classification (GTDB taxonomy): domain Bacteria; phylum Bacillota; class Clostridia; order TANB77; family CAG-508; genus CAG-269. Next base: position 3,586 of record JBJFFC010000043.1, on the reverse strand, counting down.
GCAATGTCAACTGCCATATCTAAACTAAATGATGTAGTGATTCTAGATACAGCTGGACGTTTACATATCGATGAAGCTTTAATGAATGAGTTGAAAAACTTAAAGGCAGGAATTAAACCTCATGAAATTTTATTGGTAGTAGATAGCATGACAGGTCAAGATGCTGTTAATGTAGCTGAAAAGTTCAATGAAGCCCTAGGAATTGATGGAGTAGTGTTAACAAAGCTAGATGGTGATACCCGTGGTGGTAGTGCATTATCGGTAAAAAAAGTTACAGGAAAGCCAATTAAATTTGCTGCAACAGGAGAAAAATTAAGTGACATCGAAGTATTCCATCCAGATAGAATGGCACAAAGAATCTTAGGAATGGGAGACATCTTATCAGTTATTGAAAAAGCGGAAGAATCGTTTGATTTAGAGCAAGCAGAAAAATTGGAAAAACAATTAAGAAAAAGAGAATTTGACTTAGATGATTATTTAGCACAGATAAGGCAAATTAAAAAAATGGGATCTTTTTCATCTTTGTTAAAAATGATTCCAGGAATGAATCAATTAAAAGATGTAAAAATAGATGATAAAGAATTTATAAAAATAGAAGCCATAATATGTTCTATGACAAAAGCGGAAAAGAGAGATACAAAACTTTTAAATGCAAGTCGTAGACAGCGTATAGCAAAAGGTAGTGGAACAACGGTACAAGATATTAATAAATTCATAAAATCATTTGAAATGACTCAGAAAATGATGAAAAAGATGAAGAATGATAAAGGCGGAATGAAAAAGTTAATGAAGGGCATAGATGAAAATTCGTTAAAAAACTTTAAATTCTAATTAATAAGTTATTAAATTTTTAAATTTAAGTTAGCTGTTAAAGCTTTGCTTGTTACAGATAACTTATGCAATTGAGCAAAGCGAAATTGTATACAATAGAAATAATCAAATTTCAGGAGGTGAAATAAATGGTAAAAATTAGATTACAAAGACAAGGAAAGAAAAAAGCTCCATTCTATCACATAGTTGTAGCAGATTCTAAATCTCCAAGAGATGGTAAAATAATTGAACAACTAGGAACATATGACCCAATGACAGATCCAGCTACTATCGTTTTAGATAAAGAAAAAGTAGAGAAATGGATTAAAAATGGTGCAAAACCAACAGATACAGTTAAGGCTTTAATTGAAAAAGCACAATAATGGTTAATTTGGGACGGGTACACTCTTACCATTTTAATCAAAAAAGATGGAGGCAAAAATGAAAGAAATTTTAAAAACCATCATTTCAAATTTAGTAGATGATAAAGAAGCTGTTGAAATAAATCAAGTAGACGGCGAGAAATCAATTACATTTGAAGTAAAAGTAGCAGAAGGTGACATGGGAAAAGTAATAGGAAGACAAGGAAGACTTGCAAAATCTATTAGAACTGTCATGAAAGCCATGGCTAGCAAAGAACACAAAAAAGTGTCAGTTGAATTTGTAGGATAATTGGAGTATTTTAATATGACAAAATATCTTGAGATTGGTCAAATCATAAATACATTTGGTATAAAAGGTATGGTAAAAGTAAAACCTTTTACAGAAAATGTAAGAAGATTTGATAAATTAGAAAAAATATATATCGAAAATAAGAAAAGTAGAAAAGAATATGAAATAGAAGAAGTAAAGTATCATAAAGACATGGTATTAATCAAATTTAAAGGAATAAATACCCTTGAAGAAGCAAATCTATTACGTGAAAGTTACCTAATCGTTGATAGAGAAAAGGAAGAACCTCTTGAAGAAGGAACTTATTACATAGTAGATATGATTGGATTGGAAGTTTATACCGAAGAAGGAGAGTTACTTGGAAAGCTAGAGGATATTTTTAATACAGGAAGTAATGATATATATGTAGTAAAGAATGAACTAGGAAAACAAATTCTTTTACCGGCAATTGGCGAAGTAATAAAGCAAATTGATATGGAAAATAAAAAGATGATAGTTCATTTGATATCTGGACTAGTTTAAGGGAGAAAAAGATGAAATTTGATGTTTTAACACTCTTCCCAGAAATGTTTGATAGCTTAAAACAAAGCGTAATAGGAAGAGCAGTGGAAAAAGAACTAATAGATATTAATTTAGTAAATATTAGAGACTTTTCAAATAATAAACATAAAAAAGTTGATGATACTCCATATGGTGGCGGAGCTGGTATGGTAATCATGCCAGATGTAGTATATAGGGCTTTTCAATCTGTAAAAACAGAAGAGGCAAAAGTGGTTTATATGTCACCACAAGGAAAAAAACTTGACCAGAAAACAGTAGAAGATTTATCTAAGCAAAAACATTTAATTATACTTTGTGGACATTATGAAGGAATCGATCAAAGAGTACTTGATAAAATTGTGGACGAAGAAATATCAATTGGTGATTATATATTAACAGGTGGAGAAATTCCAGCAATGGTGTTAATAGATAGTGTATCAAGATATGTAAAAGGTGTATTAAAAGATGAATCTATTGTAGAAGAAAGTTTTTCAAATGGACTTCTAGAATATCCACAATACACAAGACCTGAAATTTTTGAAGGAGAAAAAGTACCAGATATACTACTTTCAGGACACCATGAAAATATAAAAAAATGGCGAAGAGAAAAATCTTTAGAAATAACAAAAAAGAAAAGACCTGATTTGCTAAAGTAAAGCAAAAATAAAAACAGGTAGTCTTAAAAAGGAAGTGCATGATTTAGATGCACCGCTCAGAAAATAGAAAAAAGGAGGAAATTCTAAAATGGATATTATAAAATCTATTGAACACGAACAATTGAAAAATAAAATACCAGAATTAAGAGTTGGTAATACAGTTAAAGTACATGTAAGAATCAAAGAAGGAAATAAAGAAAGAATCCAAGTATTTGAAGGAATTATTATAAAAGTACAAGGTGGAGGAGTTAATCAAACATTTACTGTAAGAAAAATATCTTACGGTGTAGGTGTTGAAAAAACTTTCTTAGTACATTCACCACTAGTTGAAAAGGTAGAATTAGTAAGAGTAGGTAAAGCAAGAAGAGCTAGATTATTCTACTTAAGAGATAGAGTTGGTAAAGCTGCTAAGACAAAAGAACAAATAGGAGCTAGAATCGAAGATAAAGAAATTATCGTTAAAGAAGATTTAACAGAAGAGCCAGTAGTTGAAACTGAGGAAGTTCCAGTAGAGGCTGCTCCAGAAGAAGCACCAGCTGTAGAAACAGAAAATGTTACTGTTCAAGAAACTGTAGATACTGTAAAAGAAGAAGCAGTTGAAGATGTGAAAGCTGAGCCAGTTAAAGAAGAAAAAGAAGACAAAAAAGCTGAATAATTTAATAAGTATGGAAAAAATTATTTAGTTAATTTGTTGGAATGTTTATAATAGAAATGTTAAAAGGATATTTTAGGCACTTCTCAAAAATAAATTTGAGATTTTCCTAAAATATCCTTTTATAGTTGTATATCTGTACTATATTTTTTATGTGTGACTTTTAGCTAATGAAGTAACAAAAGGTCAATTTATTAGCAATTATAGGTTTAAAATAGATATGTCACACGTAAATTGAAAATAAAATATTGAAAGA
>JBJFFC010000042.1:3446-6544 GCA_051891395.1 Clostridia bacterium | reverse complement strand
TCAAAGCATATATTTTTCAAAAAAGTGTGACATATGATTGACTAACCTACAAATATAAATGATAATTTTTGATCATTTCTATTGAAATATAACAAATATTGTGATATAAATAGAATGTATTTCTTATTACATATTTTTCCAAATAAGGAAGGATATTTCCTGTATTGGAATTATATAGGAATAAGTCTTAAAAATTAGAAACAACTATAAAGGGGAAAGTTGTTTAAAGGGGGTAAAACATTGAAAAGGTTAACGTATAAAATTATAGTGGTTACTATGATTATGTTAATGTTATTGCCAATGATGGGAACTAAAATATTGGCAAATGCGAATGAAGAAGTTTTGTCGATAAAAAAAGATGAAACCACTTATTTTCTTTATATCAAAGAAGTTTTAAATTCAAAATTTGAATTTGCTTTTTCAAAAGAAAACAATGGAACTAATTTAGACTATATTAGTTCAATAGAAGACAATCAAGGAAATAACATAGCATATGTAGATGAAACATTAAAGTCAACTTATTTTAATCAAAATATCACATATCTATGGGTAAAAGAAAATAGTCAGATTATTCTAAATGGTGTCCAAGTTAATTTAGGAACATCAAAAACAGAAGAACAATTACAATCCATTAAAAATATCACAAATAAAATAACTGTAAATTCTGATGCAGATGAAGATAAAATCAAAATCAACGGTGATACTTCAAAAAAATATTATTATGAAATGTATGCTGTTGCTTCATCAGAAGATTATCAAAGATTACTAGAATTAGTCGATGAGGTATCAAAATATACAGATGATACAAATACATACACAAAGATAGAAACATATGGAGAATTATATGATTTATATAATAAATTACTTACAGATGTAAGCAATTCTAAATGGATTGAAGCTACAAATTTAGAAATAGATAAACCATATGATGCGAAAGAAAATCAAAAATATATATTATGGTTAAAAGATGAAAATGGTCAAATAGATTTTCAAGTTTTGACTGCCTATAAGAAAGAAGTAACAAATACAGAAGAAAAAAATGTAACGGTAGAAGTAAAAAGTAAATTGCCAGTTACATATGATGAAACTATAGCATTATGTGTGGTTTTAGCTGTTATTATAATTGCAATTATAGTTATGTTACTAGTAAGAAGAAAAATATCAAGCACAAATAAGAGGAAATAGAGCTTATGAAAAAGGTATGTAATGTAATAATACTAGTATTAGTAATAGTTGCTATTGTTATATCTGTAATAATATTTAATAAATATATGGAAAATTATCAAAATGAGAAGAAAAAAGACAATTTGATATCTGAAATAAATAGTCAATTAGGAGACTTAAATACAGATGAAAATAGAGAGATGCCTTATATTGAATATGAAGGATATCAAGTGATTGGAATCATTAAAATAGAAAAAATAAACTTATTATATCCAATATTGAATGTAAACAATGAAGATTCTATGAAAAAGTCGATCACAAAATTCTATGGAGATAAATTGAATCAAGAAGGTAACGTGACTTTAGCTGGACATAATAATTTTGACGGAACTATGTTTGGCAAGTTAAAAGACTTAGAAATTGGAGATAAAATTACCATTTTAGATTTGAATAATCATTCTATAACATACGAAATATTTAATAAATATGTTACCGATCCAAATGATGTAAGTATTGTAAATAGCACAGAAGAAGGGATAAAAGAAATTACATTAGTTACATGTACAAATGGAAATAAAAATAGGCTTATTATAAAAGCCAAGGAAGTATAAAAAGTGGGGGGAGAATAATGAAAAGTAGATTAGATTATAGAACCAAAAGAATTGTTATTATAGCTATTATAGCTGTTATACTTTTTGCTATCGCTTCAATCAGTACATTTTTCTTTATCAAGGGAAATGACAAAACACAAGCTGCTGAGCTTGATAGTATGACTGCAAGTGAGCAAAAGAATACTCAAGAACAAAAAAATGAAGAAGGAACAACACAGACAACGGTACCATCAGGAGATACACAAAGTGAACAAACTAGTGAAGAGCAAACCAATGATACTACAGAAGTTGCTACGACACAAACAACTCCTGCAATGCAAATAGAAAATGATGGAACAAATGGTACACAAACTACAAATGCAAATGTAGGATTACAAGAAAACACAACAACTAGAACAGAAACACAATTAGTAGAAAATAAAACGGTTCTTCTAGGATTTAATCAAGAAGATATCAATGTAGATATAAATGCAGTTTCAAATTTAAGTAGTAATTTACCACAAATTGATAAAGAGATTACAGCAAGTAATTTAAATGGAATTTTAAGTGGAGCTGAAATTACATATGAAATAAAAATAACAAATCAAAATGCTGAGATAGTAAATCAACTTAATGTATCTGCATTAATTCCAGAAGGCACAGAATTAGTGGCAGATAGCATAAGTGATAATGGGATTTGTGAAAATGGAAAGATATCTTGGAAAGTGGATGTCAACACAGAAAAAACTGTTAAATTTACAGTAAAAGTAATAGCAGAAGAAGGAGTAATTTCAGCAAATGCGGTTGTTGAAGGAAAAGAAACAGAAACAATTCAAACTCCAATACTAAAAGCTACGTTAACGGTAGATAAAACAGAAGTTAGTAAAAATGAAACATTAACCTATACAGTTTCTGTCGAGAACACAGCCAATATACCAGCAGAAATTAAAGTAGAAGCAACAATTCCAGAAAATACACAATTAGAAACAGAAGGATTAGATGTAACAGATAAAACAATTAACTGGAATAAAACATTAGAAGCTTTGGAAAAAGTAGAATATTCATATACTGTGAAAGTAAATAAATATGAAAAAGACTATGTAATTGAAAATGTTGTAAAAGTAAATGAGGCTGAGACAAACAAAGTGAGTACTACAATTGTGGATAAAATACCACCACAAATAACAGTAAAAGATGGATATATTGGAGATAAAGATAGAAATATATTCTCAAATGTAAGCTTTAAATTATATGATGAGAATGGAGTTGTAGCATATAAAATCAATGATGGAGAATATACAACATTTACAGTAAATAACTGGTCAGATGCAAACTTTAATAATA
>JBJFFC010000042.1:0-3346 GCA_051891395.1 Clostridia bacterium | reverse complement strand
TTACATTAAAAGATGTAGCAGGAAATGAAACAACATATGAATTTGTATATGATAACAAAGCTCCAACAATCACAGTAGTAGATGGATATGTAGGAGATAAAGATAGAAATATATTCTCAAATGTAAGCTTTAAACTATATGATGAATATGGAGTTGTAGCATATAAAATCAATGACGGAGAATATACAACATTTACAGTAAATAACTGGTCAGATGCAAACTTTAATAATATAAAATCAAGATTAGTATATGGAAAAAATACAATTACATTAAAAGATGTAGCAGGAAATGAAACAACATATGAATTTGTATATGATAATGAAGCACCAGTAATAAAAATAAATGGAAATAAAGAAATAACGCTAGAAGCAGGAATTGACACATACGAAGAATTAGGAGCAACTGTAACAGATAATATAGATGAAACAATAGATAATTTACAACCTGACTTAATACACTATTACACATATAATAAAGAAACAGGAAAATATGCTTTTTCAACAAAAGTTGATAGTGTAGATACAAATAAAATAGGATTATATAAAGTATCTTACACATATACAGATACAGCTGGAAATAAAGGTGTAAATGCAGATAATAAAAATTCAACAAGTGTTATAAGATTTGTATATGTTGTAGATACAACAGCACCAACAATAGAATTAAATGGTGATAAAACAATAATGCTAGAAGCAGGAATTGATACTTACGAAGAACTAGGAGCAACAGTAACAGATAATGTTGATGAAACTATAACAGCTTTACAACCATCTTATATTCATTATTCAGTAAATGGTAAGTTCATAGGAAAAGTAGATAAAGTAGATACAAAGAAATTAGGAACTTATAAAGTAGTATACGAATATACAGATGAGGCTGGAAATAAAGGTATAGATGCAGCAGATGCAAGACATGAATATGTAATAAGAACTGTAGAAGTAGTAGACACAACAGCTCCTTTGTTAAAATTAAACGGAGATAAAAATATAACATTAGAAGCAGGAATTGATACTTATAAAGAATTAGGAGCGACTGTAATAGATAATGTTGATGAAACAATAACAGATCTACAACCATCTTACATTAATTATTCTGTAAATGGTAATTTTGTAGGAAAAGTAGATAAAGTAGACACAACAAAATTAGGAACTTATAAAGTTGTGTATGAATATACAGATGTAGCTGGAAATAAAGGTGTGGATGCATTAGATTTAAGACATGAATACGTAATAAGAACAATAATCGTACAAGACACAATAATTCCAACAGCAGAAGTAAGTTTTAGTACAACAGAACCAACTAACAAATTATTTGTTACTCTAAAATTTAGTGAAAAAATAGATGAAACAACATTACCACAAGGATTCTATCCAGTAGCAGGACAAGAAAATACTTATTCTAAAGCATATTATTCTAATAAAGAACATACAGTAACCTTTAAAGATATGGCAGGAAATGAAGGATCTGTAACTTTTACAATTACGAATATTGATAGCGTAGCACCAACAGCGACGGTAACATTCTCAAACAATAATGGAAATCAATTAACAAATCAAGATGTAACAGTAACATTAACAGCAAATGAATCAATCAAAGATATGGGAGATGGATGGATAAGAGTAGATGATAAAACATTTACCAAAATATATTCAGAAAATGGAAAATATAGTGTGGAGATTGAAGACAAAGCTGGAAATAAATCTATTATTAAATATGAGGTAAAAAGAATTGATAAAGTGGCACCAGAAGCAACAGCAACATTCTCAAATAATAATGGAGCAGCTTTAACACAAGAAGATGTAACAGTAACATTAACAGCAAATGAATCAATCAAAGACATTGGAGATGGATGGACTAGAGTAGATGATAAAACATTTACAAAAGTATACTCAGAAAATGGAAAATACAGTGTAGAAATCGAAGATAAAGCAGGAAACAAAAACACGATAAACTATGAAGTGAAAAGAATTGATAGAGAAGCACCAGAAGCAACAGTAACATTCTCAAATAATAACGGAGCTGAACTAACAAATCAAGATGTAATAGTAACATTGACAGCAAATGAGACAATAAGAGATATTGAAGGATGGAATAGAGTAAATGATAGAACATTTACAAAAGTATATTCAGAAAATGGAAAACATGATTTAGAGATAGTAGACAAAATAGGAAATAAAAATACAATACATTTTGAAGTAAAAAGAATTGACAAGATAGCACCAACAGCTCAAATAACAATTTCAGAAGATTCAGAAAGTGGAAAAATAATAGCAACTCTAACAGCAGATGAATCAATCAAAGACATTGGCGATGAATGGGTAAGAAGTACGGATAAAGTATTTACAAAAGAAGTTGAATATGGAGATAGACTTTCTGTAAATATCCAAGATAAAGCAGGAAATACAAACACTATAAATTATGAAGTAAATGAATAAAGTATAATTCTGTTATTAACCACAAGGTAGGAATTTATTTCTACCTTGTGGTATTAAATATTATTAAAAACCTATTTGGAGTTATATTGAAAATAAAACAACAAATTAGTATTTATACAAAAAGGAGGAAAAATGCATTCAGGTAAAAGAATGAAACTAAAAAGTAAGAGATATAATATAATATATACAGTACCATTATTAATCATATTAGTAGTAGTTCTTATATATTATTTTTTCTATGTAAAGGTAGATTCAAAGGTAGATTCCAATGAAATTAATTTAGAATTTGATCAAAATTCACAAACCGAGAGTGAAGAAATTGATGTTTCAAAATATCCAAAATTAAATTCTGATCTTTTAGAAATAAACAATTTAAAGAATGAATTAAATCAAAACGTAAATAATCTAATAAAAGATATGAAATTGACACAAATAAATTATCAATTAAAGAAATTAGATGAAGGAAAAACTATTTTGGAATATACACCTTTGCAAGAAAAAGAAGATATAATCAGGGTAAAAATTGATATTAACTCTAAAACTATTGAGAAGATAGAAAGAATAAAGAGTGATACAATAGATTATAACGTATTAGAAATACAGGATAATTTAAATGAAAATATTAAAGAAGATTTTGAATTAAAAAAAGAAGAGTTAGATGTCCAAAGCAATTCTTATATAAATATTCTGGTTAAGGAAAATGAAATAAATATTAATTTAGCAGTTGAAAACTTGTAAATGAAACGAAAAATTTTAAAAAATAAAAAAATTTTAAAAAATGTATTGACAACTATAAAAAAAATTAGTATAATAAATCTTGTCGAAAGGACACACGGTCGCTTAGCTCAGCTGGGAGAGCATCTGCCTTACAAGCAGGGGGTCATAGGTTCGAGCCCTATAGCGACCACCAT
>JBJFFC010000041.1:0-28622 GCA_051891395.1 Clostridia bacterium | reverse complement strand
GAGAGGGGATGAAATTTTAATAAATTTCATTAAAATTTTCTACTCTACTCGATTTTTTACTTAAAAGATTATTAATTTCTTTTTTTGCTTTGTTATCTAATTTATTAATTTTGTTTTGAGTTTTTCTTAATTTTTGAATGTCTTTTGTTTTTTGTTTATTCCACATATCATAAACTTGAATAATGTTAGTGTAATATTTATCTACATTATTGTGATTATTGCTAGAAATTTTTATAGACAGTATTTCTACTGTTTGTAAAAACGATTGATGAAGAGAATCGTATATAAATTGTGATCCAGCGGCTTGACTGCTTATATTTATACAAACTGCCTCGAGATGATTTAAAGTATTCTCTACTAAAAGTGGAAAGTAACTATCAAATCGAGATTTTTCGACATCGTTGTATCGCTGTTTTAAAATTGCATCATATCTCTTTTGAGTTCTTTTTGAATGAATTATTTTATTACATTTTTCAAAGCATTTTTCATCTCCTAAAATATTTCTAATTTCTAATGTAGTAAACTGATTAAGCCTCTTTGATTTTACTATTTTACTAATCATTTTTTGAATTTCATTATTTGGCATTAACACATCTGAAATAATTCCCATTTTTTCGATAAGTGTGTTAGAAAAATCTTGGGCTATTTCAGAAGCTTTTTCTTGTTGCTTTGAAATTCTGTTTTTAGTGTATTGATACATAGACCATAAAGCAGTAAAAAACAAAGCAATTGAAGTAAACCATGTGCCTATATTGTTTAAAGATATCCCATAAAATAAAATTTCTTGCGAGTCCACATTGTCTGGATTTAAAACAACGGAGTTGTTAAAAAACAAAAAAGTGATCACGGCAATAAATATTAATAACAATAAAATGCAAATAATTCTTTCCCATAAATATTTTACAAAATTAATTATATGTTCAACATTTTTCTTTAAAAATTCCATTTCAACATCCTCCAATAAAAACTAAATGCATTATATTAGCAAAATGAGTTAAAGTCAATATATTTTCCAAAATATTCCATGTTCTTCGACAAATTTCAACACACTAATTTAACATAATGTTGTATAATTAATGCAGAGGTGATGTAATATGAAAGAAGCATATATAAAATCTCTACAAATGATAAAAGAATTAAACATAAGGAACGAAAAAGAATACAATAAATTATTAAAATACTATTTAATATTAACTGCAGAAAGTCTGAAAGGAAGAACAAGAACGAGAAGATTTAAAAAGATCATAAAACTTGCAAAAGAAGTCTAAGAGGCTTCTTTTTTTATATAAATTTCATAAAGTTGCCCAAATGCAACAAGATACATGATATACAGAAAACTGAGCATACTAAAGATAAGGTGATTTTATGAAAATAGAAATATTAGTCAAGAAAGTGCGACTAGAAAAGAACATGACACTTGATACATTAGCTAAGTTGTCCGGAATCAGTAAAGGACATTTAAGTAAAATAGAAAGACAGGAACGTGACCCGAAATTATCTACTATAATTCAAATAGCTTCAGCTTTAAAAGTAGAAGTAAGTGATTTATATAAAGTTATACCATGACACTATAAAACGTGTCATTTTTTATTTTCGTAAAAAATAAAGCTACTTTTGTAAAAGGTTGCCCAAATGCAACTTTATTGAATATATTCTCCGTTCAGAAGCTTCTAAAAAATAAATAAAGGGGAATATGTTATGAAAAATGTAGAAAAAGATGTAGTATTAAATGGAGTTATGAAAGAATTAGGATTAAAAGAAAAAATTATAGTTGCAATTTATAAAAATTTATTTTATTATGTATATAGAAAAGGCGTAGCAGATTGTTTTAATTATTATAACAAATGATATGTCTTTTTGTGTTTAATAATGATACCGATCGTATGGAAACTTACTATCGAGGCGAAGCAGAGGCAATGCCATATAATACAAATGGTACATTACGAGTAAGAGAATTTAGAGGTTCAAGTAAAAGTAACATCTTATGGACTACTAAACGAACTATGCAGAGTTGGAATAGCCAAAGATATATATTTGGTGGCCCTATACCAGTTGGTTTTGCATTTAAAAGACCATATGAAGGAGGACATGGTAATCAAAGTCAACACTATGCAGGAGTTGCTTTTGATGTAGGTCAAACCTTGACGGCATCTAGGAGAACAGCTTTATGGAATTCAGCTAATAATTCGGGAGTATGGAGCTATGTGGAACCAATTTCACTTACTCCAACATGGATTCATTTTGATAAAAGATTCGGAAAGCCTGCTTGTTCAACCGGTGGATTTCCAACCATAAGGAGAGGAAGTTTAAGTAATTATGTATGCATAGCACAAGATGATTTAAATACGTTAGGGTATCGAACCAATGGATTAGATGGAATTTTTGGGCCTGCGACACAAAATGCAGTAATTGCTTATCAACGTTCTAGGGGATTAGTAGCGGATGGAATTGTTGGATGTAATACGTGGCGTTCTTTACAAGAAAATGTAGTAGGTACAGGAGCTACTGGAACTACTATAAACTAATATAAACTAAAGGGAAGCATTTTACGCCTCCCTTTTTGCATTATAATTTTTTTGGAATTTTGCAAGTTCACTTGTAATTGCATTGACTACCATTTTGTTATAATTGTCTAATTTTAAATAATTTTCTAAGAAAGTTTGATCTACTAAATCATTAACAGTAGGTGAATTATTTTGTATTAAGTCCTTGAATAAAAAATCAGAAGTGATATTAAGTGCTTTACAAAGATTAGTTATTGTTGTTGCACTTCCAAATGCTATTCCGCGTTCAAGTTGACTGACATATCTTGCTGACAAGGATAATTTTTCAGCTAATTCTTCTTGCGTGTATTCTGCTTTTGTTCTTGCTAGTTTAATTTTTTTACCAATATTTTTTCTTAAATTTCTTTCTATATCATTCATATAGCTCCTCCTTGAACATTACTATAAAAAGTATAGCAAGTAGTTAGTTAAAATAAAACGAACTGTTAATAAGAAAAAAACACGTTGGTGCTATCAAAAGTTCTTGATGAATACATGATTATCAATAAGAAAAATGAAATGAAATAAAATTTTTTTGAAAAATATAAAAAAATTCACAAAAAAGCTTGCAAAATATAAAAACTTATATTAAAATTTAATTGAAGTGGAGAAAAGTGGTACAAAGTGGAGCAAAAGTGGAAAGAGGTGAAATATAATTGCTAATTGGTGAATACGAGCATTCTCTAGATGCAAAAGGCAGAATGATTATGCCAGCTAAATTAAGACAAGACATGGGAGAAAAATTCATCGTAACAAAGGGTTTGGATGGATGTTTATTTGCGTTTTCACAAAATGAGTGGTTAAATTTCGAAACAAAATTAAAAGCATTACCTTTATCTGATAAAAATGCAAGAAACTTTGTAAGATTTTTCTTATCAGGAGCAACTGAATGTGAAATAGATAAGCAAGGAAGATTTCTAATTCCTAATAATTTGAGAATAGCGGCAAATTTGGAAAAGGAAGCAGTTATCATTGGAGTTGGAACAAGACTAGAAATATGGGATAAATCTACATGGGAAAAATGTGATGACAATATATCAGCAGATGAGATAGCAGAAAATATGACGATGTTAGGTATATAACTTAAAAAAAGTTTATATAGTTGCTAAAGACAAAAATACGAAAGAAAATAATACAAATGAAAAATAAAAAAGATACAAAAGATTAGATTACAAAAGATAATAAGCTACTAAAGACAAAAATACAAAAGATGATAATACAAAAGACAAAATAAACAAAAGATAAAATTGCGAAAGATAATAATACCAAAGAAAAAATGTACAAAAGATAAATGTACAAAAGAAAATCAAAAACCAAAAGAAAAAACTAAAAGAAATAATAAAACAGCTGGTAGTTTACTAAAATTGCCAGCTGAAATGCGTTAAAGAAAATCTTTTTCAGAGGTGTTAAGTTTGGAATTTAAGCATAAACCAGTAATGTTAGAAGAATGCATACAAGGATTGAATATAAAATCAGATGGAATATATGTCGATGGAACTTTACGGAGGAGCAGGACATAGCAAGGAAATAGCAAAAAGATTATCAGCTGAAGGTCTTTTGATAGGGATAGACAGAGATAAAGAGGCTCTGCAAGCCGCAAAGGAAAATCTGAAAGAATTTCAAAATATAAAATATATTCATAATAACCATGATAACATCAAAGAAATATTGGAAGATTTAAAAATAGAGAAAGTAGAAGGAATATTACTTGATTTAGGTGTTTCTTCTTATCAATTAGATGAAAGAAATAGGGGATTTAGCTATTTAGGAGAAAATGAGTTAGATATGAGGATGGATAAGACTCAAGAATTAACGGCAAGAGATGTTATAAATAACTACGAAGAAGAGAAATTAGCAAATTTGATTTATGAGTATGGAGAAGAAAAATTTTCAAGAAGAATTGCAAGAAATATTTGCTTGATTAGAAAACAAGGACCAATTAATACAACAAAGCAATTAGTAGAAATTATAGAAAATTCAATTCCAAAGTCAAAGCAAAAGGAAGGCCATCCTGCTAAAAGAACATTCCAAGCTATTAGAATTGAAGTAAATAATGAAATAGAACCATTATATAAAACAGTTCTTGACTCTATTGAGTGTTTAAAATCGGGAGGTAGGTTATGTATTATAACTTTCCATTCTTTAGAAGATAGAGCCGTTAAAAATGCTTATGTTGAGGCTACAGGGAAATGTACTTGTCCAAAAGATTTCCCATATTGCGTATGCGGAGCAAAATCTTTAGGGAAAATAGTAACCAAAAAACCAATCATAGCAACAGAAAAGGAGCAATTAGATAATTCAAGAAGTAAGAGTGCGAAACTTAGAATTTTTGAAAAAATATAGAAGAAAAGGAGGTTAATAACTTATGGCAAGAAGTAGATATGAATATAGTACAAGTCCAAGAAAATTACAACCAGATTATAGACCTAAAAAACAAACCAAAAAAAGAAATTTAAAAGTAGTAGAAGATTTGCCAAGACAAGATGTAAAAGTATCAAAAGTACAAAGAGAAAGACAAATGAAGTTAACATTAATTGTTGTTGCTGTATTTATTTTACTATTAACCATAAGTTATAGAAACTCACAGATTAATGAAAAGTTTAGCGAAGTACAAAGCTTAAAAAATGAGCTATCATCTCTTCAAAAGGAAAATGAGCAATTAAAAGTAAGTATAGAAAATGGTTTAAATCTAAATAACATAGAAAAATTGGCAAAAGAGAAACTAGGAATGCAAAAGTTAACGAATAAACAAACTTTATATGTTAGCTTACCAAAAAGGGATTATGTAGAATCTGCAACAGAAGAAGTAGTAATAGAAAATAGTAAGAATTGGTTTGAACAATTTGTTGATAAAATATTTCATAAATAAAAATCTTTCTAATAGAATAAATTAGGAGGATTTTTTTATGGTTATAACAAAACTATCTAGTAAAAGAAAGATGAGAAATACGCTTTTTATATGTTTTTTAATTATAATATGTTTAATAGGAAGATTAGGATTTATACAACTTATTCAAGGTGAGGAATTATCAAGTTTAGCTTATGGGCAGCAGACACTAGATAGAAAAATAAATCCAAAAAGAGGAACTATTTATGATAGTACAGGTGAAAGAATTTTAGCTGTAAGTAGTACAGTAGAAACAGTAACAGTAAATCCTGGAAATATTGCGAAAGAAGATAAAGAAAAAGTAGCCAAGAAACTATCCGATTTGTTTGAATTGGATTATGATAAAACTTTAAAAAAGGTAACTAAAAGAAGCTCGATTGAAACAATAGCTAAAAAGGTAGAAAAAGACAAAACAGATGATTTGAGATTATGGATGGAACAGAATAATATTATATCAGGTATTAACATAGATGAAGATACCAAAAGATATTATCCATATAGTACATTTGCTGCACAAATTATAGGGTTTTGTGGAAGTGATAATCAAGGCTTAGATGGAATTGAAGCAAAATATGACGATGCGTTAAAAGGAACACAAGGAAGTATACAAAGACATACAGATGCTAAAGGCGGAGAAATAGGAGATGAGGGAGAAAACTATGTTTCTGCAATTGATGGAAATGATTTAGTTTTAACAATTGATTTTACAATCCAATCGATAGTAGAAAAATATTTAGAAGAAGCATGTATTGATAATGAATGTACAGATGGAGGCAATATTATTGTAATGAATCCGCAAAATGGAGATATCTTAGCAATGGCGACATATCCATCGTATAATCTAAATGAGCCTTATGAAGCTTATACGGATGAATTAAAGCAGAATTGGGATTCTATGGAACAATCAGAAAAAACAAAAAGCCTACAGGCAGTATGGAGAAATAAAGCTATAGCAGATACCTATGAGCCTGGTTCTGTTTTTAAACTGATAACAGCATCAGCAGCTATTGAGGAAGGTTTAGTAACAGACATTGATCAAGAAGGACAGTTTTCTTGCACAGGAGGTATTGAGGTAGCTGGTGTTCGAATCAAATGTTGGAGATATTACAGGCCACATGGCTCTGAAAGCCTAAGATTAGCATTAATGAATTCTTGCAATCCAGTTTTTATAGGACTAGGACAAAAATTAGGAGTGCAAACATATTATAGATATCTAAATAAGTTCAAATTATTACAGACGACAGGGATTGATTTGCCAGGAGAGGCCAATAGTATATTTTTAGCAGAAGAGAAAGCAGGCCCAGTAGAACTTGCTACTATCAGTTTCGGGCAAAGATTTGAAATAACACCAATTCAATTAGTAACAGCGGTGTCAGCAATTAGTAATGGTGGAACTAGCGTAAAACCACGTGTCGTGAAACAAATTATAAATAGTCAGACAAAAGAGGTAACTGATATACCAGTCGAAAAAGATGAAATTGTTATATCAAAAGAGACTTCCGAAAAAGTTCTAAGTATGATGGAATCAGTTGTATCAGAAGGAACAGGTAAAAATGCAAAAGTGGCAGGATATCGAATTGGGGGAAAGACAGGAACTTCAGAAGATGGCGTTAATACCAATAAATATGTAACTTCATTTTGTGGAGTAGCTCCTATTGATAATCCGCAAGTAGTTGTATTAGTTACTTTATATAATCCTACAGGAGAAGGAGGACATCAAGGAGGAGGTGTCGCGGCTCCGGTTGGAGGTCAGGTATTTAGTGAAATCTTACCTTATTTGGAAGTGAGCCAAGGGAATCAAGAAGAAGTGGAACAATTAGAACAAGTACAAACTCCAGATATAGTTGGTAAAACTATACAAGAAGCAGAGAAGATTTTAAAAGAAAATGGATTAGAGTTAATAATAGAAGATGAAACTGAGGAAATGGATAAAGATAATATAGTTGTAAAAGAGCAAACTCCTAAAGCAGGAATTACAGTGAATAAGGAGAGTAAAATTAATATAAAATATTAGATAAAAAACTATTGACAAAAAGTAATGATATTGATAAAAATAGATTTAGTGAGATGAAATTCACTAAATCTATTCTAATAAAAAGGAGAAAAAATGAGAAATTTAATTGATATTAAAGAATTATCAGTAGAAGAAATTGAAGACTTAATAAAAGTAGCTCAAGATATCATCAAAAATAAAGAGAAATATTCTCATAAATGTGATGGTAAAAAGTTAGCTACTTTATTTTTTGAACCTAGTACAAGAACAAGACTTAGTTTTGAAGCGGCTATGATGGAACTTGGGGGAAATGTTTTAGGATTTTCAGCGGCTTCATCAAGTTCAACGGCAAAAGGGGAAAGTGTATCAGATACGATAAGAACAGTGGGATGTTATGCTGATATTATTGCTATGAGGCATCCAAAAGAAGGTGCTCCATTAGTAGCCTCTTTTAAGTCAGTAGTTCCAATAATAAATGCAGGAGATGGAGGACACAATCATCCTACACAAACGTTAACAGATTTATTAACGATAAAATGTGAAAAGAATAGGTTAGATAATTTGACAATAGGACTCTGTGGCGATTTAAAATTCGGACGAACTGTACATTCATTGATTACAGCGATGTCAAGATATAAAAATATTAAATTTATTCTAATTTCGCCAAAAGAGTTAGAAATTCCAGAATATATAAAAAAAGAAGTTTTAGAGAAAAATAACATAAAATGGTGTGAAACTCATGATATTGAGGAATACATGGAGAAATTAGATATATTGTATATGACAAGAGTTCAAAGAGAAAGATTTCTTAATGAAGAGGATTATATAAGGTTAAAAGATTATTATATTCTAAATAAAGAAAAGCTAAAAAAGGCAAAAAAGGATTTAGCTATTTTACATCCGCTACCAAGAGTTAATGAGGTTGCGACAGATGTGGATGATGATAAGAGAGCTTGCTATTTTAAACAAGTAGAATATGGGAAATACATTAGAATGGCTTTGATATTAAAGTTGTTAGAGGAAAAAAATAATGAAACGCCTACGAAACACACTTTAGATGCAGAAAAAACAATGGTAAATATAGCTAAATGTCAAAATCCAAGATGTATTACATCAGAGGAAAAAGAATTGGATCAGGTTTTTACATTAACGGACGCAAAAAATAAGGTGTATCGTTGTAAATATTGTGAGACTATTTTGAAAAAATAAAGTATTAAAAAATGCAATAACTTTTGAATCAATTAAAAGATATTGCATTTTTACAGTTTAAAGAGAATATAATGATATTTCTTTAATAAACTATAATAGGGTTATAGTTCAGACTAAAGCCTATTTACTCGCTTACGGAGTTTATATATTAATATTTTTATGTTAAAACCATTATAGGCAAATAAAGCAAAAAATCATAAAAAAACTCTATACAAATTGCGGATTTAGTTATATAATGTAAAAAAATTAGCGACAAAAATTTAGCGCTTATGGATTATTATAATAGATATAATTTTTGGTTTGAAAATGTTAGATTATAATCGAAGGGATTGATAAAAATGGAATTGAAAAAACTATTAGTAGGATTAGAAGGTCTAAAAGTAAAAGGAAATTTAGATATTGAAATAGAAGGAATTGAAAAAAATTCGAAAGAAGTAAAACAAGGATATTTATTTATTGCTATAAAGGGGTTTGCAGTAGATGGTCATAGTTTTATTGAAGATGCTATAGCCCAAGGTGCAATAGCTATTATGATAGAAGAGGGATGTGATTTAAAATCTTTTAAAATACCAGATGGAATTACGGTTATAATGGCAAAAGATACAAGAGAAGCTTTAGCTATAACATCTAGTAATTTTTATGGGAATCCATCTAGTAAGTTTAAATTGATTGGTGTAACAGGTACTAAAGGAAAAACAACAACAACTTTCATGATTAAAGAAATTTTGGAAAAAGCAGGAAAGAAAGTTGGATTAATAGGAACAATTGCAACTTATATTAATGGTAAAAAAATGAAAGATAGTGATAGAACAACACCTGAAAGCTTAGAATTACAACAAATTTTTAGTCAAATGGTAAAAGCAGGTGTAGAAGTTGTAGTAATGGAAGTGTCATCACAAAGTCTAAAATTACATAGAGTAGATGGATGTGAATTCGATATTGTGTTATTTACAAATTTTTCAGAGGATCATATAAGCCCAAACGAACATCCAGATATGGAAGATTACTTTAATTCAAAATTAAAGTTATTCCAAATGTGTAAAACAGGAATTGTAAATACAGATGATTTACATGGAGCAAAAATACCAAGATTATTTCCAGACAATAATATAACTACATATGGTATTGATAATTATGCTAATGTTTTGGCAAAAGATATTACGATTACAAATTCCTATGTTGATTTTAAAGTTAAAATAACAGATAGAAATGAAAGAGTAAAAACTTGCATACCAGGAAGATTTAGTGTTTATAATTCATTAGCTGCTATTTGTGTGGCACAGAAATTTGGAGTGTCTCCAGAAAAAGTAAAAGAGGCATTATTGGAAGTTAGAGTACCAGGAAGGTCAGAATTAGTTGATAATAAATTGGAAATACCAATTATGATAGATTATGCACATTCACCAGAAAGCTTGCAAAATATATTAGAGGCGGTAAAAAGTTATACAAGAGGAAAAGTAATTAGTGTTTTTGGATGTGGTGGAGATAGAGACAGTGGAAAAAGACCAATAATGGGAGAAATTTCAGGAAGAATAGCAGATTATACTTTTATTACTTCAGACAATCCAAGAACAGAGGATCCACAAAAGATTGTAGATCAAATTGAAGTAGGAATGAAAAAAACAAAAGGAAAATATTCGGTAGTCGTTGATAGAACAGATGCTATAAGACAGGCAATAAAAATGGCCACTAAAAGAGATATTATTGTTTTAGCTGGTAAAGGGCATGAACCATATCAAGAAATTAATGGTGTTAAACATTCATTTGATGAAAGAATTATTGTAAAAGATCTAATAGAAGAATTAAGATAAACAAAGGGAAAGGTTTGATAAGATTGAAACTAGAAACATCAATATTAATTATAGCATTTATTGTGTCTATTATTTTAGGAATTATTGTTATACCTATCCTTCGAAAGTTAAAGGTAGGACAAATAGAGAGAGATGATGGACCACAATCTCATTTAAAAAAGCAGGGCACACCTACTATGGGTGGAATTATAATGATATTGACCATGATATTGGTTGTTACAGGAGTATATGTATTTTTAATTACCAATAATCAAATTGATATAGCAAATAAAATACTACCAATTTTATTATTAACAATAGGTTTTGGGCTAATTGGGTTTATTGATGATTTTAAAAAATTGGTACTCAAAAACACAAAGGGATTAAAGCCAAGTTATAAAATGTTAGGATTGTTAATTATATCGGTAGCCTATGTGATTTATTTAGTATATGGATTACATCTTGGAACAGATATGTATATTCCAATTGCAAAGCAAGATATAATAATACCTATTTATTTATATATACCGTTTGCAATTATAGTTATATTAGCAACGACAAATGCTATTAATTTAACCGATGGAATTGATGGACTTTCTTCAAGTGTGAGCGCTATTATAGTTACTTGTTTAACAATAATAGGAATTATGCAAGGGCAAGTGGAAATTTCTGTATTTGGTAGTATAGTGATTGGAGCAACACTTGGATTCTTGATGTTTAATTTACATCCGGCAAAAGTATTTATGGGTGATACAGGATCGCTTTTACTTCGGGGGAGTAATTTCAGCAATGGCTCTTTACTTGAAGATGCCGTTGCTATTGACTGTAATAGCTCTGATTCCTGTATTAGAAACTTTATCTGTTATTATTCAAGTGGCATATTTCAAGAAAACAGGAAATAGAATATTTAAAATGGCACCTTTACATCATCATTTTGAATTGTCGGGGTGGAAAGAAAGTAAAGTAGTAATTATATTTAGCTTAATTACTTTAGGATTATGCATAATTGGACTAAAGATAATATAGAATGATAGTGGGCAATTGGAGGCGGTTCTTTTTGCTTCCCAAAATTAGATAGTTAAGCATAAGTGAATATCTAACTAAAAAAAGGAGCAAAAAGAACCGTCCCTAATTGTCCCAAGGGAAGGAATGAGATTAAAAATGGCAAAAAAGAAAAAGGAGAAAAGTTTTTCAAGTTTTGTAAATAATCCAGTTGATTTTACATTATTAATTACTATTTTACTATTATTATCAATAGGATTAGTAATGGTCTTATCAGCAAGCTCACCTTCAGCACTTGCTGAAAGCGGTAATAGTTATGCTTTCTTCTCAAAGCAATTGATATTTGGAATTCTAGGAATTGTTGCTATGTTGTTTATATCAAAGATAGATTATAGATTTTATCAAAAATTTTATAAACATGCATGGTGGATTGCTTTGATTTTATTAGCATTAGTATTAGTTGCTGGTAAGACAGTAAATGGTGCTAAAAGATGGATTTATGTTACGGACACATTATCTTTTCAGCCTTCTGAGATGGTAAAAATATTAATGATAATTTTTTATGCGGGAATTTTGGCTAAAAATCGAGATAAGTTAGGATTATATGGAAAAGGTTTTATAAAACATATGTGCTTTTTAGCACCTATTATAGGATTACTTTTATTAGAACCACATTTTAGTGCTTCTGTTGTCATAATAGGGATTTGTTCGATTATGATGATAATGGCTGGATGTAAATTTTGGCATTTTGCAGCAACAGGAGGCATAGTAGGAATTCCGGCTATGATATTCTTAATTGTAAAAGAACCATATAGATTGCAAAGAGTAATAACATTTTTAGATCCATGGCAAGATGCAACTGGAGATGGATGGCAAGTTATACAAAGTTTATATGCAATAGGATCTGGACGGATTATTTGGAGCAGGATTGCGGAGAAAGTAAGCAGAAGTTTTTATACATACCAGAACCACACAATGATTTTATTTTTTCAATATTAGGAGAAGAATTAGGATTTATAGGATGTATAGCGGTTTTAATTTTATTTGCTATTTTTATTTGGAGAGGAGTTTTAATTGCTATGAGAGCACCAGATCTATTTGGTAGTTTAGTAGCTATTGGAATAACAGCCTTAGTTGCTATACAAGTTATTATAAATGTAGCAGTTGTAACTTCTTCTATGCCGGCAACAGGTATGCCATTGCCATTTTTTAGTTATCGGAGGAACAGCGTTGTTTATTTTACTCTGCGAAATGGGAATTTTACTGAATATATCAAGAGCAAGTGCAAAATCATAGTATTTCTACCAATACTTCAATCACATGAGACATTTTATAAATTATGATATACTAGTTATTAAGAAAAACATTGAAAGGAAGAGTTTATGAGAGTAATAATAGCAGCAGCCGGAACTGCAGGACATATTAATCCTGGATTAGCCATTGCTAATAGAATAAAAAAAGAGGAAAAAGATTCAAAGATAATTTTTATGGGAACGACAAGAGGTTTAGAAAATGATTTAGTTCCGAGGGCTGGATATGAATTAAAAACAATAGATGCTTATGGATTAAGTAAAAAAATATCTTTTGAAAATATGAAAAAAATATATAAAACTTTAAAAGGATATGGAGAAGCTAAAAAAATCATAAAAGAATTTAAACCAGATATCGTAATAGGAACAGGCGGATATATTTGTGGTGCTACCATATCATCAGCGCACAAATTAAAAATACCAACTATGCTACATGAAAGTAATGCATTTCCGGGTAAAGCAATAAAAATATTAGCTAGTAAAACGAATACGATATTAGTTTCATTTAAAGATGCTATTCCTAGAATAAAGAATGGAAATAATGTGGTATTTACAGGAACGCCTGTAAAAATAAAAAAGAAGAATTATTCAGAAAGTGAAAAGAGTAGAATCATTCGTGAGTCTGGATTAAATGAAAATATTCCAATTGTACTAGTATTTGGAGGAAGTCAAGGGGCAAAAAGAATCAATGATACAATGATAGAGATTATTAAAAACAAAGAAAATAAAAATTATCAAGTGATTTGGGCAACAGGACCAAAACAATATGATGTGATTAAAGAACAATTAGAAACTTTAAATATAAGCATAAATAATATAAAAAACATAAAGATTATTCCATATATATATAATATGGAGGAATTAATGAATGTGGTTGATATAATTGTTGCAAGAAGTGGAGCTATGACAATAACAGAAATTTCTAATTTAGGGAAACCATCTATATTAGTTCCATTACCAAATGTTAGCCATGATCATCAATTATATAATGCAAAGGCATTAGAAAAGGTTAGAGCAGCTAAAATAATACTTGATAAAGAAATAGATGGACAAAAATTAAATACTGCAATAGAAGATATGGTATTAAATAAAGATAAAATAAAGAAAATGGGAGAGAATGCATTAAAAATTTCAACAATAGATGCAGAAGATAAAATTTATGAGGAAATAAAAAAATTAGTTAAATAGAGGTAGAAAAATGTTTAAAAACATACAATTTAAAATGATACTAATCTTTTTCTTAATAGGAATTATTATTATAGGTGGATTTGGGATATTCTTTATTGAATCATTAAATAATATGAGTACACAAATCCAAACGAGTCAGATGACAGAGGCTGGACAAGTTTTAGATTTTATAAATAATCTGAAAAATAATACGAAACTAATTTTAGCTATTTCTACTTCTATTTTTATTTTAGTAGGAATTCTAATTTCAGTATTTCTTTCAAAGTTTGTTATCTATCCTATTAATAAATTGATAAAGAGTGCAGAAAAGATAACAGATGAAGAGACTAAAGAAAAGAAAAAGAATAAGAAGAATGAAATGGGAAATTTAGAAAATGTCTTTGGGTTAATGACAACAGAATTAAAGGAAAAACTAAGTGAAGTTTCTACACAAAAAAATCAAATAGAAACAATACTTTTACATATGACAGATGGAATATTAGCCTTTAATAGACAGGGAGAAATTATTTTAATTAATCCGGCAGCTAAGAAGTTTCTAAGTATTAGGCCAGAAGATAGCAATTTTGATGATATATTTGGAAAATTCAATTTAAATATAAATATGGAAAAAATAATTTATTTAGAGAATTGGACTTCGACAGAGCAAAGAATACAAGTTGATGATAGATATGTAAATGCATTTTTTGCACCATTTAAGAATGAATCTGAAAGACCAGATGGAGTTATTGCTGTGATACAAGATATTACAGAACATGTTAAGTTAGACAATATGCAAAAAGAGTTAGTAGCAGATGTATCGCATGAGTTAAAAACACCAATTACTTCAATTATGGGATATGCAGATACTTTATTAGAAGGAGAATATGACAAAGAGACACAAGATAAATTTTTAAACGTAATTGCAACAGAAGCAAGAAGAATGGCAAAACTAGTTACTGACTTATTGACACTTTCAAGATATGATAATAATAAGAAAAAAACACAAAAAGAATCCTTTGATTTAGGCGATTTGGTTAAAAAATGTCAAGATAAATTAGCAATAGAGATTAAGAAAAAAAATCACACAGTAAATTGTTTTGTTACAGCAGATGTACCACCGGTTTATGCGGATAAATATGATATTGAAAGAGTCATATTAAATATATTAACAAATAGCATCAAATATACAAAAGATGGTGGAGAAATAAAAATATATGTTGGATTTGTTTATAATGATGCCTATATAAAAGTTTTCGATAATGGAATTGGTATTCCAGAAGAAGATTTATCTAGAATATTTGAGAGATTTTATCGTGTTGATAAAGCACGTACAAGGGAAATGGGAGGAACAGGACTTCGGACTTTCTATTGCGAAAGAAATTTTAGATAAAAATGGTGGTAGTATTGATATAAAAAGTGTTGTGGGACAAGGTACAGAGGTTGTAATTAGAATTCCCACAAGAGGAGATAGAGATTAAGGAAGATATTTAAAAAATATTTTCCTTTTTTAATTGATAAATCAATGAAATTAATGTATAATAGAAAAGTGTAAAAAACAAAAGTAAAAAAGGAAGCGATTAATTTGAATTCAACAGTAAAAGAAATATTAGAATGGATCTATTGTATATTAATAGCACTTGTGTTAGCAATGTTATTTAGATATTTTATAGGAACACCAACTATTGTAAAACAAATATCCATGTATCCAACTTTAGTACAAGATCAAAGATTATGGCTAAATAGATGGGGAAGAACTACAAAGACATTGCCAGAAAGAGGACAAATTATAACTTTCGAAGAGCCAGATAAAATAAATTATGCAAGTCAAGCAGAATTGGACTCAGAAAATCAAGTAGCCAAATATGAGGAAAAAAAAGGATTTCAATGGTTTGTTAACAACTTTTTGGAAATAGGAAAAAGGAGCTATATAAAAAGAGTGATAGCTCTTCCAGGAGAACATGTGCAAATAAAAGATGGAAAAGTATATATCAACGATGAAGAATTAGAAGAGCCTTATTTACAAGATGGGATTGTTACAGATGTGAATGGGATAGGTTTAGATGATTTCGTAGTTCCAGAAAATTGCGTATTTGCTATGGGAGATAATAGAAATCATAGTACAGATTGTAGAGCCTTTGGATGTATACCATTAGAGAAAATTGAAAGTACAGTAGCTATTAGAATATGGCCACTAGATAAGTGGGGAAAGGTTGACTAGTTTTTAAAATAATTATCATTTGGCGTTGTTACACTTCACTTTCAATTTAATCAACGTACACTAGTACGCTTCATAAATTGAAATCTTGTGTGCCTAGCCAAATAACAATTCTTTTCCAAACTAGACTTATGACCTATGGAAAGGAATAATATTAGGATGTTTGAAAGTATTTTAGGAAATGATTCAATTAAGACAATGCTAAAACAAGCGATTAATCATAATAAGGTATCACATAGTTATTTAATGATTGGAATATCGGGAATAGGCAAAAAAATGCTTGCTACTGAATTTGCTAAGGCAATATTATGTACCCAGCAAGGTGAAATTTGTAATCATTGTAAATCTTGTATTGAATTTGATAGTAATAATAACCCGGATTTTTTATGCATTGAACCTGATGGAAACAGTATTAAAATTGAACAGATTAGAGAATTACAAAAAAAGATACAAGAAAAACCAATCATTTCTAATAGGAAGGTATATATAATAGATGATGCAGATTTCATGACAAAAGAAGCTCAGAATTGTTTATTAAAGACTTTGGAAGAACCACCTGAATTTGCGACTATTATACTAATTGGTTCAAATGAAAATGCGTTCTTAACTACAATAAAATCAAGATGTATGATTGTACACTTTAATCCAATAGACGATACCTATATAAAAAAGTATTTAAAAGAGCAATATCAAATAGATAATATTTCTCAAAATATGTTAGATGTATTTCAAGGCAGTATAGGTAAGGCAATAACTTTAAAGGATAAACAGGAGCAATATCTACAATTAGAAAGCATAGTAAATAATTTAAAGCAAAAAGATTTAATTGATATATTACAAGGAGCAGAAGTATTATACAAATCAAAAGATGAGATTTATGAAATTTTAGATTATATAAATATTCTTTTACTAAAGAAAGCGAAAGTGAATTATGAATACACAACTTGTATTAAATATGTGGAAAACACAAAGAAAAGATTACAAAAAAATGCAAATTATGATATGTGTATTGATGAGATGTTATTTAATATGTGGGAGGAAGTAGTTTGAAAAATAAACTTCGTCTTGCGTTGTTGGACTGTATTAAAAATCAAATCAACGTGCAACAAGCACGCCTCATTGATTTTTAATTTGTCCGCCTAGCAATACTTGTTTCTTTTTCAAACTATAGACTTGAGGCAAGGAAGGAATGAAAATTAAATTGAAAAATATAGTAGGAGTTAGATTTAAAAAATTAGGTAAAATATATTTTTTTAATCCAAAAAACTTAAGAGTAAAAAAAGGTGACAAGGTGATTGTAGAAACAGCTCAAGGAGAAGAATATGGAGAAGTTATGATTCCTAATCGAATTGTGGAAGATGAAAAAATTATGGCACCATTAAAAAAAGTTATTAGGATTGCAAACAATAAAGATCATAAACATTATGAAGAATGTAGAAAAAAAGAAAAAGATGCTTTTAATATATGCCAGAAAAAAATAAAAGAACATAAATTAGACATGACATTAACAGATGTTGAATATAAATTTGATGATAGTAAAATATTATTCTATTTTACAGCAGATGGAAGAATAGATTTTAGAGAATTAGTAAAAGATTTGGCAGCAATTTATAAGACTAGAATTGAGTTACGCCAAATAGGCGTAAGGGATGAAGTGAAAAGAATTGGTGGAAATGGAGTTTGTGGAAGAGAACTATGTTGTTGTAGTTTCTTAAGTGATTTTGAAGCAGTATCCATAAAAATGGCAAAAGAACAAAACTTATCATTAAACCCTTCAAAAATTTCTGGAAATTGTGGAAGACTAATGTGTTGTTTAAAATATGAAAATGATGTTTATGAAGAAAAATTAAAAAGACTTCCACATATTGGAGCAATTGTAAAAACAGAAGATGGAGAAGGAGAAGTTGATAATATAGAGACTTTGAAAGAAGTCGTACGAGTAAAAATTAAAGATGGAGATGGATATTTTTATAAAAAGTATCCTGCAAAAGATATAAAAATAATTAAAGATACCGCAATAGAAAAAGTGGATGAAGAAGAAATAAGAAATAAAAAGGAACTAGAAGAATTAGAAAAAAGGGATTAATAGAATAAAAATAATATTTAGTTTAGATTTTTGTTGAAATTTTGGGAGGTGAGGAAGATGGCATACAAAATAACAGATAAATGTATTTCTTGTGGAGCTTGCGCAGCTGAATGTCCAGTAGGATGTATATCACAAGGTGATGAAAGATTCGTAATAGATGGATCAGCATGTATTTCATGTGGGACATGTGCAGGTGTTTGCCCAGTTGAAGCACCAGTTGAAGAATAAGAATGAGTAAAGACTGTTTTTAGTGAATAATATGCTAATACAGTCTTTCTGTTTCAATTGTAGTGTTACTGTGCAGCCTTTATAAAAATCGAATGCTTCCGAAGAGTTTATATATTTTTATACTCACTTCTTCCCACTGGAGCTGTAACAATGCTAATGCATTTAACAGCTCTCAGCGGTCCCCACGGAAAAGTTCGCTTAAAAAATATATAGAACTCTTCTCGCGCATATTTGTCTATATCTAGTCTTAACAGTAACTTTTAAGTTTAACAATTTATAACATTAGGGGAGAAAAAGTATGCAAGAAAACCTTGAAGGTGATGAAAATCAAATTAAATTAGATAAAAAGGAACAAGTAAAACCAGCAAATAAAAGAATGACAATATTAAATTTTTTACTTATTATAATTATCTTTGTAGGATTGCTAATTTATATGATTCAAGTTGATGGAGTAAACAATATAATAGCAGTATTAAATCATGTGGATTATAAATGGGTTTTAGCAGGGCTTGTATGTTTAATTATTAATTGGATATGTGAAGCAGTTAATTTGCATATACCATTAAAGAAAATGTATTCAAATCAAACCATAAAAAATTCTATTAAAGTATCGATGATAGGATTATTATTTAATAATATAACGCCATTTGCATCTGGTGGTCAACCAATGCAAGCTTATGAATTAACGAAGACAGGAAAAAGAGTAAGTGACTCTTTGAGTGCAATGGCAATAAAGTTTATTATAACCCAAAGTGCTCTAGTAATAACTACATTGATAGTTGTTCTTTTTGAATTTGACTTCTTTAAAAATTTAATGCAGGATTATCTGTGGATAGCAATAGTGGGATTTGCTGTTAATATTTTAGCAATTATAGTGGTAATTTTAGCAGGAACTAAAAAGAAAATAATAACTACAGTTACTACACCTATCATTAAAGGATTAGGAAAAATTCATATATTGAAATACCCAGATAAAACATTAGAAAAATTAAATGAAAGTATTGATAATTTTAGAACTCAATTTAAGTTTATGAAGGCGGAAAAGAAAATGGTATTGCAAATGTTTATAGTTGCTGTAATACAAAGTCTGGCATATTATTCTATTACTTATATGGTATATAGAGCATTTGTGAATTTTGGAATAACTTTCTGGCAGATTATACCAACACAGGCCTTTCTATTATTAATTATGACATTTATTCCAACACCTGGGTCAGGACTAGGAGCTGAGGGAGGATTTTATTTGTTGTTTAATTCTATTTTTAAAGAAGGAACAATTAATATGTCTATTCTGTTTTGGAGAATTTATACTTTTTATTTACCAATTTTAGTAGGATTATTTTTCTTAATTCCTACTAAGGCCCAAAAAGCAAAAGAAATAAAATAACTGAAGGAAGATAATTATAAACAAAAAGTTGCAAATGATTTTATCAAATGCAACTTTTTTGTTCTATTCTTTATTTGTCATCTCTTCTAAATCTAATAATTCTTGCCATCTAGCATCAACTTCTTTTTGAAACTCTTCTATCATCCATTCATTACCTGGTTTAAACATATGTTTAAATCTTTTTTGAGGTCTTAAAAATTCCTCGATTGGTAATTTTTTGGCTGGTTTATAATTAATTTTATATTTACCATCAATTACTTCATATAATGGCCAATAACATGTTTCAACTGCTAATTTATTAATTTGCATTAGCATGTCTGTTGGATATCCCCATCCTCTAGGACATGGAGCCATAACATTTAAGAATGCTGGACCTTTGGTATAGATAGCTTTTTCAGCTTTTTCATATAGATCTTTGAAATTCATATATCCAACTGTTTGAGCAACATATGGTAAATGATGACCAACCATAATCTTAGTTAAGTCTTTTCTTGATTGTAGTTTTCCTGGAATAACTTTACCAGCAGGTGAAGTTGTAGTATCTGCAAATTTTGGTGTTGCGGAAGAACGTTGAATACCTGTATTCATATAAGCACCATTGTCATAACATACATATACCATGTCATGTCCACGTTCCATAGCTCCAGATAAACTTTGAATTCCTATATCATAAGTTCCACCATCTCCACCAAAAGCAATAAATTTAGTCTCTCCGTCTTTTGGTAATTTTCCTTGTTTTTTCATAGACTGATAGGCAGCTTCTGCTCCTGACAAAGTTGCAGCAGCACATTCAAATGCTGTATGAATAAAAGAATCTGTCCAAGCTGTATAAGGATAAATGAAGGTGGAAACTTCCATACATCCCGTTGCACCAGCAACTACTGCATGATCTTCTGGCTTTAAGGCTCTCATAATCATTCTAGCCGCTGGAGGAGCTCCACAACCAGCACACATTCTATGACCTGATGTAAATCTTGAAGGTTTATTAGCTACTACTTCTTTTACATTATAAGGCATTATAAGTCACCTTCCTTTCTTAATCCAAAATAACGATAAGGATTATCAACCTCACCAGTTTTGGCTATTTCTAATAAATCCATGTAAACAGATTCAATATCATCTGCTTTAGTATCTCTACCACCTATACCATAAATATAATTTACAGCAGGAACCTGTTTTTTGTTTACGTATAAACTAGATGTTACATCTTCAAATAAAGCGCCACCGGCAGCATTTAAAGAATCTGACTTATCAAAGATAGCGATAGCTTTTAAATGACTTAGTGCCTCTGCTACTTCTTCTACAGGAAAAGGTCTAAATACACGGATCTTTAATAAACCAGCTTTGATTCCTTTTTCCCTTAATTTATCTACTACATATTTTGTAGTACCAGCTGTTGAATTCATACAAACAACAGCGACTTCAGCATCTTCTAATTTGTATTCTTCGAAAAAGCCATATTTTCTTCCTGTCATTTTCTCAAAATCTTTTGCAACTTCTAAAATGACTTCTTTAGCATTTTTCATAGCTTCTGCTTGCTGTGCTTTATGTTCAAATAAATAACTTTGAAGATCCAAAGGACCGACAGCGATTGGTTCTTTTTGATTTAATAAATAATGTTCAGGGTGATATTTACCAACAAATTCTTTTACTTTTTCATCATCTTCTAATTCTATATTTTCAATAGAGTGAGAAGTAATAAATCCATCTTGACATATCATTAATGGAAGCATAACATTTTTATGTTCTGCAATTCTGTGGGCCATTAATGTGTTGTCATAGGCTTCTTGATTATTTTCAGAAAATAGCATAATCCATCCAGCGTCTCTTACTCCCATAGCATCTGAATGGTCATTGTGTATATTTAAAGGTCCTGATACAGCTCTATTTACTAGAGACATAACAATTGGTAGTCTTAAACTTGAAGCAATATAAATCATTTCCCACATTAAAGATAAACCATTTGCAGAGGTTGCCGTCATAGCTCTTGCACCTGCAGCTTCTGCACCAATACATGCACTCATTGCACTATGTTCACTTTCAACAGCAACAAATTCTGTATCAACAGTTCCATTTGCTACAAATGTAGAAAAGTATTGTGGTATTTCTGTTGATGGGGTAATAGGAAATGCGGCTACGACGTCAGGATTAATTTGCTTCATAGCAGTTGCTGCTGCTTCATTACCACTTAATCTTTCTCGTATACTCATGTTTTTTCCTCCTATTCTTCTTTCATCTCTATTGCATTAAAAGGGCAAGTTTTTGCACATATGCCACATCCTTTGCAATAGTCATAATTAAAATCTTCTCTTTTTAAATCAGAATTTACTGGTATGGCATCATCAGGACAAACAGGGAAACATAGTCCACATTGTTTACATTTTTCACTTAAGAATATTGGTTTTATACTTCTCCAATCACCAGTTTTAAATTCTCTGGCATTACCAGCAGTATAAATATCGCCACCAGGAGTCATTTTCTCCATTGGAGTATCGGAATTTATATTTGTCATATCTTTTTAACCTCCTTTAATGCCATTTCTAGAGCCTTCATATTTCCATCAATTACTTCTGGCTTTTTAGCAAATTTATGTTTAAAAGAGCCCTTCATATCTTCTAGTAAAGCTTCATCAGACATAACACCACTTACTTTAACGATAGCAGCTAACATTGGTGTGTTTGGAAAATATTTACCTAAAGCTTCTTCTGATATTTTTCTAGCATCAATTGTATAAATATTACCTTTGTATCCTTTTAGGACACTTTTTAAGTAATCTGCACTTTTCGTTGTGTTAATTACAATTGCACCTGTTTCTTTTAAACCAGCTGTTACATCAACAGACTCTAAAAGAGTATCATCTACTACAACTACATAGTCTGGTTCATAGATATTGCTATGAATCGTAATAGGAGAGTTACTAATTCTGTTGTAAGCAGTAATAGGGGCTCCCATTCTTTCAGGACCATATTCAGGAAAACCTTGAATATATTTTCCTGTGTTGAAAGCAGCATCGGCAAGTAATAAAGATGCGGTTTTAGCTCCTTGACCGCCTCTACCATGCCATCTAATTTCTATCATGTCATTCATATTTATAATTGCCTCCTTTTTCTTTGTTTTTTATGAGTTTAGTATATGACTAAATGGAGGCAATGTCAAGAGAAAATAGTCGAATTGAACGATTAGGCTAATAAGTTACAATTCAGTGTTAATTTGTAATATATTACTTTTTCATACCTTGTGTGTCGCAACTTCCAGAATGAAAATTACTGAACTGTAAGTTGCTCCAATCGCACTCGCTTTATTCGTTTGGTCGCTTACGCGGTATTGCAAAAATAATATATTACAAATTAACACTGAACTGTATCAATAATAAAAATTTTGCAAAGATATATTAGAAAAAAGTTAATTATAATGGTTAAGGAGGACGAGAAAATTTCTCGTCCTCCTAGGTTAATTAATAGAGTTAAACACCTCCTGTACTGTGCTATCCTCAAATGTCAGCTCAAAGCTAAGATGTTCAGCATTGAGTTTTTCAACAATAAGAATAAGTTTTGCAAGCTGACGAATGTTTTTAATCGTTAAGCTTTCAACGACATTATTCTGAATTAATTTGTTGAAGAGTGCTGCTTCACTTGAAGAATCTGTTGTTGTATCAAAATCACCTACGTTTTCAAATTCAATTTCTCCGTTTTCATAAGCAAAGATTGAAATTTTTTGAAGTAAAATGATTTCATTGCGAATAACTTCTAATGAAGCTTTCCTGTTAGAGATTGATTCAGTAAGAGAATGCATATCTGAGCCAAGTTTTTCCCATTCGGAAAACGTTTTTTCAAAATCATTTCTTATAGCTTCAATTTTGTGCGTTAGTTCACGTAATTGAGCTTTTTGCTTTTGAAATTGAGACTTTAGAGAAGCTCGTTTGCTAATTAGTTGGACATGTTCTGCCTCTTCTGAACATATAACAGAGCTGAGTTCACGTTCTTGCTCCTTTAGCATATCAATAGGTGAAATGCTGTCCTCAACTTCAACAGTTTCTGTTTCTTCGTTATTTTCCGTATATGTGAAATCTGTCATAGTAGCTGGTGAAGTTTCATCATCAGCTATGTCTGCTGTTGTGTGTGCAGAACTTTTAAAACCAAATTTTTTGCTTGATTTTTCATTGTTCTTGAGCCTCTTACACATTGAAGTGTAAGCCTTAGAAGAAAAGTTCTTTTTTAAATATTGAAAAAACTCATCTTCGCTAATGTTTTGACTTTTTAGGAAGTATGATGTACCATAACCTCTCTTTAATTTTTCTTCCATATACTTGCCTGTGATTCTTAATCTTGATGTTCCTACTGATGTCATTTATTTTTCCTCCTGCAATATATAATCGATTTTTTTAATAAGAGTTTTTGCATTTGATATCATAGTATCAAATTTTTCTCTTATTTCCTGTGGTTTTACCTGTTTAGATGTTTTGGCAGAACCATTTCTGGGATGTTCACGATGGGGAGTTGTTAACAAACTCTCCCTTGAGACATTATTTTCATCTGCAATTTCTTGCAAGATGAAATATATGTGCCGTGTAGAAACATTGTAATGCTCGGATATTTCTTTAATCGTTTTTCCTTCATTATGATGTTTCATAAAGTTCTTCTTGAGTTGTTGAACTCGTTCGCTTGTGTTAGCCATTATTAATTAACCTCCTTTTATTTTAGCTTAATTTAGCTAAATAATTGATACAATGGTAACATAATAATTATACCATAATTTGTAAAAAAAATCAATATAGATCTAACATTCAGGACATAAATTAGAAAACAGCAACTTTTTGTATAATATAAAAATAAGTTGCATTTAAAGCAACTTATAAGAATTATTTATTATCTTTATTGTCTTTTTTAGTTAGTTTTTCTTTTTTAGAATTTTCTTCTGGAATGATAACGTTTTTTGGTTTTTTATCTGAAGACTGTGGTTTAGAAACATTGATATGGTCATAAACGGGTGAAATATCTAAATTTGAGCCATCACCAGAAACAACTTCTATATTTTTCTTTTCCTCCATAAATTTACCTCCGAAATTGATTTTAATTATATTATCATATAAAAATAGAAAGTGCAAGGAAATTAGAAAAACTTAGTATGAATTCGTTCTCTATAATGAGTAATGATATAACCTAATAAAAAAGCCATTAAAATAGTAGCAATTCCAAAGGTACCGCCCAAAAGAAAACCGATTACAACACAAGTAATATCTTGTACCATACGCATGATGCTATATTTCTTTTTTAGCTTATCAGAAAGAATAACCCCTAATGAATCATAGGGAGATATTCCCATATTGGCTTCCATATACATGGCAAAACCATATCCAATTACAATTAAACCAAGTATCATTAATAAAACTTGTTCTATAAGAGATTTTTCAGGTAAAAATCCATATAAGAAATCGAAGAAATCTACTAAATACCCAATAAAAACTGCATTTATTAAAGTTCCAATACCAATATCTTTTCTACCAAAAACAAGTTGGAAAATAAACAATATTAAATTCATAACTAATTGACAAGTACCAAAAGATACTCCGATTATTGAAGAAATTCCCATATTTAAACAGGTAAATGGGTCTGTTCCAAGTCCAGACCTAACGAAAAGAGAAATGCCAAAAGCAATAATTAAAACTCCTAAGAATACAAATATGACACGATAGCTTGTTGAATTTTTTTCGATTTTAAACACAATATCAATCCTTTCTTTATCGCTTTGTTAACTTATATATAGTATGAGCAAAAAAGCAACACATCATTCAAAAAATATTGACAGATTAGCCTTTTCGTGGCATAATATAAAAGATAAAATTTAATAAAAAGATTGCTATTTTAATTAAGAAAGAGGAAAAAATGGAAATCAACAAATTAAAATCAATAATAGAAGCCATTCTTTTTGCAGCAGGAAGACCAGTTACTAAAAATGAGATGGTCTTAGCTTTAGAAATATCGGAAGAAGATGTTGACAACATCATACAAAATATGCAAGAAGAATATAAAAAAGAAAACAGAGGAATTGAATTAATTAAGGTGGAAGATTCCTATCAATTATGTACTAAAAAGGAATTATATGAATATGTATATCCTGTATTAGACAAAAGAAACAAACCAAATTTGTCTAATGCAGCATTAGAAACTTTATCAATCATAGCTTATAATCCTAAAATTACAAGAGCAGAGATAGAAGCGATAAGAGGAGTTTCAGCAGATGCTTGTGTATACAAATTATTGGAATATGGGTTAATTGAAGAGGCAGGAAAAATAGATTTACCAGGAAAACCAATGTCATATAAAACGACAAATGAATTTTTAAGAATGTTTGGTTATTCTTCTTTGGAGGATTTACCAGAATTACCAAGATACAAATTAGATGAAAATAAGCAAATTGTAATTGACGATTTAGTAGAAGAAAAAGAACAGGAAGCTCCAGAGCCCTCTGAGAGGGAAGAAGAAAATAAAGTTGATAAAGAACAATCAAATAAAGAAAATTTAGAAAAGGAAGGAACACTAATATGAAATTATCACAAACAGGAATGGGAACAGTGAAATTGAACAATATAGATGAAATGTATCCAGGGCAAAGTATATTATTACAAACGGGGCAATTAGTACAATATGGAGCAGGAATATTTGGATATAATACAGTACCATTATTAGTAAGAAGAAAAGTAGAACAAATTATAGTAGAAACTTTGAATAAATATGGTTGTATGGAAGTATTACTTCCAACCTTGCAACCAGATACTATATGGAAAAATTCAGGAAGATATGATCATTACGTAAATGATGGAACCATGTTGATTACAGAATCTAATAAAGGAACTTTTTGCTTAGCACCAACAGGCGAAGAGGCTATGTTAGAATTCTTGCGTGAGAAATTAAAATCATATAAAAATTTGCCAGTAACTTATTATCAAATTGGAGAAAAGTATAGAAACGAAATTAGAACAAGAGGATATTTATTAAGAGGTAAATCATTCCCAATGCTGGATGCTTATAGCTTTGATATGAATGAAGAGGGAATGGCTAAGTCCTATGAAAACATCAGAAATGCATTTTTAGAAATCTTCAAAAAGATTGGAATGGAAGTAATTCCAATTGTAGCAGATAATGGAGCAATGGGAGGAAAGAAATCAGAAGAATTCATGCTAATATCTGACCAAGGAGAAGATAAAATTTTATATAACGAAGAAACAGGAATTGGTCTAAATACAGAAATATTAGAAAAAGAGAATTATGAAGAATATTTGAAAGATGAGTATGGAATAGAAGATATTTCGAATTTTAAAGAAATTAGAACAATGGAATTAGGACATATATTCCAACTAGGAACAAGATATTCTGAAATGATGAATGGAAAATATACGGATAAAGAGGGAAAGGAATCACTATATTATATGGGATGCTATGGAATTGGAGTAAGCAGAACAGTTGCAGCTTTA
Source organism: Clostridia bacterium (assembly GCA_051891395.1). GTDB lineage: Bacteria > Bacillota > Clostridia > TANB77 > CAG-508 > CAG-269. The sequence goes on along the minus strand of JBJFFC010000041.1, from coordinate 1,334 downwards.
TACGAACAATGCCTAATTAATGATAGCAAATGGGGACCATGTGGATTTTCCTTGCCAGAACAAATTGCTCCTTATAAAGTTCAAATTATACCAAAAATGGACAATGAAGAAAAAGCAAAAATGGCAAATGAGCTATATTTAAGATTGCAACAAGAAGAAATCGGTAGCATATTAGATGATAGAGAAAACTTAAATATTGGGACAAAGATAAAAGATTGCAAGGTACTTGGAACTCCATATTTAGTTGTTTTAGGAGATAAAACAGAAGGTGAAAATCTAGAACTTGAAAATACTAGAACAGGAGAAAAACAAGTTGTTACAGTAGAAGAATTAATTAAGAAGTTTAAATAGAAATAGCTAGAGCATAATCTAGCTATTTTTTTCACACAAAAAACACAGATAAAATACTAATTAGAAACAATTAAAGGGTAACATACTAATGATATGATAAACAAAATATAATAAAGGAGTGAATCATATGAGTCTAAAAAGAGAAGAAAGTACGAATTTAATAGAAATGAAAGATTTTCTAGATTATGAACAAAAAATAAAAATCGATGATAAAATTTTTCCAAAACTAATGTTTATTTATGAAATGGCACTAAAAGAATTAAGGACAAAACTAGAAATTATTAAACAAGAATTTGAAGTTTTTTATGATTACAATTTAATTGATCATATAAATACTAGAATAAAGAAGCCAGAAAGTATTATTAATAAAATGAAGAAAAAAGAATGTAAATTAACCTATGAAAATATGATAAAAAATATTAATGATATAGCTGGAATAAGAGTAGTATGCCCATTAAAAAAAGATATATTTTCGATTAGAAACTTAATAGCAGAATTACCGGAAATTAATGTGGTTAAAGAAAAAGACTATGTAAATAATCCTAAAAAAAGTGGTTATTCTGCCTATCACATGATATTATGTGTCCCAATTGTATTATCTGGGCAGATAGTTCATGTAAAAGTGGAAGTACAAATTCGAACAATGGCTATGGATTTTTGGTCTAGTTTAGAGCATGAAATGAAATATAAAGGAAAAGGGAAGATAAAAAAGAAAGATTCTAAAGAATGGATTAATTGTGCAAAAATTATAAATAAATTAGATAATAAAATGGTTGTGTTAAATAATTAAGTAACATATATTTATAAGAGAAATCAAGTAAAATCAATACTTGATTCTTTTTTAGATAATGGAGGATTTTGTGTTCTAGGTAATGAAAATAAGTAAAAAAAACGATAAAGAAGAAGGATTTATGTAAAATACGTCGAATAAAATAAATATGCATGTTTATTTGAAAAAATAGAAAGAAAGTGAGGGAAAAATG
>JBJFFC010000040.1:0-6605 GCA_051891395.1 Clostridia bacterium | reverse complement strand
TCTCCTCATCTCCACCATTATGTTAATTCGAAATGATTAAAGTATAATAAAATAGCATATTACAGAAGATTTTCTGAATATGCTATTTTTGAATTTTAGCCACTTTTTAGCCACTAAGTTTTTAAAATGGAATTTAATTTATTAACTTCTTTAGTTTTTAATTCTTTAGTAGAGTGCATATAAATTTGTGTTATACTAATTGCAGTATGTCCCATTAATTCTGCAACAGTCTGTATATCGACTCCGTTCTGCAATAAAATAGATCCATATGTATGCCTAATACAATGAAATTTTTTATGAGGAATATTGCAGTTTTTTAAAATAGTTATCCATCGTTTATATACAGAGTTACCATTTAAATCAAATATTCTGCCAGTTGATTTATATTTTTTTAATAATTTAATAGTTTCATTTGGAATAGGGATAGTTCTATAAGAATTTAATGTTTTAGGGGAAGTAATAACCCATCTTTTTTTTCTTTTTTCATTTTCGTAGTAATAATCTATTTCATAAGCCTTATCTACTTTTAAAGTTTGTTTTTTTAAATCTATATCTTCCCAATTAAGTGCTAATAGTTCGCCTTGTCTTAATCCAGTAGATAAATCAAGAATAAATAACAATTCAAAATCGGTATCTTTTATATAGTTTTTAATCAACTTAATTTCTTTGTCAGATAATATTTCTACGTTAGTTTTTTGTTTCTTTATATTACTTGCTTTATTGCCTTTTACAACAATGTTAGAAGCGGGATTTTTAATAATAAATTCTTGCTTAATACACCAATTGAAGAATGTAACCAAAATCCTTCTAACAGTTGCAATTTGATTGTATGTATGATTTTTAGAAAGTTCATTGCAATACTCTTGTAATTGAAATGTGTTAATCTTGACTAAATCTACAGAGCCTATTTCAGTATTTTTAATATATTTGTTATATATTGAATCATATCTTGCAAAAGACGAACTCTTTATAGATGATGAACCATATAAAAATTCAAATAACCATTTATGCATCATACCTTCAAAAGACAAATCAGTTTCAATTATTCCTTTTTCCATTTTTTCCATATAAGCATTAGCTTTGCTTTCAGCATCTGATTTATTTGTACCATAAAAAGATTTAAGAACAGGAGTACCATCTAATTTTTTACCTATTACTTTTCTTATTCTATAATATTTATTCCCATTTATTTCTGTATTTGTTTTATTAGCCATAATTCCCCTCCGAATAATAATTATATGCTTTCTTAATCAGATCTTCTGTAACTCCTAATTCTTCGGCAAATTCATAGTTGTATTTACATCCTTCTTCTCGTAATTCTTGCAATTTAGAGTAGGGGACTAAAGTTTTAAATGCCCATTTTGTAGCTCTAAATTCTCTTTTGTTAATTTCTGTATTGGAATAATTAGAATTATAAAGGGCATTACAATAATAATGCCCAAGCTCTTCTGCTAATATTGTTTTTTCCTCACTAGAGTCTTTTATAATTGAATAATTTAATCCAATAGAGTAATTATTCTCAATGCAACCAATAATTGCTTTATTTTTCATTTTGAAGTCAATCACATCTATGTTTTCTTTTTCTGCTACACAATATAATTTATTTAGTTCCATTTTGTCCTCCGTAAAAAATCAGTGGCAAACTTTACATGCTTGTCTACCTTCTGCAAGTGCTTGTTGCATTGTGATTTGATGTCCTTTTCCTTTCAATGTCCTACAACCCTGATTATGGTATTTAGTGCCAGTCTCACCAACCCAAACCATTTGAGAATTAGTAGTAGAGCTTGTCGCAGAAGTTCCACCTGATGATTTCGAACTACTCGTTGAAGAAGAGGTAGTGGCACTAGAAGATTTTTGATTTTGAGAAGTAGAAGTAGAAGTAGTAGTAGTTGATTTTGTTGAAGATGTTTTTTCAAGTTCTTCAACTTTTGTAGTCAATTCTTGTTTTTCTGTTTCGAGTGTTGTTTTTTCTTCTTCTAGTTTAGATTTTTCTTCTTGCAAAAGCTTATTTGCATCTTGTAAATTAGTTATTTGTTTTTGATTATCTTCTATTTTATTATTCAATTCGTCATTTTTATTATTTAATTCATTTATTTGATTGTTTAAATCTTCTGTTTGCGAATAATGCTTATAAGAATCTGAATCAGCGTATGCAACTACATAACAGAAAAGTAAAAAAGAAAGTATTATTATTGCTATATTCTTGCCATTTAATATAAAATTTAAGAATTTATTACTTTGTTTTAGATTTTTAATTTTTTCTTTTATTTCTTCCATGCTATTTATCCCCTTTAACTTTCTTTTTCATTTCTTTATAAAATCTCAATGCATCTGCAATCTCTTCATCTGTTAGTCCTTCCATTTCTTTGTGATAAGCGAAGCGGAACTCTTGCTCGTCTTTGTCGTAGTTTCTTTTATTTGTTTTACCTAAAAGATAATCTGTTGTCACATCAAAATAATCAGCAAGTTTAATAATCACTTCTGGACTCATATCTCTTTTTTCGTTTTCATAAAAACCAACAGCAGAAGTAGATATTCCCAATATTTTAGCGATATCGCTTTGATATAATCCTCTTTCTTCTCGTAAAAATTTTAATCTATTCATAACTAGTCTCCTTTTTGCATATTATACAACAAAATGTAATACTTGTAAAGTTTTTGTAAAGTTTTTTTCTTAGAGCAACAATACATACAACAAAATGTAAAATATTTTTCGAAAAAAGTGTTGACAAATTACAAAATGTTGTATAAAATACATACAACAAAACGTTAAACGAAGTGAGGTGAAGAAATGAAAAAATATACCTTAAAGGAACTTAGAGAAAAAAATAATATGACACAAAAAGACGTGGCAGAAGAACTTAAGGTTAACAAGAATTACATTTCTATGTTAGAAAATGGGACAAGAAATCCAAGCGACAAAATGAAGAATCATTTAGCAAAACTTTACAAATGTTCTGTTGTTGATATTTTTTTATCCATACAAACAACAAAATGTAGCACAAAGGAGGCGAAATAATATGTCAATACCAAAATATGTATCCGCAGAAGAATATAGCAGACAAAGTGGAATGGGAGTAGAAGAAGTAAAAAGGCAATGTAGGATAGGAGAAATACCTTGCAAGATGACAGAAAAGGGATATTACAAAATACCAATTTACCAAGACTCTGTTCCAATGGAAGTTCATCAAAAAGTAAAAGATGAGAACACAAGATTAAAAACGATACTTGAAACAATATTAAATACAGCAAAGCAAGTATAGAAAGAAGGTGAAAACAAATGAAAAGAAAACTAGATAAAAATAAAGTAGGAATGTTTATAGCAACAATAATAACAACTACTTTATTAATACAAAAAATAGTACAAGCAGGAACAATATTTTGCTTAATAACTACATATCAATAAGGAGGAACAGATGGAAGAAGTTTGGAAGGATATTGACGGGTATGAAGGATTATATCAAGTAAGTAATTTAGGAAGAGTAAAGAGCTTTGATAGATACGTAAAGAATAAAATGTCAAATAAAAATATAAAAAAAGGAAGAGTTTTAAGACCATGTGTAAGTAAGTATGGATATTTAAACGTAAATCTTGTAAAAAACACAAAAGGCAAAACATCAGCAATACATAGATTGGTGGCAATAGCATTCATTGAAAATCCTGAAAATAAGCTTTGCGTAAATCATATTGATGGCAACAAGAAAAATAACAATGTTTACAATTTAGAATGGGTTACACATAGCGAAAATAATATACATGCAATAAAAACAGGATTAAGGAAAAAAATGAAAGGAAAAAATCATTATAAAAGACCTGTTAACCAATATACTTTGAATGGAAAATTTATAAAAAGATGGGAAAGTTTAAAAGATGTAAAAGATGCATGGAATTTAAAATCAAACCATATTTCAGATTGTTGCAAGGGGAAAACGAAAACTGTATTGGGCTATAAGTGGAAATATGCGAATTAGAAATTTTACGATTTATTAGGAGGTAGATATGGAAGAGTTTTTTAAAACTAATTTTGGATATTTATTAGGTTTTTTTCTTATTCCTATTGTTTATCCTTTTGTTAATAGAATGATTGATGGCATCTTCAAAAGAAAAAACAAGAAGGATAAAAGACCAGGCAACGGCAAAAATCACGATTAATCCGTTTGCTTTTGTTACAGATACTTTATCAAAAATAAACGCTATATATCCAATTATAATATTGGTTAGTGAAAGATAAAAATTTGTCCTTACTGTTTTTTTAAAATAATTACTATTAGCGTTCTTTAATTTAAAAGATTTATATAAATCTAAAGTTACTTTGCTAAGCACAGAATAAATAAAACTACCAATAAGAGCTTGGACTAACCAATTATCTAATAAACCCATAATAATTACCTCGCTTTCTAGCGAAAGTGTAACACAAATTACCAAATTTTACAAGGAAAGGAGAAAAGAGAATGTTTAATAGATTAAAAAATGAAAATCTAGAAGTAAACAGAATAAATCAAAAACTAGATAAAGAATTAGAAAACAACAAACAAGAAGAAATCAACTTTTTAAATAATACAGTAAGAGACTTGCTAAATTTACAAGACATAAACAACTTAGGACTATCAGAAGAAGATAAAAACAAGCATAGAAACATCATTATAAATGCTTTAGTGGAAAACTGTTTAGACAAAATAAATGAGCTATCTAGCACCGTGGAAAGTTTTAGATAACTCAAAAATAAGAACATATATAAATTCATATTTACTTTTATATTAACACAAAAAAGTAGATATGTCAAAGGAGAAATATGGAAAAGAAATATCAATATAGAGAATTGAGAACAAACGAAATAGTAGAAGATTTTATGGCAGAAGATTACGTTTTAAATAAGTTAGGAATAACTATTGAACCAAAAGGAGAAAATGGAACAATGACAATAGATCAATTAGAAAACATACAAGAGACTGTTAATTGGTTCTTTAGCGGAAATTGGATTAAAGAAGAAGTGGAGGAAAGCTAAATGCAAGAGGTAATAGATTTTATCAATAATAATTTAGAAAATATTATGAATAAGAAATCCGCAAGATTAGATTACACTACTCAAGGAGATTTAAAGGTCAAAATATATAAATGCGGAAGCAATGTTACGAGAATAGATATTGTAGGCAAGGAGGATTAGAGATGTTTAATGAACAAACAGAGGAATATTCAAACAAAAAGAACGAAAAAATACCAGTTTGGCAAAGTCCTAAGTACATACAAGCAAGAAAAAAAGCAATAGAACTAATTGAAAAGAAAGAATATGGACTAACAGAAGCAGACTTTTGGATTTTGATGAATGAAACGAAGACAGGGAAAATGCAATACACAGGATTAATAATAAGTCATAATGGTTGCTTAAAAATAAACGACAAGTTGGAACAAGACAAGAAGTTTAATCCGAAGTGTGTAACAGTTGACAAAGAGGGCTATGGAAATACATTAGTTTATACATACATCAATGAAGAACAGGGGTTGTATGAAGTAGGAGAAGTTAGTAAAGAAAATTGTAAAAATGCTTATCCAAATGCGATGGCATTAAAAAGATGTTTTGATAGAGTAGTTTTAAAAAATTCAAGATTAGCTTATGAAAGTATATATAGCGATAGCGAAGGTGCAGACATAACAAAAGAAAAAATAGAAGAAACAATAGCAGAAGAAAAAATAAGCGAAAAGAAAGTTAATGCCTTAAAACAAGCTATAAAAAACAACAAGATATCAAATTCAGTAGTTAAGCTAATTTTAGCAAATTATGATTATGCAGAGATAGAGGATATAGAGCTTAAAAACTATATGAATATTGTAAATGATTTTAGAACTAGTAAGTAGGTGTTTTATATGGTAGGAACAAGTAATAAGATAATAACTTATTTATTAGAGCAAGAAAAAGAAAAACAGTTTGAAATAAAAGAGTACAGACCTAGAAGAAGTCTAGACAGTAATGCATATGCTTGGACATTGTTAGGAAAATTACAAGATAAATTACATATACCGAAAGAAGATATATACAGAGATTTAATTAAAAACATCGGTAGTTATGAAATTGTACCAGTAAAAGATGAGGCAGTAGAAAGATTCAGACAAGCTTGGAGTAATCACGGTCTAGGTTGGGTTACAGAAACGATGAAAAGCAAATTAGAACGGTTTTACAAATGTAGTCACATATTATGGCTCTAGTGTTTATAACACAGCTGAAATGACCAAATTAATTGAATTAATAGTACAAGAATGTAAACAACTAGGTATTGAAACAAAATCAAATGCAGAAATAAATAGTTTATTAGAAAGTTGGGATAAGAAATGATAGTAACAGATTTAAGCAATAGTTTTAATCCTTATCCCAAAGGACAGAAAATACAGAAAAAAGGACAGAAAAAGACAGATGAAGAGTTTTGTATTATGCCAAAAAGTACATTGTACAGTACCAAAAGAACAGAAACATATTGTGAAAGGCACGAGGTTTACTTTTCAAAGGCTTATAGACAAAAAAGTATAAATGATGGCTTGATAGTGTTTTTAACCAAAGAAAGTCATCGTGGAACGAATGGAGTACATGGCAAAAATGGAGACAAGCTAAACAG
>JBJFFC010000039.1:0-29117 GCA_051891395.1 Clostridia bacterium | reverse complement strand
ATGGTGAAGATGTAAGTTTTAAAAAATATTATTTAACGGATATGGTAGCTCAAAACATGAACCACATACCGCAGATATAGGAGGAAGTTATGATAGAAAGATTTGGAAATAGATATGAATTACAATGTGATTATTGCAGTAATTACGTAGAAGATTTCGGAGATTTTCAGGAGGCGGTAGACTACAAAAAAGCAAACGGTTGGAAAAGCATAAATGTCGATGGAGAATGGACTGATAAATGCCCAGATTGTGCAAGCAAGGAGTAGCTTATGAAATACAATTATCCACAGTTACGGAGGAAAATGTGCAAAATGTCGGCGGATGTATGAGATTAGAAAGCCCAACTTTTAAAGGAACAAACGAATGTGAGTATGCAGATGAGCCGATAAATGAAATAAAGAAAATCTCAGGAATACAGGAGGTTTTAAATGACAAATGAAACGATAATAAAAAAGTGGCGAATAGGCTTAACAACTATTCAGGTAGCTAAAGATTATATGGACGAATACAACAAAGAAGCTAAAAAGAAAAAAGAGCCAAAGATAACAAAAGACCAAGCTTTAGCTCATGTAGAACCAATAATTTATGAATACGAAACAAAAGATTGGAAGTGAAGAAATGCAAAAAGAATTGAAAGAAATAGTATCAAGAATGAATAAGTTTAGCAAAAAATACAAATGTGAACTAGAATTAGAAACTTATGAAAGTAGATACGCAGATAGTGATGAATATAGATATGTTTATAAGCTAAAAGCAGTTCAACCAAGAAAGGTAATTGCGGACGCTTAGAAAGGAGCAAAGGATGAAGATATTAGCAATAGACCCACGGCAATATAGAAAGCGCATATTGTGTAATAGATAGTGAAACATACAAACCATTAGAATTTGGAAAAGGAAAAAATGAAGGATTAGAGTGTGGATTATACAATTCTGAGTACGACAAATTAATAATTGAAATGATTGCAAGTTACGGAATGCCAGTACGGGAAAGAAGTGTTTGAAACTTGCGTATGGATAGGAAGATTTAAAGAAATAGCGATAGTTAGAAATATAGAAGTAGAATATATTTACAGAAAAGATGAAAAAATGAACATATGTCATTCTATGAAAGCGAAAGATAGTAATATAAGACAAGCCCTGATAGATAGATTTGGAGCAGTAGGCACAAAGAAAAATCCACGGCTGGTTTTATGGATTTAAAGCAGATATATGGCAAGCATATGCCGTTGGAATTACATATTTAGATTTGCAACGTCAGGACATAGAAAATGGCATAACATAGGAGGGAATATGGAAGAAGATATAAATAAGCTTATTGAAGAACTAACAAATGTAAGACCTGATGAGTTAAGCGCAGAAGGATTAAAATTATTTAATAAAATAAATGAAATAATCGATAAAAATAAAGAGCTAAAAGAAAATAGCATACCAGTTTCTTTAGTAGAAGAAACGATAGAAGAATTAAAAAAACAAAGAAGAGAACTAGGATTTAAAACATATTTAAGAAGAGAAGATATGTTGAATGATGATAGAGAAATAGTTCATAAAATTGAAGTTTTACAAGAATTATTAGAAAAGAGGAAATAGAAATGAAATTAGCAGATTTAATAGAAAGTTGTGTAGATTATCATGATGTACAAATAGAAAAATATTACAGAGGGCAAGAAGTTTTTAAAGAAAATAATATATATGTCAAAGGGAAAAGCAGCTATGAAAATTATGCTTTGGTTGAAAGTTTACCAAAAGGAACAAAATTTGTAGTCTTAATTGATGAACAAAGTTCAAATGAAACTGGAGATTTTAGTTGGTATTTTTGCATAATGGTTAAATATCATGATTTATATATTACTCTACATGATAGAGGTTAGGAGGAACTAAACAATGAATAAAGAAGAAAAGAAAGATAAAAAAATAGAAGATTGGAAAATGGAATATAATCATTGGTGTCAATTAGCTATTGATAGAAAAAGGGAGCTAGAAAAGAAAGATAAGATAATAGATAAAATGGCAGAAGAGATAAATAAAACAACATCTGAGAAATATAAAATAAAGCATATTTGTGAAAAAGGAAAATGCATATATGAAGAATGCCACGAAGATGATTGGAATGAGTGTATAAAACAATATTTTGAAAGGAAAGTAGAAAATGGAAATTAAAGAATACATAGAAAAACAATTAAATTTTAAAGGCGGAGGTTGTATTACAATCAATGATTTACGGATTATATCAAGTTGATTATTGTTCTAGAGAAAATGATTTTAAAATTTTATGGATAAATATTAAATTATTTTTTATATGGTTATTTAGAATTAAATTAAAAAAAGAGGAGGACAAGTAGTATGTATGGTATTTATGATACAAAAGATAACGAACTATGCGTTGGAGTGTTTCTTTCAAGAAAAGAAGTTGCAAAGTATTTTAATACTTCCTCTGAATCAATTGGATCAAGCATATGCAGAAAAGAAAAAAGAGGACATAGGTACTTAATAGAAAAAATTGAGGAGGAAGAAGATGAAGAGTGAAAAAGATGAGTTAATATTCAATATATCAAATAAACTATTAAATGTGTTAGATATTAAACAAGTAAATGAGGTAAAAGAAATTCTAATATTAGAAATGAAAAATGTTGAAATAAAGTATAAAGAACAATCCTTAACTTTAGCAGGAAATGAAACAAGTCGAGTAATAAAAAAATTCATTGCATGTAAAAAACTTATAGGATTAACTGATAGAAGTTTGAAAGCATATTTAAGTGAATTGGCAATATTTTTCAAAGCAATTAATAAAAGTTATGAAACTATTACAACTGATGATATTAGAATTTACCTTGCTATGTCAAGAAAAAATAACAATGAAATAAGTATAGACAACAAAAGAAGATATTTAAATTCATTTTTTGATTGGTGTTTTAACGAAGAATTAATTGAAAGAAATCCTGTAAAAAAAATAAATAAGATAAAATCAAAACAACAAGTAAAAGAAGCATTTACAGATATTGAAATTGAAAAAATGAGAAGTGCATTAGCGTATGAAAAAATATATGCACCAAAGAAATATCAAAGAGAAACAAGGTTGAGAAATATAGCAATTTTTGAAACATTATTATCAACAGGAACTAGAGTAACAGAACTAATAAGTATAAAAAGAGAACAAGTTGATAAAGGACAGGATTTATTAGTTATTTTAGGAAAAGGAAAAAAGGAAAGACCAGTTTATTTAAATGCAAGAGCGATTATAGCAATAAAAAATTATTTAAAGGAAAGAAAAGATAAGAATGAATATTTATTTATATCACATCCAATAACACATTTAAGTAATCAAAAAGAGGGAATATCATGTTGTACACAATCTTGTATAGAATGCATGGTAAGAAAATTAGGTAAAAAAGTTAATGTAGAAGCATATCCACATAAATTTAGAAGAACCGCTGCAACAAATGCTGTAAGAAAAGGAATGCCGATAGAACAAGTGCAAAAAATGCTTGGACATGCTACCTTAAATACAACTCAAATATATGTAAATGTATCAGATATAGATGTGAAAATTTCACATGATAAATATTTAAGCTAGGAGAAAGTATGGAGGAAATAGTAAAAATAATAACAAGTATGTCTGGAAAATATGCACCTACTTTGATATTTGATGATTTTGTTAAAATGGCCGCTATATCATTAAGCAATAGTACGGATATAATACATACAAAAGTATGGGAGAGTAGAGAAGAACAATATAAGTCAATAGTTTCAAAATATACTAAAGATGAGTTTGATAATTTTGCAAAGATATTAGGAACATTAGTAAATTTATTTAATGAAGAAATATATGACTATTTAGGTGAAATATATATGAAATGTGAGATGGGAAATAGTAGAACAGGACAATTTTTCACACCATTTAATTTATCAGAATTAACGGCTAAACTAAGCATTGATAATATTGAAAAAATGAAAAAAACAAATGATATTATAAAATTAAATGAACCGACTTGTGGACGGTGGAGGATTAATTTTAGCATATTTAAAGTATTTAAAAGAAAATAATATTAACTATCAAAAAAGAGTAAAAATTGTTGCTCAAGATTTAGATTTTAGAAGTGTTTATATGACATATATTCAATTAAGTTTAGTAGGTGCAAGAGCAAAAGTTATTCAAGGAGACACGCTTGCTGAACCAAATGTAAAAGATAGAAATTATATTTTTTATACACCGATGTGGAAAGGATTATTATAAGGATGGGAATAAGATAATTATATAGGTCAAGAAGAATTATTAGAGAAAGGAGCAGAAGAATGAGTGCTGATGAGATGTTTAAAAAATTAGGATATATAGAAAAATTTAAAAATCATTGTGAAGATGAGATGTATAGAAAAGAAAGTAGTCATCAAGTAGGAAAAAGTATTAAATTTTATAATTATGATGAAAGGATTGAGATATATCCTTGCAAAATAAATATGCAAGAACTACAAGCAATAAACGAAAAAGTAAAGGAATTACGGCTGGGAAAGCAACTAAACAAAGAAATAAAAAGTATGAAGGAGAAATAAAAATATGGGAGATATAAATATTGAACAAAAATATTATAATACAGTAGAAATTTTAGATTTTTTAGGAATTAAGTACGATTTTGAAAATAACGAAGGCAAACAATATCCCTTTAAAGACAAGCCAAGCAACATTATTTTTAATTGGGGATATATAACAATTCCAAGAGAAGGAATTGAAAAGATAATACAAAATAAGATATCAGATAAAGATTATCATAATATTTTGAAAGAAATTAAGATGTTAGTACATATACCATTTTATAATAAAAGAACTAAAAATACAGGAACTATTATTGTAAATGTAACAGTTGGTTTTAGATATGACAAGGAATATAAATATGGAGATGTAACAAAATCGCTTCCAGAAGTATGTTATGCGATTGAAAAATGGGGCAAGAAAACAAATGACTTTTATATTATAAACGAAGATTATATACATGAGTTTATGAGTTATTTTGTAATACCTACACAATGGGGAATTGGTGCAATGGAAATTATATCATCACCACAAGTTGAAATTAATGACGACTTTAAAGAAGTTAGAGATGATGAGTTTTGAGGAGTGATAATAAATGCTAAGTAAAGAAGAAATAAAAAAAGATATTAAACAATTAAGAAATATATCTGAATGTTTTACTTATTCTATGTGGAGTGAAGATACAGAGACATTAAGAAGAATATTAAATTACATAGAACAACTAGAATCAGACAAGCAAAAGCTAATAGAGAAGTTAGAAAAGAAAATAAGATATTTTGAAGAAAATGATGAATTTATTGCAACCAGTAACGACAACTATTCAGATGGAACAGTTATAAAAAGATTCATAGATGAATTTAAAGATATATTACAAATAGTAAAAGGATAATTAGAGCATACTACACATGAGGTGTAGATATGCAAGACAAAGATATAGTAGAAAAATGGAGACAAGGCTTAAGCAAGGACAAGTTAGCAAAAATGTATCGACGAGAATACAACATGCAAATAAGAATAATAAGATCAGAAGTGAGACATAGGCATGACGGCAAGATGATAACAAATTATGAAGCTCTAGCTTATGTAGAAAGAGTAATATATAAATATTTGAAGGGAGAAAAGAATGACTAGAGATAAATTATTAAAAATAATGATTAATACTTTTGTTAGTTGCATGAACCCAGGCTATCCAATATCAATAAGAAATATAGCACATTTAGAAAAAGAGACTTACTATCAAGTTAGAAAATACATGAAACAACTAGAGCAAGAAGGATTGGTAAAAAAAGAAAGTATTTATTATCCAGGAGATTATAATTATGAATACGGATGTTATGAAAGTGAAGGATTCTTAATAACAGGTTGGGTAATTACAGATAAGTGTAGAGAATTAAAAGAGTATAAAATAGCTAGTGAAGAAGAAATAAAGCTAATAGAAAGTTGCTTTGGAAAGTAGAGCAAGTAATATATAAATATTTAAAAATGCACCATTAACTCAGACAGTAGAGCAGTAGACTCTTGATCATATGGTAAGAAAGAAGGTAGAAAATATGAATAATAGACAATTAACATATGGAACAGATTATAAAACAGAATTAGACGTAGTAAATCAGTGCTTGATATATGTAAGACATATAGAAAATGTTATACAGTTGAAAGGACTAAACTTTGTAGATGCTTATCTGATGGAAAGACATAGAAAATTAACAGGTGAAAACAGAAAGAAATTAGAAGATTTATTAAAAGAAAAAGAGGTAAATTAAGATGTTAAGTTTATACATAAACAGTGTAATAATATATTTTATAATATTTTTAGCAATGAACAAGCTAGGAAAATACATAATAAACAATAGAACAGACATAAATTACAAAGATTATCTTAAAGGAGATACAAAAGGCAAGATAAACACATTTGTAGTATCGTTAATTCCGCTAATAAGAACGTTTTATCTAATATTAATGTTTATAGTGACATTTGGAAGCAAAAAACTTTTAGATAAAATATTCAGCAAAGAAAGAGAGGTAAAGAAAGATGAAAATGTATTGCAAGATAAAAAGACCAGATAATGCTAAACACCCAATAGAAAAAGGAGAAAAAATAGTTATACAAGAAAAAATAGATGGAAGTAATACAGCAATGTATAATGATAATGGAAAATTAAGATTATTTAGTAGGTCACAAGAATTAAAGGGAGAAGATGGACTAAGTGGATTTGTTTCATATATGAGAGCTAGAGAAAAGAAAATACTAGAAGTTTTGCCTAAAGGTTATGTCTTATATGGGGAATGGTTAAATCAAGGAAAAATAAACTATAATTCACTAGCTAAACAAGGAAAGATAGAACCATACTATGCTTTTGATTTAGTAAAAGAAATAATTGACAAACCAACAGAAGATGAAGATTTTACAAGAATATTTGCAAGCATAGAAGAAATGAAAGATATAGCAAATAAAATAGGATTAAAAACAGTTCCAGAATTATCAGTTGAAAATTTAACAAGTTATGAAGAACTAAAACAGAAGTATGTAGATAATCAAAAATCAGCACTAGAAGGAACTGATTGCATAAGAGAAGGAATAGTAATAAAAACATTAGATGGAGAAAGAAGAATAAAAATAGTTGGAGATAAATTTCAAGAAGTAAAATCAATTAAAAATTCAGAAACAAAAAGTCCATATGCATTTTTAGATAAATATATAACACCTATGAGAATATGCAAATTTTTAACAACATTAGGAGTAGAAAATCCAAAGCCAGAAGATTATAGAGAGATATTTAAAAATTTAGACATTATAGCTAATGATATTCTTGAAGAAGAAAAAGAACAAATATTAAAGGATATAACTAGAATAATTAAGAAACAAGCAATTCCTAATATTAAAGAATATGTGGAAGTAAATAAAAGTTAAGAATCGGAGTGATACAAATGACTAAAGATAAAAAATCATTATATTTAGAAAAAGCATTATATGATTATTTAAACGAACAAGATAAATTAGAAACAGCAGTATTAAACTTAATAGACAATGGAACTGGAAAAAGAGAAATAATGCAAATAGATAGTAAAATAAAGCAACTAAGGACAAGGCTAAATAATTTAATAAAAACATATTAGGAGGTACGAATGAATAGAGAAGACTTAAAAAACTATAAATATAATCAAATATGGATAAAAAACCAAATAGAGTACATAGAATCACAAAAAGAAACGATAAACAGATTAAATTCAGTTTTATCAGATATGCCAAAACGGAAGTAGAAAAGTATATGATACGGAAGCGGAGAATATAGCAAAATTAGAAGATTTATTTGCAGAATTAATGGAAAAGATTCTAAAAGAAAAAAACAAACAGAAAGAAATTGTAGAAACAATAAATAAGATAGATTACCCATTTAGAAATATATTATTTGCAGTATATATACAAGGAAAAAGCTTAGTGAAAGTGGCAAGTGATATGAATTATAGCTATGTACATATATGCAGAGAACATGGGATAGCATTAAATAAATTTGATTCTTTTGCAGAAGATGATATGAAATGTTATTGAATGTTAATATAGAAATGTGTTTTAATATAAAATAGATAAATAAGTAGAGCAAGAACAAGTGCAAGCCCCTTAGCATTTGTTCTTTTATTTTTAAGGAAGAAGGAAAAGAAAATGAAAAAAGAAAATTTAATAAGTGTATTCGATACAGCAATACTAATGAAAAATGATATTGCTGTTGAAGTAACAATACCAGGGCAAGAAACAACAGAGGTAATAATTAACAGAGCAGAAAATCTAGAAAACAAACTAGAATTTTATAAAAAAGCATACGATGAAAACTGTATACATTGTATGAACAAAGAAGTAAAAATAGTAAATGCATTTTGCATAAATTTCTTTAAATATTACGACAGTAGAAGTGGAGAACTTTTTACAAGTAATTAGCTATTAATTATGCTAGGTAATTAATATAAATTTGGCTGTAATAAGCCTCCTTTCAAAGATTAAATTTGCCACAGAACTTCCCTAGCGAGTTCTAATATATCTAGGTCAAGTCTTGATGGTAAGATGCGGGTCTTGGACACCTGAGATTGAAGGTTCAACTCCTTCGACCTAGACCAAATAAAAGTGAGGCAATCTTATGACAATGCAAGAATTGTTTGAAAAACATATAGAAAGAAAATGTAAGGGATGTAAAATAAAAGAATGTAATGGAATAACAATAACAGAAGATTATAAAACAAAATGTGCTAAAGAGGAATAAGATTATGGAACAATGTTTAATAGATAATAAAGTATGTGCAGTACATGGACAGAAATGTAAAGAATGTAAATTAGATGATTGTAAGAGGACAATAGAAATGATAGAAACTCAAGAAGAAAGAGAAGATAAATGGAAAAGAAAATTAATAGATGTACAATTACCAGAACAGTGCAAAGACTGTTCTTTTTTAGAAGTTATAGACTTAGATAAGCAGATAGTAAGATGTTCTTATCTAGTTAAAAATAAATGTTCAATAAAATAAAGGAGAGATTGTTATGTTAGTAAAAGCAACAGACAAATACGAAAAATTAAATTTAAAAGATAATGAGTTAGGAAGAATACCAAAAGAGGAAGAGCAATTTGAAGTATCAGAAGAAAGATATAAAGTATTAACAAAGACAAATAAATTTAATGAAGTATTTGTTGAGAAAGTAGAAAAAACAAAAGAAGTAGAAACAGCAACAAAGAAAGTAGAGAAAGAAAAAGCAGTAAAGAAAACAACTACTAAGAAGACAACAAAGAAAGCTCAATAGTTATGACATACAGAGATAATCCAGAGATAGCAAAGAAATATAAAAGTAAAAGATGGCAGAAGTTAAGAAAGCAAAAATTATTATTAAATCCTGTATGTGAAAGATGTATAAAGAAACGGAATATATAATCCAGTTGAGATAGTACATCATAAAGAATATGTTACAGATAAGAATTATGAAGATGATAATGTATTCTTTAATATAGAGAATTTAGAAAGTTTATGTTTAGATTGCCACAACAAAGAACACTTTTCAGATGAAGAAGAATATATATTTGACGAGAATGGAGATTTGATTAAGAATGAGTAATTATGAAAACGTTAGAGCTAGGATAAGAAATTATATTCCGAATAAAGATATATCAGATAAAGATATTATAGAATTATTAGAAGAAGAAATAAAACAATACAGAAATAGAATAAGGGAGAAAAATAGAATTATTGATGAATTATCTAGAAGAGAAATACAAAGCGAAGAAGAAATTCTAGATACAGCAAGCGAGTTGATTGATGAAGATATTATGGAGATAATAACAAATACTTTATATGCAAATGGTAAACCAATAAAGATGATTACAGAATATAAATATAAAGAAAACAAAAGTGAATAAATATCCCCCCAGTAGGTATCACAGCGAGCACTCATGGGAGAACGGTGGGAGGGGGGTTCGAAAAATACACAAGTTATTTTGCGTGAGGGGTGTAGTATAAGGAGGTGTAGATATGGAAGAAGAAAAAGTTGATTTACGTGAAAAATTAAGTGGACAAGCACTTATCGAGAAAAACAAGAAAATAAGGAAAGAAACTCAAAAACTGAAAAAATTATTCAAAGATTTACCAGATAATAAAAAGAAAATGGCAGAAAAATTAATTGAAAATGCTTCTTTTATGTCTATAACGCTAGATGAACTTAAAGAAGATATAAAACTATACGGAGTAAAAGAAACTTACGTAAATGGAAAAGACCAATTTGGATTTAAAGAATCAATAGAAAGCAAAACATATAACACAATGGTAAAAAACTATATGAATATAATAAAACAATTAAATGATATGCTACCAGAAGAAAAGAAAATAAATGAGGATGATGAATTTGAACGATTCAATGGTGCATTATGACATACATAGAGGAATATTATCAATTTTTACTTAAAAATCCAGATAGGGCTTGTAGAAAAATATTAGTTGCATATAAGAAACTTGTACAAGATTTATATAATCCAAAACAGGTTTCTTTTTATAATGAAATAACTGAAGAAGATGAAGTGCACACATATGTATTTGATTTAGAAAAAGCCAATAGACCGATTGAATATATAGAAAAATTTTGTAAACATTCAAAAGGTAAGTGGGCAGGAAAACCCGTTATTTTAGAGTTGTTTCAAAAAGCTAAAATTCAGGCTTTATTTGGTTTTGTAGATAAAGAAACAAGATTAAGAAAATACAAAAAAGCAATGTGGTTTGAAGCAAGAAAAAATGGAAAATCAACAGAAGATGCGGGACTAGGAAACTATATGCTGACATCAGCTGGCGAAGGTGGAGCGGAAGTTTATTCAGTAGCAACTAAAAAAGATCAAGCAAAAATTGTTTGGGAAGAAGCTAAAAGAATGGTTAAAAAGAGCCCCAGCCTTGCAAAAAGAGTAAAGTGTTTGGTAAATGGACTATTTTATGATAAAACAGAAAGTTTTTTCAAAGCACTAGCTAGTGATAGCAATTCACTTGATGGATTAAATACATTTTGTGCATTAGCTGATGAAATTCATGCTTGGAAAGATAAAAATTTATTAGACGTTATCTATGATTCAATGAGTGCTAGAGAAGAACCGTTACTTATAGAATCTTCTACAATGGGAACAGTAAGAGAATCAGTTTTTGATAATGAATATGAATATGCAAGTGCAATAATAGATGGATATGAAGGCTTAGAAGGAGGAATAGTTGATGAAACTGTACTTCCAATAATTTATGAATTAGACAATCCAAATGAGTGGCAAGATGAGAAAAAATGGTACAAAGCAAACCCTGGTCTAGGCACAATAAAAAATATTAAAGATTTAAGAGATAAGGTTAACAGAGCAAAAAATAATCCAAACGAGTTAACGAATTTACTCTGCAAAGATTTTAATGTCAGACAAAACGAGCAAGACAAATGGCTAACATTTGATATCGTAGACAATCAAATAAAATACAACATAGAAGATTTATTTGATACATACGCAATAGGAGGAGTTGACTTGTCTAGCACAACAGACTTAACTTGTGCAACGTTACTTATTGTTAAAGGCAGTAAGAAATATGTAATACAGCAATATTTTATACCTAACGAAAGGCTATATTTTAAAATAAAAGATGATAAGATACCTTATGACAAATGGGAGAAACGTGGCTTAGTTACGATATGCGAAGGAGCAAAAGTAAATTATAGTGATGTAACATCATGGTTTTTAAAGATGCATCATGAATATGATATATCAGCCTTATGGATTGGTTATGATCCTTGGAATACTCAATACTGGGTAGAAGAAATGAAAGAACAAGGATTTGAAATGGTAGAAGTAAGACAAGGAGCAAAAACAATGAGTAATCCTATGAAACAATTAGAAGCTGATTTAATAGAAAAGAATGTTAATTACAATAATAATCCTATTTTAAAATGGTGCTTATGTAATACAGCAGTAAAAAGAGATGACAATGATAATATAAGACCAGTAAAAGGACAAAAACAAAGAGCAAGAATAGACGGCACAGTAAGTTTAATAATAGCTTACTGTGTTTTATTTGAAAAAATGAATGATTATTTGGCACTACAGGAGGAGTGAAATGAAAAAAGAAAAACGCAGTTTATTCGATATGGTTTTTGGAAATAAAAAGCAAAATACAATCAATGATAGTGTATTGAGATTGTTAAGTGGGTTTAATGCCACATATACAAATATTTCAGACAATATAGAGGATAATATAATTGCAAAAGAATGCATACATACAATCGCAACGCATTGTGCAAAAATGATGCCTAGACATTACCAACAAAATGGAGAATTTAAAAATCATATATCAGGACAGATAAATTACATCATTAGCATAAAGCCGAATCCACATATGACAACATATGATTTTATTTATAAAACCATAAGTTTATTATTAGCGCAAAATAACGAATATATTTATATTGATATAGACAATAAAGGCTATCTGAGGGGATTATATCCATTAAACCCGTTATTTTGTACTCTAATAGAATATGAAAAGGAAGTATGGCTGAAATTTCAATTTATAGATGGAAATATCTACTATGTAAAATATGATAGGATTATTCATTTAAGAAATTTTTATACAAAACATGATTTTTATGGAGATACAAATCAAACTTTAGAAAGTGCTATAGAAACACAAACAGTTGCAGATGATGGCATTAAAAATGCAATCAAGATAAGTGCTTCATTAAGAGGTGTATTAAAAGCTTCACAAGCTATGTTAAAAGATAAAGATATTGAAAAAATGAAAAGCGATTTTGTAAAATCCTTATTATCAAGTACAGATGGAATTGGCGGATTAGATGCAAGGCTTGATTTTAAAGAAATAAATTTAAATCCGGTTTTATTAGAAAAAGAACAACTTGAAATGGTAAATGGAAATATATATGGATATTTTATGATTTCTGAAAATATCATTAAAAGTAAATATACAGCTGATGAATGGAATGCGTTTTACGAGAGTGTTTTAGAACCACGAGCAATACAGATGGGACAAGCTTTTACAAATGCAATATTTAGTGAAAAGGCAATAAAAGATGGTCACAGAGTCGAATTTTCAGTAAATCGTATAAAATATGCAAAAACAGAAACAAAAATATCTTTAATAAAAGAAGCAGGAGCATTGGGATTAATAACAGTAGATGAGGGAAGAGAAATTATTGATTTACCTGCAATAGGTGGAGAAGAAGGAAAGAAAAGATTGCAAACTTTAAATGTTATAAACGCAAATTTAGCAGATAAATATCAAGGAGGAATTAATAATGGAAAAAGCAATAAAGGAAATGAGGATTAGTGAATTAAGAGCATTACAAGAAGATAATGATGAAATGATAATAGAAGGTTATGCAGTAGTATTTGAAACAGAAGCTGATTTAGGCTGGTGCAAGGAAGTAATAAGCAGAGATGCTTTTAATAATTGTAATATGAGCGATTGTGTAATGAAATACAATCATAATGATAATTGCTTAATTTTAGCAAGGACAAGAAATAAAAGTTTAGAATTACTTGTTGATAGTAAAGGATTAAAAATAAGAGCAAAACTTATTGACACAACACAAAATAGAGATATTTATAAAATGATAAAAGCAGGATTGTTAGATAAAATGAGTTTTGCTTTTTCTGTCAGAAAACAAGAATGGGATTATGAAAATGATATAAGAAAAATAACTGAAATATCGCAATTATTCGATGTATCTGTTGTTGATGTCCCAGCTTACGATAGTACAGAAATATATGCTAGAAGCAAAGAGGAATATCAAGAAGAAAAAGATAAATACATAAAAGAAAAAACAGAAAAAGAAAAATTAAAATTATTATTAAGTTTATAAACTCGATAAGAGAAACGGTGGTAGAACTGTTTCTTTTTTTGCTGGTAGAAGGAAAATAGAGTTTTATAAAAGCGGTGGTAGAACTGCTAAAAAATAGAAAATAGGAGGAACAAAAAATGACTTTAAAACAGTTAGAAGAAAAAAAGAAAGAATTAAGAAAGAAAGTTGAAGAGGCTAAGAATGAAGAAGAATTAGCTGAATTAAGAAAACAAATTGAAGAATTAAAAGAGGTTGAAATTGAGGAAGAACCAACACAAGGAGAAACAGGAGAGATAGATGAAAGAAATCTATTAAAAGGTGCAATTGAAGACTTAGAAGCAAGAAAGATAAAACCTTCAAACGTAAGAATTATTGAAAAAACAGATAAGGAGGAAAGAAAAGTGGAAGAAGAAAAAATGATTGAAGAAAGAGCGAAAGACTTAAAAGAAGGAAAAGCGGTAAAAATCGCTTTTGATAACGGAGAACAAAGAAGTGTATCAGTGTCAGGAGGAACAATATTAGTTCCTAAAAAATACAAAAATGAAATTTCAGAAAGTTTCAATGCAGTATCAGGAATGGTTGATATGTTAAATACTGTACCATTAAATGGAGGAGAATCTTATTCTGTAGCATTTGAAAAAGGATATGGAGAAGGGGATTACACAACAGAAGGTGGAGAATATCATGATATAGATGTTGAGACAGACTATGTAGAAACAGGTAGAGCAAAAATAACTTCTTATATTGAAGTAACAAAAGAAGTTAAAAAATTGCCTGCAGCTCAATACTTAGCTTTAATATCAAAAAGAGTAACAAGCTCAATTAAGAAAAAAATTGGTGCACAATCAATTGTAGGAGCTGGAACAACAAATACAATAAAAGGTATTTACAATGCTGATACAAAAGTAATGCCAACAGGAGAAGGGACAAGCGACATTGAACTTTCAGGAATTGATGCAGATACCTTAAACGAAATTACATTTGCTTACGGTGGAAATGAGGATGTTGAAGCACCACAAACTTTAATACTTTCAAAAGAAGATTTAAAAGCCTTTGCAAAAGTAAAAACAAAAGACGAGAAATTTGTTTACAGTATAACAAAAAATGGAGCTAGAGGAACTATTTCTTACAAAGAAGGTGGACTTGCAGTACCATTTGTTATCAACTCTGCTTGTAACTCTATTTCAAACTCAGATACTGTAGCAGGAAAATATACAATGATTTATGGATCATTAATGGACTTTGAATTACCTGTATTCTCTGACTTAGAAGTTCAAGAAAGTACAGATTATCAATTCAAAAAAGGTATGATTTGTTATAGAGCAGATGCGATAATTGGTGGAACAGTTTCTAAATACAATGGATTCGTAAGAGTAAAAAAAAAGACAGTAGCATAGCAGAAATAACAGAACTTAAAATTACTCAAGTTGAAGGATTAACTACACCACTTGATGTAGGCACAAAAGTAGCTGATTTAAGTGTAGTAGGAGGAACATTACCATTCACATACAGTTTAAAAGAATCAACTGGAGACAATAATGAATTTCAAATAAATGGTACAGAAGTTCAAGTAAAAACAAAAATAGAATCAGAAGCTATAAAAAACATAACAGTTATAGTAACTGATAAAAACGGAAAAACAAAAGAAAATACGGCACAAATATCAATAATAACAGAAGGAGTATAAGGCAAAGGAGGATTATATGGAAGAGTTAATAAGACTATCTAAGCAAAGTTCTGGTATTGCTGAATCAGCAACACTCAGGGACGATGAAATAAAATTATGGATAAATGCTGCAATAAAAGACCTAAAAAGATTGAATATAAATGCAGAATCAAATTTAAATGATGCATTAATTCAGTCAGCAATAGTAATGTATGTAAAAAGTAATTTTGGAATGATAAATATTAAAGAAAAGCAATTAGCTCAAAATACATACAATCTTCTTTGCAACAATTTAAGTTTAAGTTCAGATTACAAGGTGGTGGATAAAGAATGTACGATGTAAGTTGTATACTATTATCCACAACATTGAAAACAAATTCTATTGGGGTACAAAAAGAAGAAACAAGTAAAAATGAGATTCCAATTATAAGAATAGAGGATGTATATGCGGATGAATTTTATAAAGCTAATGAGAGAGGGCATAAACCCTCTCTTAGGCTTGTTATAAGTTCGATAAATTATAATGATGAACAAGAGCTTATATACATGAATAAAACATATACCATTATTCGTACGCAAGAAATAACAGCAGATGAGCTTGTGTTAGTTTGCGAAAGGAAATTAAAAAATGTCCAAAACAATAAAGGTTGATTCTTTATCTAAAGAAATAATGAAAGCATTAGAAAACTACTCAGATGACATATCAGAAGTAGTTGAAGAAGTTGCAAATAAAGTTGGAAAAGAAGCAGTTGATGAAATAAAAGAGATATCTCCAAAAAAACGAGGAAGATATGCCAAAGGCTGGAGATTAAAAAAAGATAAACTAGGCAAAAATAGATATTCTGTGAAAATACATAATAGAACAGATTATCAACGAACCCATTTACTTGAATTTGGACATGTTACTAGAAATGGCGGAAGAACAAAGGCTATTCCACATATAAGACCTGTAGAAGAAAAATATTCAAAAGAATATGAAAAGGAACTTAAACAGAAAATAGGAGGTATAAAATGACTTTAGAAGAATTAAAAACGAGATGCGAAAATCAGGGCTTTCAGTATGCCTATGGAGCATTTAAAGAATTAGTAGAACCTCCGCATTTAGTTACTATTTGTAGAGATACAAATAATTTTATGGCAGACAATAAAGTATATTCAAAAGATACATCAATACAATTAGATTATACCTATGTTGATAAAGATATAGATATGCAAAACAAAATAGAAAATAAAATTCTAGGTGATATAGCTTGGAATAAAACAGAAGAAACTTACTTATCAGATGAAGGAATCTGGCAAGTGAGTTATTTTTTTGAAATTTAAAAAGAAAGAAGGAAAAATAAATGTCAAAAAACAAAGTTAAATTTGGATTAAGTAATGTGCATTATGCAAAGATGATAACAGAAGAAGATGGAACAATTTCATATGCGAAACCAGTTCCAATACCAGGAGCAGTAACATTAAGTTTAGATGCAGAAGGTGAAGAAACACCATTTTATGCGGACAATATTAAGTATTATAACTCTTATGCTAACAATGGTTATAGCGGAAGCTTAGAAATAGCAGATATTCCGGAAACTTTTAGAACTGATATATTAGGAGAACAAAAAGATAGCAATGGAGCATTAACAGAAGTTGCAGATGCAGAAATAGCACCATTTGCACTATTATATCAAATCGAAGGAGACAAGAAAGGAAGAAGATGTGTTTATTACAATACTACAGTATCAAGACCATCTACAGAAGCTAATACAGTAGAAGGTTCAAAAGACCCTAAAACTGACACTCTATCTATTACTACAAGTGCAAGAAATACTGATAAAAAAGTTAGAACAATACTAGAAGAAAATGACACAAATAAAGAGGCATACAATAAATTCTATGAATCAGTATATGAGTCAACTGAAGCAGGTGTTTAGGAGGTAATTTATGAAAACAATTGAAATTTGCGGTAAAAAATACCCAATCGATTGCAATGCATTTACTAGATTTCAGTACAAAACTGTATTTGGCAAAGGTGTATTTGCTGACATAAAAGTATTAAATAACTTTTCAGAAAAACAAGAGGAGTTAAAGAAAACGCTAAAATCAAAAGGAAAATCAGAAAAAGAGATTGAAAAAGAAATTAGTTTAATGATGATGGAAAACCTTGATGATTTTATAGATGTAATAGAAAGAATAGCTTATATATTAATTTATACAGCTGATAGTAAAATAGGAAGTTTTGAAGATTGGCTAAAAGAAATAACAAAAATAGACTTATCATCAGATTGGATAAGCGAGGTAACGGAATTAGCCGTAAATTCATTTTGTTGATGATGAATTAATCAAAGAAATGGAAAAGATACCAGAAAGCCAAATAAATACTAATAAAACTTTAGAAGAACATCAATTCATTGCTAATTGTTTGCAGATTGGTTTAACAATTGATGATTTAAAACAATTACAATATAAAGATGTTGCAAAGATAATGCTATGTTTAACAAAAAAAGAAGATGTTGAAGAAAAACAAGCATCGCAAACTGATATAGATAAATTTTTAATGTAAGAGGCTGTTTAGCCTCTTATTTATGTACAAGGAGGTGCGAAATGGCAGGCAGTATTAAGGGGATAATAGTTGAAATTGGAGGAGATACTTCAGGTTTACAAAAAGCACTTAAAAAAGTTAATTCTAGTACATCTAGTTTAAGCAAGGAATTAAAAGGGATTAACTCTTTACTTAAGCTAGACCCAAAAAACACGGAACTATTAAGTCAAAAACAAAAAGTATTAAAAGAAAACATAGCGCAGACTTCGAAAAAGTTAGAAGAATTAAAAAAAGCGCAAGAAATGGCAGATGAAACCATTGCCAACGGCGGAGAAATATCAAAAGAAAATTATAGAAATTTGCAAAGAGAAATCATTAATACAGAGTCAAAACTAAAGCAATTAAAAGTAGAAGCATCAAATTGGACTGCAGTAAGTAAAAAAATGAGTTCAATAAGCGAAGGACTAAATAAGATAAGTACTGCAGTTTCCAGCTTAGGAAGCAAAATAACAAAGTCTGTAACATTACCAATGGTAGCTTTAGGAACAGCAACAGCGACCACATCTGTAAGTTTTTTAAAATTAAAAGAAGATACCAAAACAGCTTTTAGGGTATTACTAGGAAGTGCAGAGAAAGCACAAAAAATGCTAGATGATTTATATACATTTGCAAAGACAACTCCTTTTTCGTATGCAACATACTTAGAAACTGGAAAAAGTTTGGTTTCTATGGGAATTGCAGCAGAAAATGTAATTCCCTATTTGGAGGGAATTACCAATGCGGCAATAGCCACAGGAAATGGAGAAGAGGCAATCACAAGTATATCTAGCGCTTTAGGAAAAATGACAACACAAACAAAACTATCTTTGGAATATATGTATCAAATATCAGATCAAGGTATACCAGTATTTAAAATTTTAGGAAATCAATTAGGGGTATCCACTTCGAAATTAATGGAAATGATAAGTGCTGGAAAATTAGCATCTAACGAAATGATACCTAAATTAATAGAAGGAATAAACAATGGAACAGATGGAATAAACGGAGCAACAAGTGCATTTGCGGGATTGGCAACTGAAACAAAGAGCAATTTAAGTGGCGCTATTGATAGCTTAAAATCTAAATTTAGAAACATGTCAATGGAAATATGGAATGCAGAAGAAGCTTATCCAGAATTAAGCAAGGTAATAAGAGAATTTACAAAGTCTTTAGATGTGTTGCCTAAAATTTTTAAATCGATATCAAAAGCGGCAGTTCCAGTTTTGCAAACTATAACAAAAGCATTTAATTCATTGAATGAAAAATTATCAAAGATGGATGAAAAACAACTAGAAAGATTTGGAAATGCTATATTGGCTTTAGCTGCAGCAGGACCAATTTTAAGTATAGTTAGCAAATTAACAGGGGGCTTAAGTAAAGTGTTTGCTATAGGCTCAAAATTATCCACATTAATTGCTAATACAAGTGCGGGCATAGGTGGATTATCAAAAGTGTTAACAGCACTTTCGGGACCTGCGGGAATTGTGATAGCAGTAATTACTGCAGTAATTACTTTATTAGTAATTTTATATAATAAATCAGAGACTTTTAGAAATTCAGTAAATAAAGCATTTGAAAGTATAAAAAATTCACTACTTAACGCTTGGGAAAAAATAAAACCAACTTTAGAGCAATTAAAAGATGCTTTTGTGGAATTGTGGAATAAATTAGAGCCATTGAGAAATTTTTTAGTAAAAGTCCTAGGAGTTGCATTTGAATTATTAGGAAAAATTATTGCAAAGATAGTAGAAAAAATAGCTAAAAAAATAACAATTATGGTTAATATTGTCACTTTTATTATTAATACTTGGAGTAAAATAATAACATTTTTTACTGAAACATTGCCAAAAGCTTTTAGTCAATTTATAAACAATATTAGTCAATTGCCACAAAAGATAAAAGATATTTTGACAAATGGTTGGAATAATATAGTTATGTTTTTTACAGAGAGTATACCGAATTTTATAAATTCTATTATAGAATGGTTTGCTAATTTACCTTATGAGATAGGATATCAAGTAGGATTAATACTAGGGAATATTATTCAATTTGGACTTGATATACAAAGCTGGATCGAAAATGAATTACCATCTATAATTCAAGGAATTATAGATTGGTTTGCACAGTTACCAAGCAACATTTTGAATTGGCTACTTGATGCATACAGCAAAGTAATTCAGTGGGGACAAGATACATACAACTCATCAGTGCAATGGGCTTCTGATACAATTAATGGAATAGTGGAATGGTTTAAGTCATTGCCAGAAAAAATGCAAACGTGGTTGGATAATACAATAAATAAAATAATTGATTGGGGAAAAAATATTGCTGAAAAAGGAAAGGTGGGAGCTCAAGATTTATTTAATAAAATAGTAGAAACTATTGAAGGACTACCTCAAAAGATGGAAGAAATAGGAAGGAACATAGTTGAAGGTTTGTGGAATGGAATTACAGGAGCAGGAGATTGGATAAAAAATAAAGTTGGAGAGTTTTCTAAAGGTGTATTAGATGGAATGAAAGAAGCATTAGGAATACATTCCCCATCACGACTATTTAGAGATGAAGTAGGTAAGTATATTGCTCTAGGAGTTGGAGAAGGTTTTACAGAGAATATAGGCAAAGTATACAGAGTTATGCAAGATAAAGTTAATTTAGAAACTAGCAAATTAGCAGGAAACTTATCTACTAACATACAATTAGCAGATGATGCAAAAAATATAACAGGGAAAATCAATAGTGGATACAATACAACAAATAATATAACTGTTCAATTTTATCCGCAACAAATGACAGAATCTGAACTAGATAGAGCATTTAATTATATTGATAGAAAATATTCAATGGCATACTAATTTTTTTATTTTCGACAAGTTTCGACATAAAAAAGCTATTTATAGTGCTATACTCTTTTATAGAAAATAAAAAGGGGGATGAATTGTGAAACTAGAAAATACCGACCAAAATTTATTACAAAGATTAATTAAAAACAATAAAACAATATTATACGTTTCTTTAGTTCCATATAAAAACAATACTTGCATAAAGGCTTATGATGAAGAAGGTAATCCATTAGGAGATATTCCTCAAAAAGACGTTCCTTCATACATAAATGAAACGAGTGTAGTACTATTTATTAATGAGTCTATTGATGATGATACAGGATTACCAATTTATATACTTAAAACTATTGCTTGATATTTTCAAAGAATTATAAATTTTGAAAAAAATGACCCAAATAAGCACTCATGAATACTTATTATTTTTGTTATAAAAAATACAAAGACATCACTGACGATGTCTTTTTTATGTCTTTATTAAGGAGGGAGATAGGTGGTAAGAAAATTTAAACTAGTAAACGAAAAAGGGCAGAGCTATTCTTTAATGGACATTAGAAATTATTGTTTATTAACAGAACCTAATCGGATTAGGATATTCTTATTCAAATAAATATGAACAATTAGGAAATACATTTGTAGAAAATTTAAGAAGATTTGAACAAGGACAAATAACTGGAACAGTAAATTTTTTAAAATATGATAACTTTAAAGAATTAGTTGATTTTGTAGAAAGAGCAGAAAGTTTAAAACTTGCTTATAAAATTCCATTCAAGGACGGAGAAAGAGAATATTTAAAAGATATAAATATACAAAGCTTAACTAAATCTCAAATTCAAACAACAGGAGTAATGAGCGAAACAATAACATTTGATTGCTTAAGTTTGTGGTACGAACAGAGCACTGTAGTTTACAACATGGAAGGACAAGAAGATGAGCTGAGATGGGACTTTGAATGGGATAGTAAGTTTACAGATTATAACACAAGAAGTCTACCGTATATAAATGATGGACATGTAGAAGCACCGGTGTTAATTGAAATAAGTGGACCGGTGATAAATCCGAAAATTGAACTATATGTTGAAGGGGAACTTTATCAAGAAGTTCCTTTTTCTATAGAGATTGAAGAATACGAAAAATTATTATACGGAACTAAAGAAAACGAATTTTATATAAATAAACAAAACACAGACGGGACTCTTACGAGTCTTTTTTCTTTAGATGTAATAAATTTCGAAAACGATAACGTAGTAAGGTTCCCTAAGAACAAAAGTTGCGAATTGAGATTAAAAGCAGACAACGAGATATTAAATGCACAAGTTACTATACTAGCTTATTACAAAGCAGTTTAGGAGGTGCAATTAATGAAAAATGAAATGACAATTAATTTTAATAATGAAAACTATATAGCTACTTATAACGAACAAACAGGATATTACGAAATAGATTTAACGGCACCGGAAATAGGCGGAATATATAATGCCAATATAAACTTTACAGACTTGCTAAACAATTCTTCCGAGGAGATACAAACAGTTCAAGTATTTGCTAAAGAAAAAATAAAAATAGAAACAAATAAGATTTTTATGTGGATATTTGACTCATACGATTTTTCTGTTAAAGATATAGTAGAATTTTTTGATTATGAAATTGAAATAGATGAGGAAACAAATGCGAACTCTACAATTAATATTTTAAAAGAGACAACGGCAACAGCTGATGACATAGTAGCAATAAAGAAAAATAATCAGCAAATTTACTGGGGGATAATAAATAAAATTCAAAATGAAAATGGAGAGATATTACATACATTTACATTGAAATATATAACAAACATGTTTAATCAAAAAATACCACTTTCTAAAAATCAAGAAACAGATGAAATAGAAGAAGGATACTACACAATAAGAAGTGCATTAGATACTACAAAAGTTATAGATGTAACGAATGCAAGTACTGAAAATAGTGCAAATATTCAACTTTATGAAAGCAATAATACAAACGCACAAAAATGGAAAGTAACAAAAGATAGCGATGGATACTATACTTTTGAAGCTTTTTGTTCTGGAAAAGTGCTTGATGTTACTAATGCTAATTATGCAAACGGAACGAATTTACAACAATATGAAAAAAATAATGGAGATGCACAAAAGTGGAAGATAGAACATATACAAGGAGCATACTACAGGATTAAGACAAAAGCAAGTAACTATTATATTGATGTACATAATAGTGAAACAAATAATGGCGCTAATATTCAAATATATCAATCAAATGGAGGATTAAATCAACAATTTGTATTTGAAAAATTAGACAACGAAATTATAAAGTTCAAAGGAATAGAAGATCAAATTGAAAAGGCTATAAATGATAATTTTATAAAAAGCCCAGATGCGTTATTCAATAAAACATATTTAGAAGTTAGAGCAAAAACTCATACACTTTTAAATACATCTGTAAGTAACATTGAAAACAACATATACAATTTGCATACATGGATGACTAACTGTACTCAATTATACAACATTAATTACAATTTCTTCATAGAAGATAAAAAGTTAATTATAGAGATAGAAAATAAAGAGAAAACAAAAGAACTTATAGATGTAAATGCGCAAGCAATATCTAATTACACGGAAGTTTTTGAAACGGATGTAGTTTCTAAAGTAGAAGTGCTTACAAAAACGAATACGTACAATCTTTATTTACTAACAGATAGAACTACAACGACAGATGCAAATAATGAAAACAGAGCAAAAGGAAAAGTTGAAACAGTCTATACAGATGAATATAGTGATGCACCGCAAAAGGCTTTAGATACAATAAAGAGTAACACATATAATCATAATATTACTTTTTCTATGTTAAATAAATATATGCCAGTAGGGACTCCGATTGCTATAAAAACAAAGAAAAGCGTGATTTTAGATACATATATAAGTGCTATAAAAATAACTAGAAAAAAATTTTATGAATATACGTGTGGAAATATAAGAATTAAGTTTATAGATAAATTATTAAAGGAAAGGAACAAGTAAATATGTTAAAAGGACATGTGTTCAAGAAGCAAAGATTCGGAAACGAAATCTTTGCTCTTTTTATTGATACTTTTTTAAATAAAAAATGTGGAATAGCAAGTAATTATAAGCAAAAAATGGAAGTTACCGCATCAGGAAGTACATTAACTGTTTCAAGCGGCTGCGTATGTATAAGAGGTAGATTCATAGAAGAAGATACTTCAACATCAATTTCGACAAGTACTGACAATGCGTATTGCAGATTAGTAATCGAAGTTGATTTATCAAAAGAAAACACTGACAGTGAACTAATACAAGTAAGCTACAAAATTTTAAAAGGAACAGGTACTTATCCGAACTTAACTCAAACAGACATAGTAGCTAATAATAGTGGGGTATATCAATATGAATTAGCACAATTCAGAACTACATCATCAGGAGTTACCGACTTAGTAGACAAGCGTACATATTTGGATTTTGAAGGAATATATGCAGAGGTACAAACAGAGTATAGAGAAGTATTACAAGAATTACAAACAGAGTTAGCAGGAGTAAAAGATGGAAGTGCATATATGCTAAAAAGTATGCTTTTAAGCGGGACAGAGGAACCTAATAACGATTTAGGAAACGATGGAGATTTATATATCCAGTATTTGGAATAGGAGGGTGAAAAATGGCAACATATACGCAAGGATGTAGTCAAGTAGGCTCTTTTAACTATGCTAGCAATTTTACGTTATATGTAGTTTTAAATGACAGAGATGGAAATTCAAGCACAAACAGATCATATGTAGATTATAACGTTTATTGCCAATCAAGTGGGTCGGGTTCTATTAGAGCAAATCATCAGCTATATTTTGAACTTAACGGACAAGTTATAAGAAATGAAAATGTGTATGTAAATGTATCTTCTCCGAATGCTTATATAGGGATAGCAAGCGGTACATTAGAAGTAGAACACGACAGCAACGGAAGCAAAGGAGTGTGGTTTAATGCTTCTATAAATGCAACAGGAGGATACGGAGTATCCGCAGGGAGATCCGACACTTTTTGGTTAAATCAAATTCCGCGTTACACAACTGTGTGGAACTCAGAAAGAGGAAAAACACTTAACAGTATAATGGTGAATTGGTCAACATCTGATAATGTAGATTGGATTAGATACAGTTTAAATGGTGGTTCATGGCAAAATGCGACTGGCGGTTCAGGAAATAATAGAAATGGTTATTATGTTATATCCAACTTGTTTCCAAACACTCAATATACTGTAAAAACACAATGCAGAAGAGCTGACAGTGGGCTATGGAGCCAAAGTGGACAAATAGTGATTAGGACAAAAGACATAGCAAGAATAACTAATGTTTCTAATTGCGATTTTGGACAAGATGTTAATATAAACTTTTCAAATCTAGAAAATGGAACGGCTAAATTAACAGTAAAGGTTGGAGATACGGAAATATGTACTAGGGAGGATTTGACATCGACTTATACATTAGCGTTTACTAAAGAAGAACTTTCTAGTATGATAAAGCACTTAAAAGATGAAACTACAGAAATTACATATATAGTAACAACAAACAATACATATACAGCAACTGCAAAAGCAATAATAACTTTAAAAGCAAATATATTCGTAAAGGAAGATGGACAATGGATAAAAGCAAAATTATATAAAAAGAATGGAAAATGGAAGTTGACGAAATTATTCTATAAAGTTGAAGGAATATGGAGGAACACAAAATAATGCCTAAAATAGAAGAAATAATAGTAGAGCCAAGCAAAATATATGTACGGCTCTAATTTTAAATTAAAAGTAAAAGCACGTAGATATTTAAATTACGAAGATATGAAAAAAACGATTTATAGAAGTGTGAAATTTATGTTTTGTAGCTATGGCTACCTGAAAGGAGAATAAAAGATGGCAACAACTAGTAGAGGAATTTATTATCCTAGCGATTATTCAGCAATGGCAGATATACCAGCGGACATGAAAAAAATGGCAGAGTCCATTGAAGGAGTATTCCAATCTGGAGGAGCAACAGAAGGAACAATGGTTTACCGAGGCGAATGGCAAGCAGGAATTACATATTACAAAGATAATGTTGTGTGTGCACAGGGAAAAGAAGAATATTTTATAGCTCTTGCTACAAACTCTTCTGAATATCCATCGGAACATGCAGAATATTGGAAACCGTTAAGTAAAAATACTAGCACTACAGGAACAAATGGTAAAAGTGCATACGAAATAGCAGTAGAAAATGGATTTACAGGAACAGAAGAAGAATGGCTTGCAAGTTTGAAAGGGCAAGATGGAGCTAGTGGAAAAGACGGGATCAACGGAACAAATGGAATTGATGGAGAAGATGGAAAATCTGCTTATCAAATTTGGCTAGATAAAGGAAATGAAGGAACGGAAGAGGATTTTATAGCTAGCTTAAAAGGAGAGCAAGGAAAACAAGGAGAACCACGGAGTTAACGGAAAAGACGGTGTAGATGGTAAAAACGGGACAGATGGAGTAGATGGAACTTCTGTAATATGCATACAAGCAACAACTGAGGAAGAAGCTATCGAACTAAGTCAAGTTAATCAAAATAATATTTATTTTTGGTAGGAGGCACAATGGGAACAGTATTTAAGGGAATAAAATGGAGTGGTGTAGCAATACAAGGGAAAATAGTAAGTGGGATAGTAAAAAACGGAATAGTTTTTTATAAAAAGGAAGAAGCAGAAGTAGACACTACACCGCCAAGTGCAACATTTACATATTCAAATAACAATGGCTCATCATTAACTAAAGAAGATGTAACAGTAACATTAACAGCAAATGAGCCAATTAAAGATATAGAAGGGTGGACTAAAGTGAATGAAACAACATTTACAAAAGTTTATTCTGCAAATGGTAAATACTCTGTTTTAATAGAAGATTTAGCTGGAAATACAGCTACGTTAAGTTATGAAGTAAAAAGAATAGACAGAAATCCACCTGGAATTAGTGTAAAAACTGGTGAGACAGAAACGATAGGAAATGCTACAGATGGATATACATTAGTAAGCTTCAAAGTTTCAGATGACAACGGACTAAAAGAATATGAATTAAATGGAGCAATAACGCAATTGTCTAACAGCAAGTGGGGAGATATTAATTATGTTTCTACAAGCACTAAAGGTGCAAAAGAAGGAATAAACACATTAAAAGTTAGAGATAGAGTAGATAACGAAAGGATCTTAGAATTTAAACTTATAGCAGGAGATTAACGATGAAATTTATAAAAAGAATAATAAAAATATCATCTAAAATATTAGCTTACTGGTTAATATTAAATATATTAATAGCTGTTTAGAGGAGGTGGAATAGTGGAAGAATTAATGAATTTACATTTTACAAACATATGGTGGGCATTAGGTTTGCCACTAATTTTGATGGTTCTTGACATAATAACAGGATACTATAATGCATGGAAAAATAACGAAGTGTCAAGTACAAGAATGAGGGATGGACTAGGGAAAAAATGTGCTGAGTTGTGCTATATTGCACTAGGATTCATTTTTAATTTTGCGTTTGGAATAAGTGCAGTAATGTATTTCATGATTATTTATGTATCTTATATGGAAATAGTTTCTTTGTTTGAAAATTGTGCAAAATTAGGATTACCTGTGCCAGACAAAATAAAAGAAAAAATAAATAATTCTGATAATAAGGAGGAATAAAGATGGAAGAAGAGAAAATTGAAGAAGTAACAGATCTAGCAGAACAAGACAATTTAGGGGAGGCGAATGAATAATGAATATAGAAGATAGATTACTAACAGTTAGTTCATATTGCAGAAGTGGAGAAAAGCAAGGAAATATACAATACATAGTAGTTCATTGGGTTGGAAATGCTGGTTCAAGTGCTATTGGAAATAGAAACTATTTTAATTCATTAGCAACATCTCATAAGACATCTGCAAGCTCTCATTATATAATTGGATTAAACGGGGAAATAATAAGATGTATTCCAGAGGACGAAGTTGCTTTCCACTCAGGATCTTATTCTATGAATAGAAAATCCATCGGAATAGAAGATTGCCACCCAGATTGGGACGGAAAATTCAACGATGCTACATACAATAGTTTAGTGGAGTTATGTGCTGATATTTGTAGAAGACATAATTTATCTGTAAACAATATTATTAGACACTATGACGTAACAGGAAAGGAATGTCCGCGTTACTATGTAAGAAATGAAAGTGCTTGGGTGAAATTTAAGAATGATGTAGCAAATAAATTAGGACAAGCTACGACTACTGTAGCAGTTCAAAATTATGAAGGGAGTGATGAACCAGTGAGAAGATATAAAAATGGTTCAACAAAAGAAATAATATATGCAGATACTAATTTAACAAAAGTAATAGGAAGTTTAAGTCCATATGAAGAATGCGATTGTTTTGGAATTTATAACAATAGACCAATGGTAAGATATAAAGTAGATGGAAGCAATAACTACAAGATTGGGTTTGCTGTTTGGACAGGCGGAGTAAAATAAAAGTAGAGCTAGATTAGATTAATTTCTAGTCTAGCTCTTTTTGGTATTTTTCTAAAATCGGTTTGTGATATTCTTCTTCTGCTTTTTCACGTGCCTTTATTGCTTTATTTATATCCTTAAAATTTCCTAAATATATTCTTTTGTTTTGAAAATATATAAATGCTTTCCATTTTTTACTGTGCTTATCCCATGTGACTCCTTTGTGTCCGCTCGTATTGTTTTTAAAGCTAGCTTTTAATTGAGAGAGTGAAGTACCTTCAACAAAGTTTTTATCTATATATTGCTTATTCTTTTCTCTTATTGTGCTTTTAGAATTTTCTTTTCTAATACAACCGCAACTTTTTGTATGTCCGTTTTTTAAGTCATATCCTCTAACATTTACCACGTTACCACAATCGCACTTGCATTTCCACAATATTTCTTTTCCAGTTTTACCGTTTTCAGAAATAACGGTAAGATTATTAAATTTTTTGCCTGTTAAATCTATTTTTTTCATATATAAATCCTATTCTTTCATATCTTCTAAATAATCTAAATATGCAGAAATTGTAATATGTTCTTCATTTTCGTCTTGTCCACTTTCTCTAGCACTATCTTGCAAAGCATCTAATAAAGTGTTTATATCTAAATTTAATTCTTG
>JBJFFC010000038.1:0-1623 GCA_051891395.1 Clostridia bacterium | reverse complement strand
GGCTAACCAAACTTAGTGGGGGTTTCTCCAAAGTTAACGGGGGCCACTAAAGGGGGCCTAAACGGGGGTTTCAAGAAATCTCCAAAATTAACAGGGGTTTATTAAAGAAAAATAAGGACTATTGAAATAATTTACATAATGTAAAATTTCATGGTCCTTTTATTATGGTTTTTGATCATAAATGAAGAGTACATCATAATTGAACATTATTTATTCCAATTTCCTTATTTACATTAGGACCCTGTTCCCCTGGATCTCTAATAATTGTCATCGCCTAAACAATAAAACACTTACATGTTATCGTCGATGACGACGCAAGTATACCAGAGGAACACCCAATGTAAATAAGTTTTCTCGGCATAAAAGTATATGTGTTAAAATTCATTATCATTTGACCATAATAAAAGGAGCCATATCAGCTAACATTTCAATGACTCCAATTGTTCAGGCTTTAATATATCTTTTTAATTATTATTTATTTTTTTTGTATGGTCCTCTCGGCTTAGAAGGCCTGTGTATTTCTTCTTTAGTTTTTGGTATACCTAGTATTGCAGCATCATCTGTGCAATGCCATAGTATCCTGTTTCTAAAAAAGTCAAAATCGTCAATACCATGTGAATGCGATCTTAGCGCTGATGGAATATTATTGAATGATTCTAATGGTCCATTTGATAATCTTCTGATAACAGCACTGTCATTTTCTAGTCCATTATCAATAACATATGTAAATGAAGTTATTATTGAATCATGATATTTAGTTATCAATCTAGCAAATTCTTTAAAAATAGATATATCACATTCTTCATATTTCTTGATGAGTTCATCTAATCTTTTCTCAGCTCCTGGTAGATCGTTGATAAATGATTCATTAAATTCCTCATACAGATCTTTTAGTTCTTTAATTTTTTCGAATTTATTATCTAGCTTAAGAAATTCTCTTTTCCATGCATAAGTATCCATGAACATACCTAACTTATAATTATATTTTGGTTCATAATATTCCCATTTATTAGGATTCAATAGTAATACCCATTTAGCATTTTTAAGAATATATACTTCTTTTGATTCTTCTATGGTCTTGTTAGAATTATTAGTCGCATAGTTTTTATCGTTTAATCTTTTTTCATCTTTTGCCATATATCTTTTCTTAACAGAATTTATATAGATATTAATAAGAGTTTGTAACCACTTAAGCACATGGAAGGAATCAGTAACTACTTTAGCATTAGGAAAATATGTATTGGTATAGTTGATATATGGATCATACATATCACAACATAAGTATTCCACTTCATTTCTTTCACTTTTTGGAATCGATAAAAAATAGTTTTCAGTATAGATCTTTCTTCTACTTGGAATGATATCTAATATATCTCCAGTTAGAAAATCCATGATCACTATGGCATATTTGCAGGAAGGTGAAAGATTAAGATATACTTCATCTATACAAATATATTTAGTCAATTTCTTTCTTGGCAGATCAACATATTGTTTGAATACCTGATGAACATAGGTATCAGATACATTGAACATTTTAGCTATTTGTACGCATGATAGATCAACATCTTTCATAGCCATTACTATTTGAAATGGTATTATTTTGGTAGTTCTTTTTCTTTTTTC
>JBJFFC010000037.1:0-30027 GCA_051891395.1 Clostridia bacterium | reverse complement strand
TGAGAGGGGATGAAATTTTAATAAATTTCATTAAAATTTTCTACTCTACTCGATTCTATTATTTTACAAAGTTATAAGTTTTTTAGTAAAATCTAAATTATTCCAAGAATCTAATTCATAGCCAAGTGTATAAACATTAGTAGCCCAAATATCTTTATCAAGCATTAATTTTAAATTCTTATTCGAATTACTATCCATAAAACGTTTTACAGAAGTAATGATTTCGAGTTTTGGATTGGCTTTAGCAATTTCAGAGATTAAGAATTTACCTCTATTATTAAGACCAAGAACTCTAATATAAGATGTTACTTTTTTTGACATAGCCATATCTTTTTTTGTGATTCCGAGTAAGGAATACAGCAAAATTCTTTGAATACGAGTCGAAGTGTATCTTTTAGATTTTATAATATTTAAGAATTCTGTAAGGGTATTACAAGAATTAGCTGCCTTTTTTATAGAAAATTCTAATCCTTCAGAAACGTCAGGAAGTTCAGCTATTTCAGAGGTGTCCATTTTTCTTAAATTATAAATAATTTGTTTTTCAAAAGCGGATAAATCTGGAACAATGTGACCTCGTTTCATGTTTTCAATTAAGATGCTATAGCTAGGAGCAGGTAAGAGTCTACTTAAGATATCAAATCCATCATTTTTTATAATATTTCGAATAGCAGTAGCACTTGCAATATTTCCAGAATAAGCAATATCATTATATCCAGATTCATAACGTGTAATGGATACTGGCTTAATATTACTTTTTTGTCTTTTTAAAGCTTTTAAATACTCAATCCCTAAAATGTTATTAGGAGAAGAAAGAACATTTGCATATTTTCTAATATCATTTAAATACATTAATAATGCATTTTCTCTAGCCTTAGGAAAGGAAAGACCTTTACTTAATTCGTGAGAAAGCATAGTTTTATATTGTTTGGGTTCGTGATATAAAATATCTGCAAATTGATTTAAAACTTCAATGTCAGATGCTTCGGCACCAAAAGAAACATAGTCAACAACTTTTAGAGAATTTAAAATCTTAATGGCACCATCTGCAAAATTTTCTGCACTAGAAGTAGCATATAAAACGGGAAGCTCGATAACTAAATCTATACCACTTTGAATGGCAGCTTCTGTTTTGGACCATTTATCAATTAAAGAAGTAGAACCACGTTGTGTAAAGTTACCACTCATAATAGCAACTGTATAAGTAGATCCGGTTAACTGCTTTGATTGTTCCAAATGATACAAATGACCATTATGGAATGGATTATATTCGCCTATAATACCTAAAACTTTACCCATAATAAAAATTCCCTTCTTGTATATTTTTATATTAACTGCTATAATATTACCATAAAATGTATAAAAAAACAAGGAAAGGAAATAAGTATGGAAAAAGTTGTAATATATACAGATGGTGCTTGCTCTGGAAATCCAGGACCAGGCGGATGGGGAGCTATTTTAATGTATAAGGACCATCAAAAAGAAATTTCGGGAGGGAAGAAAGATACCACCAATAATATTATGGAATTAACAGCAGTTATTGAAGGATTAAAGCTTTTAAAGTATCCTTGTGAAGTCGATTTATATAGTGATAGTGCTTACGTGGTAAATGCATTCTTACAAGGATGGATTTATAATTGGGTAAAAAATAATTGGAAAACATCAGGAAAAGAACCTGTTAAAAATAAAGAAATTTGGCAGGAATTATATAATTTGACTAAAACGCATAAAGTTAACTTTATAAAAGTTAAAGGTCATAGTGATAATGAGTTTAATAATCGATGCGATGAATTGGCAAGAAATGCAATAAAGACATTATAATGATATTCAGTTCTAAGTGTTTTTCTCTTATTTTTGAGACACCGCGTAAGCGATCAAACGAGCGAAAGTGAGTGCGATTGGAGCAACCTACTTGCTTTTTATAAATTTGGGTTGCGACACACAAGGTGCAAAAAAATAAGAGAAAAACACTTAGAACTAAACTGCAAGAATATTACAATTCTGTTACATGTTTTAAAAATATTGAATTATTTTGTCATTTCTATTATAATAAAATTGTATGCTAATACCTTAGCTTTGTTTGCACATAGCTAACATAAAGGAGGAAGTAAATGGAAAACTTTGCAGATTATATTTTGAATGAAGAAGATTTAGCAGCAAAAATGGAAATTGCATATTATCTGTCAAAAAAGAAAAAAATATTATTCGACAAATCAGTTATATTTAAGACCGAAATAGCAAGAATGTTTTTGAATTATTCTAAAATAGAAGTTGATAAGAATTTTTTGTTAACATCATGTCTTTTGTGCAATTGTAAAAAAATAGATAATGCTCAAGACATTGAAAGTATGCAGACTTATGCAAAAAAAGGAGCCCAATACTTAGAAATGCTTGGATTTGGAAAAAAGTTTTGTAAAGTTTGTGAAGAAATTAATCGATTTAGTAACAGTAATCCGAGGGAAAGAGAAAGTGATATTTTAGAATTAGTAGATCAATTTGGAGGAATGCTTTTAGATAGACCTGAGAGAATAGGATTTAAACCAGATGAAGCACTAGTATTATTAGAACATAGAAATTTAAAAGATAATTACAATAGATATTTGGAGACCTTTAAAGATTTTGTTGGTTTTATGGAAAAAATAAACATGAATGAGTTAGTTAGTATGACAGCTTTAAGACGATTAGTTAAAATGTATAATGAAACAGAAGGAGTAATGAAATTTATAAAAAAAGTAATATATGATTATGAACCAAAGATAGATAATTTAATGGAAAAACAGATGGAAAATGAGGCAGAAGAAATGCTTAAAAAAGTAGATAATCCTAATAGACCATTATTTAGTGAAGAAACTGCTAGAAAGATAATGAGTCATGTCAATGAACAATCAGTAGCGAAAGTAAAGGAGTAAAAAGATGTACGAAATATTTGCAGATTTACATGTACACATAGGAAGAAGTGAAAGTGGGAAACCAATTAAAATTACAGCAGCAAAATCATTGAATTTTGCAAACATAGCAAAAGAATGTGTCGAAAGAAAAGGTATTAATGTTGTTGGAATTATAGATTGTGCATCACCTTATGTCATAGAAGATATTGAGAATTTCTTAAAGACAGGAGATGCTTATGAATTAAAAGATGGAGGAATTATTTATAAAGATAAAGTATGTATTCTTTTAGGAAGTGAAGTGGAAACATCAGAAAAAGGAAGAAATGGGAAATGCGGAAGTGCACATAATATATGCTTTTTTCCACATTTGAGTGACATTAAAGGATTTTCTAATGAATTGAGTCACCACTTAAAAAATATTACTTTAAGTACACAAAGAACAGATTTATCAGGATATGATTTGATTGATATTGTAGAAAAATATAATGGCATCTTAATACCAGCACATGTCTTTACACCACATAAAAGTTATTATGGGAATTGCACAGATAGATTAGAAAATATATTCAAAGAAAAATTTGATAAAATATTTGCAGTAGAATTGGGACTAAGTTCTGATACCTATTTAGCTGATACCATTTCAGAATTGGAAACACGAACGTTTTTAACTAATTCAGATGCCCATTCTTTACCAAAAATAGCAAGAGAATATAATAAAATGGCAGTAGAAGATATCTCGTTTAAAGAAATTGTAAAAGCTTTAAAAAATGAAGATGGAAGAAAAATAATTAGCAACTATGGATTAGATCCAAAACTAGGAAAATATCATAGAACTTATTGTGATGATTGTAAAAAATCAATTGAAACGAAAGAACCTGTTGAAAATTGCCCTATATGTGGAGGGAAAAATGTTACTTTTGGAGTTTTTGATAGGATAGAATTAATAAAAGATAAAAAAGAAACAAAAAGTCCTGAAAATAGGCCACCTTATATCTATCAAATTCCACTTGGGTTTATACCAGGAGTGGGAGGAAAAACAATTACGAAATTGTTAGATACTTTTGAAACAGAAATGAATATCTTACACAAGCTATCAAAAGATGATATTGAAATGGTAGTGGGAGAGAAAGTAGCTAATAGTATTGAAAATGCTAGAAGTGGAAATGCGAAAATACATTCTGGTGGTGGAGGAAACTATGGAAAAGTTTCTGTAAAATAGAAGTTCTAAAAATCTCTTTATCGAATACACATTATGTATAAACGATAAGGAGATTTTTCTATGAGAGACAAAGGAATAAAAATAAAAGAGACAATAAAGCAACATGTAATAAATAATAGTAAAGAATATATTATAGTAACTTTGCTATTCATAATAGGAATATTTTTAGGGGTGCTATTTGTAAACAATATACAAGAAACATCAAAAGATGAGGTTGCTTCTTATCTTAGCAACTTTATTGAAAAAATGAAGGCGACAGAAGAACTTGATAATATGAGTTTATTAAAAACTAGCATGGGGCAAAATATATTGTTGGCTTTAACGATTTGGTTTTTTGGAACTACTGTAATCCGGAATTCCTGTGGTTTTTGGACTTATATTATATAGAGGATTTTGTTTAGGATATACGATATCTATCTGTATTTCTATTATGGGCTTATCAAAAGGATTACTTTTTATATTCATAGCGATATTATTACAAAATCTAATTTTTATACCAGCAATTTTAGCGTTAGCTGTAAGTGGTTTTAAACTTTATAAATCAATTATAAAGGACAATAGAAAAGAAAACATAAAACTAGAAATTATTAGGCACACCATATTTTCAATTGTAATGCTATTACTATTGATTGTTTCATCTCTAATTGAAATTTTTATTTCAACTAATATTTTAAAAATTTTAATAAAATATTTTTAAAAAATAGAAAAAATGTATTTACTTTTTTTAAATTGTTTGATATAACATATATAGTTTATGTAAATAAATATTTTTTATATAGGGAGTAGGGAAATAAATGGAAAGACAATTGAAGTATTTTTTTGATTTTTTAGAGAACGATAAGAAATTATCTGATAATACATTGCAATCATACAAAAGAGATTTAAAGCAATTTAAGAGATATTTAGAAGCTTGTGAGATTCACTATAATAGAGTAAAAGAAGAAGATATAAAAGATTATATAAAAGAACTTCAGGAAAATGGAAAAAAGCCATCTAGTATATCTAGATGTATTGCATCTATCAGATCTTTTTATCAGTTTGTATTAAAAAGAAAAAAGATAAAAGTAGATCCGACTGCAAATATACAATCTCCAAAAATAGAAAAGAGAGTGCCAAGTGTATTAACTTCAAAAGAAGTTGAACTTCTATTAAATCAACCAAAAGATGTTGATTTAAAGGGGACTCGCGATAAGGCAATGCTAGAATTTGCATATGCTACTGGAATGAGAGTTACAGAAATTATTTCTTTGAACATTGAAGACGTTAATTTAGAAGAAGGATATGTAACTTGTAAAACAGGAAGTAAGCAAAGAAATATACCATTAGGAACAATGTCTTTAAATGCATTAAAAGAATATGTAGAAGAGGCAAGAAGTGTATTAATAAAAAATGAGGATGAAAAAGCATTATTTGTTAATATTAATGGGGGAAGATTAACAAGACAAGGCTTTTGGAAAATTATAAAATACTATAAAGAACAAGCTCACATAACCAAAGATATAACACCACATGTTTTAAGACATTCATTTGCAACACATCTTTTACAAAATGGAGCAGATTTAAAAGCAATTCAAACAATGCTTGGACATTCAGATATATCTTCAACACAGATTTATATGCAATTCCAAGATGAAGGATTAAAAGATATTTATAGAAAAGCTCATCCAAGAGCATAATATAAAAGAAAATTTGAAGAAACGCCAATATAGGCGTTTTTTTAATGGTTATACTAGACATACAAGCAAAAAAAAGATATAATATCAATGTAAAAAATAAGAAAGAAATGAAGAGTTATATCGCAGAAAGGACAAAGTAATAAATGAAGAAAAAGGTATTATTTATATCAAGTACAGGAGGACACTTGAGTGAAATGCTACAACTTTCTCCTTTATTTGATAAATATGAATATAATATTATAACAGAAAAAGATAAAGCGAATGAAGCGTTAAAAGAGAAATATGGGGATAAAGTAT
This sequence comes from Clostridia bacterium, assembly GCA_051891395.1. GTDB lineage: Bacteria > Bacillota > Clostridia > TANB77 > CAG-508 > CAG-269. Next base: position 23,950 of record JBJFFC010000037.1, on the reverse strand, counting down.
ATTTTTTACCATATGGAACAAGGTCAAAAATATTTACCTATATTTTTAAATATTTTTATTTATGCATAAAAACTATATACTATTATTTTAAATTAAAACCAAAAGTAATTATCACAACTGGGACACATACTGCAGGACCAATGTGTTATTTAGGAAAAATATTTGGAAGTAAAATAATTTATATAGAGACATTTGCGAATAGGAATAAAAAAACAGCAACAGGAAGATTGATTTATCCAATTGCAGATTTATTTATTGTGCAATGGGAAGAAATGCTAAAATTGTATCCGAAAGCTGTGTATGGGGGTTCGATCTATTAATGATTTTAGTTTTATTAGGAACACAAAATAATAGTTTTCATCGTTTGTTGGAAAAAATGGATGAATTAATTGAAAAAGGGGTAATAGAGGAAAAAGTATTAGTACAGTCCGGATATACCAATTATGAATCAAAAAATATGAGAATATTTGATTTAATCCCACAGGAAGAATTAGAACGATATCAAGAACAAGCTGATTTGATTATAACGCATGGCGGGGTAGGGTCTATCATTAGTTCTATAAAAAAAGGGAAGAAGGTTATAGCAGTCCCCAGACTTCATGAATTTCAAGAACATGTAAATAATCATCAAAAACAAATTGTAGAATCTTTTAATAGGAAGGGATATATAATTGGAATAAATGAGGTAGATGAATTAGAAGGAGCTATATTAAAAATGCAAGATTTTAAACCGAATAAATATGATCCTAAAAATAAAGAAGATTTAAAAATAATAAAAATAATTGAAGAATTTATTGAAAAAATATAGATAATAAGGAGCAAAAGTGTGGCAGAAAAAATAGAAGCATTAGAAAGAGTAAAAGAGAAAGAAGATAGTTTTAGAAAGATTATGAATAAATTATTTAATTCAATATGGTTTATTATTTTACTTGGAATTTTAATATTGGCAAAAACCATACTATTTTATTGTAGTACGATTGCAGTGGGCCAAGAATTAGAGATGGAAACCATATTAGGGACAGCTAGTTTTGTTGCGGTTATCATATGTATTGTATGTTTATTACCTAATAGAGCAAGAATAGTTGCTGGAATGATAATAGATTTTTTATTGAGTTTATTATTATTTGCAGATAATGCATATTACATTTATTCAAGTAGTGTATTATCAGTAGCTCAAATTACTAACTTACAGTATGGAGAAGAAATTATTAATACACTTCCTATGGTGTTGTCACTAAAGCAGATTTTATATTTTTTAGACATTATAGTAATTCTGATATTGCTTATTACTAAGTGTATAAAAATAGAAAAAAAGGAAAGTAATAGAAGAAGGAAAATCATATATAAATGTATTACAGGTGTAGTTGGATTAGCAATTTTTTTCAATGTTTGTTTAAAATATGCAGAAAAAGGAAGTGATAAAGTTTATAATAAAGATATGCAAATAAGAGAAGCAACCATTTTTGGATACCATATTTTTGATATAAACAATACCATTAATAGAACAAATAATACCAAATATAAAAACTATGAAGATATGATAGAAAGCTATACCAAATTAAAAGAGGAATACCAAGAAAAATACGGGCAAGAAAAATATTCTTTTGAAGGAATATTAAAAGACAAGAATGTAATTATAGTTCAATTAGAATCAGTGCAAGAGTTTGTTATCAATAAAGAAATAAATGGAAAACAAATAACACCAAATTTAAATAAATTTTCAAATGAAAATGTAGAATTTACAAATATGAATATGCAGAGCTACTCAACTACTGCTGATTCAGAACATTCTACAATTACATCTATTTATCCAATGGAAAATGGAATGTCTTTTAGTAAATATTATACAGATACTTATGATGATATATTTAAGATATTCCATAATGAGAACTATTATACATCTTATATGCATGGAAATGACTCTAATTTTTGGAATAGAGGAAATGTATATGGAAGACTTAAGGTAGATGATTTAGCTTTAAAAGATAAATTTGAAGATACAGAATATATTAACGGGTACTTATCAGATGAGTTGTTGTATACACAAGGAATAGAACGAATGAAACAATTTGAGACTCCATTTATATCTTTTATTGTTTCTGCTTCTTCACATACTCCTTTTGAATTAGAAGGTTTGCAAGATAGAAGTAAAGTAAGTATTGATGTTGGGAAATATAAAGATACATATTTTGGAAATTATTTAGAGGCAGTAAACTATGCAGATTATGCATTCGGAGTTTTTATGGAAGGATTAAAAGAAGCAGAATTATATGATAATACAGCAATTTTAGTATTTGGAGATCATAATGGACTAAATATGTATAATGACGAAATGCTAGAGTTTTTGGAAAGTACAAACCCAGATTTGACAGATGTACAAATTAAATTAAATTATACCAATGTAGTTTGTGGATTAAAAATTCCAGGCATAAGTCATATTGAGATAGAGAAACCAGTAAGTAAGTTAGATATTAAACCAACTTTAACTTATTTATGTGGAATGGAAGATGGCTTTTCACTTGGTACTAATATGTTCGCAAGTAAAGAATTTGTATCATTAAATAATGAAAGAATTATAGGAATGAGATATTATTATGACGAAGAATGGTATGATATAGCAACAGGGGAAGTAGTAAACATGGAGAATGTGGAAGAAAATATAAAAACGACACTAGAACGATATTATAATTATATGAAGACTGAACTAGAAATTTCGAATTCTGTTAGTATAAATAATTTGTTAAAGTAGTTAATATATTACACCTTAGATTAACTATTTATAAGGAGGGTGAAAATGGAAGAAGATAGAATTATTAATCCGGAACTAGAGGATACAACGGAAGAAAGATTAGAAAATTCTTTAAGACCTAATACTTTGGATGAATATATTGGACAAGATAAAGTAAAAGAAAATATGAAGATATATATTGAATCTGCCAAAAAAAGAGGAGAACCACTAGATCATTGTTTATTCTATGGACCTCCAGGACTTGGGAAAACCACGATATCTAATATTATTGCAAATGAGATGCATTCGAATATAAAAATAACTTCTGGTCCGGCAATAGAAAAACCTGGTGATTTAGCAGCACTACTTACGAATCTTTCGGAATTTGATGTTTTATTTATTGATGAAATTCATAGATTAAGTAAAAGTGTAGAAGAGATTTTATATCCAGCATTGGAAGATTTTTCATTAGATATTGTAATAGGGAAAGGGCCAAGTGCAAAATCGATTCGATTGGATTTGCCCAAATTCACACTAATTGGAGCAACAACAAAAGTAGGTTCGCTTACTACTCCACTTCGTGATAGATTTGGCATTGTACATAGACTAGAATTATATTCAGTAGAAGATTTATCAACAATAGTAAGAAGGTCAAGTAAGATTTTAAAGGTAAAAATTGAAGAGGAAGCGGCAAAAGAAATTGCAAGAAGGTCTAGAGGAACTCCTAGAATCGCAAATCGATTATTAAAAAGAGTTAGGGATTATGCAATTGTTTTAGGAGATGGAGATATCACATTAAAGATAGCAAAGCATGCTTTAAACAAATTAGAAATAGATGAGCTCGGTCTAGATGAAATTGATAGGAAATTGTTAGAGACAATGATTGTACAATATAGTGGAAGACCAGTCGGAATAGAGGCTTTGGCGGTAACTGTCGGAGAAGAAATTGATACAATAGAAGATGTTTATGAGCCATATTTAATTCAAATAGGGTTTATTGCAAGAACATTAAGAGGGAGAATGGTGTTGCCACCCGCGTATAAGCATTTGGGATATGAATATTTAGGAGAGTAGGATGAAAAAAGTAAAAAAAGAATGTTTTATAGTATTAATCTTATTACTGATACTTACTTCCATTATTATAATAAAACCGCTAAATGATTTAGATGAGATTTGGAACTATAATTTTGCAAGAAATATAGTAGATGGTAATATGCCATATAAAGATTTTAATATGATTCAAATGCCATTTGTTCCGGCTTTATGTGCTATATTTTTGAGCTTACTTGGAAACGAATTAATTGTAATGAGAATCATAGCAATTCTTTTATGTACAATAATTTTGTTTATAACTTATAAAATATTAGAAGTTTTAAAAGTAAATAAATGGCTAAATTATACTTTTCTAATATTTCTAATTTGTATTTTAAGGGACCATTTTAGAATTGATTATAATTTCTTTGTGTTATTCAATGTTTTATGGATTATTTATATAGAATTAAAATTGATTGGTAAAAATAAAACGAAAGAAGAGTTATTAATAACTTCAAAAAAGGATATAGTTTTAGGAATACTTGCTGGAATTTGTATCTGTTCCAAGCAAACTACTGGAACACTTGTGGCTATTGTATTAGTTGGATATAACATAGTGAATGTATCAAATTTTAAAGAATTTAAGTTATTCATAAAAAAAGCAATATATAGAGTAATCGGTGTTTTAATACCATTACTATTGTTATCAATTTATTTTACATCTAATCATTTATGGAATGATTTTATGGATTACTGTATTTTAGGAATTAGTACATTTTCCAATTCGATACCTTATAGTAATTTATTAACTAATAGTAATATGTTGATAAAAATATTAGGTATTATAGTACCTATATTTTTAATTAGCATGATAGGTAATATCCTTGTAAATAAATATAAGAAAAAAGAAATTGTTTCGCAATTATTAGTGATTGCCAGCTATTCCATAGCAGAAATAGTTGTAGTATTTCCTATTTCAGATGATATTCATTTCCTAATTGGAGCATTTCCTGCTATAATAGGAATAATATATGTAATCAGTATACTAAGTAGAAAAGTAGAGAATGAAAAATTAAAAGTTTTTATAAAAGAATATCTAAAAGCTTTTAATATTTTAGCAGTTGTAATTTGTGTGCTTGCATCTATACTTTCTTTATACAATTATGCAATTCAGGCAGGACAATATACTACATTAAAACATTTTAATTATATAATACAATCACAAGACCAAATAAATAGTATAAAAAATGTGGAAGAATATATACAAAAGCAAGATAGAAATGTATATATATTAGATGCTGCTGCAGCAATATATACAATTCCTATCAATCAATATACGAAAAATTATGATATGTTTTTAATAGGAAATCTTGGAGGAGATGGAGAAGAAGGTATTATAGAAGATTTACAAGAGGAGGAAAATTATATTGTTTTAATAAAAAATGAACAATATAGTAGGAATTGGCAAAATCCAGAAAAAGTAAGAAAGTATATCATTGAGAATATGAATAAAATTGGAGAGATAGATGCATTTGATGTATATGAAAGATGAGTTTATATAGATTAACACTTCTGATTAAGAAACGACGAGGATAATTGTTTAAAGAGGTTATTTATGGAAAAGATAATTATTTGGTTAAAGAAAAATAAAAAAGATATTATAATATTTTTTATTTTAAATATATTTTCTAGTTTTATATTATTTGATTTTTTAAAAGGACATTATGCGACAGATACATACAATATAATGAATGTTGGATATAAAGATTATGCTATAAATTGGTCATTAAAAGATGGACGAATAGTAATGTATTTAATTGGTATATTTTTCAATGCTACCAAATTAGATATAATGTATTTAGTAAGAGCATCATTAATAGTGTCAATTATTGTTTCATCAATAATAATTATAATCATAAAAAGAATCATATGTAAATATTCGCAAAACAATGGAAGTTTATTTGAAATACTTGCTATAATAATTGGGTATTGTACAATTTATAATTTTATGTACATAGAAAATCTATATTTTGTTGAATGTGCAGTTATGAGTATGAGTATTCTATGCTATTTGCTTGCAGCAAAAGTACAGGTAGAATCCAATAAATATAATTTAATTAAAAGCACAATGTTAACAATATTAGGAGTAATATGCTACCAAGGGACGATAGGTTTTTATATAATAATGTGCATACTATTTGCCTTAATATCTAATAAAGATAAAGTTCAAAATGTATTAAAACACTTTATACAAGCATTATTTATCACATTAATAGCAATTGGGCTAAACATTTTGTTTGTAAAACTTGTGTGTAATGTATTAGATTTAACACAAAGTAGGATGGGAAGTATATTAAATGCATTTAATAATATAAAATGGATATGTATAACATTAAAAGATATTTTGATATATAATTGTGGATTATTTCCTCCATATTTATTTTTAACAATTTTAACAGTAGTTACTATAACTATTATAGTTTTTTTTGTAAGAAATAAACAGAAAAAAGATATTATAAAAATAATAGCTTTGATAATAATGGGAATAGCATGCTCAAGTTTAACATATGTTATGAGTTTAACTAGCTTTTATACTGGAAGATTACGATTTGTGCATGGAGCACTCATTGGTATTTTATATATTTTCATATATGCTTCTTATGATTTCAAAAAGAATAAAATAATAAATAGAATATTAATTATTATACTATTAGGATATTTTATATTAAATATTAGTAATTATATATTAATAATAAAAGAACATCAGTTAGTAAATCAATTAGAAAAAATAGAAGTTAAAGAAATAGATGATTATATCAGAAAATATGAAAATGAAAATAATATTACTGTTGATAAAATTGCAGTAAATACCATTGTGGGAAATTTGAATAAAACGTACTATAAAGATGTAAAAATTAAAAATGTTACAACATATAGTGCAACAACTTGCGATTGGTCTGTAATTGGTGCTATCAAATTTTACGCCCGAAGAGATTTACAAAAATCTACAGTTGGAAAAGAAATATTAAATGAAGGAATAAGATATATTTGTATAGAAGATACATTATATATTAATGCCTATGTTTATTAGACATTAATTATAGATGTTAGTAAAATTTCTAAAGTAAAACAAAAAGAAGAATATATCGGAAATGGAGTGAAAAATGAAGTTGTTATTACATACTTGTTGTGCACCATGTAGTGTGTATTGTATTGATAATTTGAGAGAAGAGAAAATTGAACCAACGATATATTGGTTTAATCCAAATATTCATCCCTATATGGAATACAAGGCAAGGCGAGATTGTTTAAAAGAATACACGAAAAGAATAAGTGTAAATGCTATTTTTGAAGAAAATTATGGATTAAGAGAATTTTGTAAAAATGTTGTAGATGATTTAGATAACAGATGCAAAAATTATTGCTATCCAATTAGACTAGAGCAAACTGCCAAATATGCAAAAGAAAATGGATATGATAGTTTTTCTACAACACTTTTAGTTAGCCCCTACCAGAATCATGAAGCAATCATAGAAGTTGCTAATAAAATGGCAGATAAGTATGGTGTTGAATTTTTATATAGAGATTTTAGAGTGGGCTTTAGGCAAGGACAAGCAAAAGCAAGAGAGCTTGGCTTATATATGCAGAAGTATTGTGGTTGTGTGTTTTCAGAGGAAAGTAGATATAATTGCCACATTTTGAAAGATAAAGAAAGAGCAAAAAAATTAATAAAGATAAATAAGTCAAATAATATTTAAATGTTGTAAATAAAGGAGAGAATATAATGAAAATACAAGGAAAAAATGGATATTTTATAGATATAAAAACTTTTATACCAAATAACTGTGAAAATATTATAATAGCTTGTCATGGATTTGGAGGAGATAAAGAAAGCTCTGCAATAACACTATTAGCTGATAAAATAAAAAATGATAAAATAGGTGTTATAACTTTTGACTTTCCAGGACATGGAAAAAGCGAAGTAGAAGCTGATAAGTTAACATTAAATAATTGTATAAGTGATTTAGAAACAGTAGAAGAATATGCTAGAAGTCAATTCTTAAATGCAAAGATAGGAATTTTTGCAACAAGTTTTGGTGCATATATAACTTTATTAAAGATTAATAGAAATGGGCATAGATATGACTCTATAGTATTAAGGGCACCTGCAATATGTATGGATGAGATTTTGAAAAATGCAATATTAACAGAATCTATAGAAAAATATGAAGAAAAAAGATATGCGATATTAGGATATGATAGAAAAATGGAAGTCCCATATAAATATTATGAAGAATTACTAGATAATAGATTGTTTAATATTTATAATGCAAATGAAGAAATGATAGTAATACAAGGAACAGAAGATGATATGGCACCAATAGAAGATACCATTAGATTTATAGAAGAAAAAAATACAAAAGCTGATTTGATAAAAATAGAAGGAGCTGATCACAGAATGAAAAAAGAAGGAGAATTAGATAAAGCTATATATTTTGCAAGAGAATACATTATAAAATGCATGAGGAAATAAGGAGAATAACATGAAAAGAGAACAAATAAGCCAAGAAATAGAAAGAAAAATGCCAAAACAATTAAATGAATTAGAAAAAGCAGCATATATTATGATGAACATAGGAAAAGATAGAATGTTTAGTCCACAATATTATTTTAGTGATAAAAAAACAAGAACTAAAATATATAGAAATGCAAGAAAAAAGAGTAGAATAAATTTACAGAATAAAAAAACGTTAATTTGTGTAACTGCTTGTAGATTGTATAAATATGTAGCAGAAAGAAATGGATTAGATGTATACTATACAGGTGATAGTGGAAAATTAACAAAAAATGATTTATCAATATTTAAAGATGGTGAACATTTAACGCCTATTGTAAAATTAAAAGATGGTAGATTTATAAAAGTAGATGTAGAGTGGGATTTAGAAAATATACAAACAGGAATGAGATGGATAAAATTTGGAACAAAAGACAAAAAAGATGTTCAACTATCTCAATTATCTCAAAATGAAATAGATGATATAATGTGTAAAATTGGATATATAAATAATAAATCAGATTATACAGATTTTTATTTGGAACAATTAGCTAAAAATATAAAAGAATTAACTACTAAAGAAAAATTAAATATTATTTTTAATGATGAAAAAATAACGCAAATAGTACAAAAGTTAAAAGGAAGTGTAGAAATATATAGATTTTATAGAAGAGTTATAAAAGATTTTACAACTAGAGAAGAAGGAGAAAGAAAAAACAATGATTATGGCAAAAATGTATTTTGCTTTGGAAGTTATTTAAGGAGTAAAAGTAATAAAAAGAAATATACTGTATGTATTTTTTATAGAAATTCGGAAGAAAAAGATAAAAAAATATGGATGTGGTCAAAAAAAGAGAAAAAAATGATAGATATATCATTAATAGAATTAAAGTATTTTTTAGAAAATAAAAGACTAAAAATATATCCAGGGAAAAATGCTGAAGAGTGTAAAGAGTTAAATGATAGTACGAAACGATTTACTAGAAATACTAATATAAAATCAGAACATGACATAGCAGAAATGGTAATTTAAAATACTATTAGTACAAAATTTAGCAAAATATTGCATTAAAATAGCTAAAAAGGAATGCCCAGAAGAGGACAGGTATAGTAAGTAAATTAAGAAAGATAGACAAACTAAGAATTGAGAAAAATGGACAGGTTAATAATGAATTAGATGAAATTGAATGATAAAGGTGAGAAAAATATGATAGAATATGAAAAATTATATAATGAAGTAAAAAAAAGAGTATCCGAAAAAAGATTTAAGCATTCCGAAGGAGTTGTTAAAAGAGCAATAGAATATGCACGAATATATAATGTTGATGTAGACACAGTTAAATTAGTTGCCATAGCACATGATATTGCAAAAGAATTAACAAATGAAGAAGTTAATAAATATGTGCAGAAATATAATATTGTGTTAGATAACATTGAGAAAATAAACCAAGATTTAATTCATGCAAAAATAGGAGCTTATATTTGTGAGAATGAATATAACTTTACAGATGATATGATTAATGCTATAAAATATCATACAACAGGAAGAGCGAATATGAGTATTTTAGAAAAAATAATTTATTTGGCTGATGCCACAGAAGAAAACAAAAGATATTGTTCTAGTAACTATGTAAATATAGTAAAAAAAGATATTAATCAAGGAATGAGAGAAATTTGCAAGTGGGTGATTAATAGATTATTAGAAAACAATAAAATTATTCATCTAGATAGTATTGAGTGTTATAATTATTATACTAAGTTGAAGAATTTATAAAAAATATCATAGTGATTTAATGATAAAGTATAAAGAACGTATAGAAAAAGATAGAAATTTGTTGAGAGGAGAAAAAATGGTGTTAAAAAATAGATTAGGGATAGAAGACCAAATAGAACTTGCTAAAGCAGAAGAGAAAATAACAAAAATTAAAGCAATTAAATTATTTGAAACAGGAAAGTTAAATTTATTTGAAGTAGGAACATTTAAAGGTTTAGCGCAAATCCATAAATATCTGTTTGAAGAGGTATATGAATTTGCAGGAAAAATTAGAACTGAAAATATATCAAAGAGCAATTTTAGATTTGCATCAGCAATGTATTTAGAAGAAGCTTTGAACCAAATTGATAAAATGCCACAATCAAATTTTGATGAAATTGTTGATAAATATATTGAAATGAATATTGCTCATCCATTTAGAGAAGGAAATGGAAGAAGTACAAGAATATGGTTAGATATGATTTTGAAAAAAGAAATAGGTAAAGTAATCGATTGGAGAAAAGTTAACAAAGAAGATTATCTATTGGCAATGGAAAGAAGTCCTATAAAAAATACAGAAATTAAGTTTTTGCTAAAAGAAGCATTAACAGACAAAATAAATGATAGAGAAGTTTATATGAAAGGTATAGATGCAAGCTATAAATATGAAGGATATAGTACATATAAAGTAGAAGAATTAGAAGATGATGAATAACTTACAATAAATTAAAAATAATTAAACAAGGAGGAAGAAAAAAGTTGGATAAACTCGTATTAATTGATGGGAATAGTATTATGAATCGAGCATTCTATGGTATCATGGGAAGCAAAATGTTAACAACGAAAGATGGAAAATATACAAATGCTGTATATGGATTTTTAGCAATACTATTCAAATTATTGGAAGATGTAAAACCAGAATACTTAGTTGTAGCATTTGACTTAAAAGCTCCAACAGCTAGGCATAAATTATATGATGGATATAAGGCAAATAGAAAAGGCATGCCAGATGAACTAGCTGAGCAAATGCCAATCATAAAAGAGATTCTACAAGCAATGAATATAGACATTATTGAAATGGAAGGATATGAAGCAGATGATGTGCTTCGGCACACTGTCTTGCTATGGAGAAAAACAAGGGTTAGAAGTTACTATTTTGTCTGGTGATAGAGACACTTTTCAGCTTGCAACAGATAAAGTAACTATAAGAATACCTCATACCAAGGGTGGAAAAACAGAAACGGATGAATATAATAGAGAAAGAATCATAGAAAAATATGGAATAGAACCAAAGCAATTAATTGAAGTGAAGGGCTTGCAAGGTGATACATCGGATAATATTCCAGGAGTTCCAGGAGTGGGAGAAAAGACAGCTTTAACTTTAATTCAAAAATATGGTTCTATCGAAAATTTATATGAAAAGCTTGAAAAAGGTGAGGATGACCTAAAAGGAAAACAAAGAGAAAAGATTGTGGATAATAAAGAATTAGCTTTTCTTTCTAAAACATTAGGAACCATAAATATAGAAGTTCCAATAGAAGATACGTTGGAAAACTTTAAAGTAGAAGAATGGGACAAACCAAAAATATTGGAAATATTTAAAGAGTTAAATTTTAACCGATATATTGATCGATTTTCCTTAAGAGGGGAAGAGAATAAAAAAGAAGAAAAAAAGGAACTTTATAAAAAAGCAGATAAATCAGTAGATGAAGTAATAGAATTAATTAAGAAACAAAAGAAGATAATTTTTTATGTTTCAACAATACCTGATTTAAAGCCAGAGAATATAATAAAAGAAAGAATTTCTGGTATTAGTATTTACGATGAAGAAAAAAATGAAGCTACTTATTTAAAAGTAGAGGAAAATATAGCAATTTGGCAAGAAATATTAGAAAATAAAGAAATTCAAAAAATAGGAATTGATTTAAGTAAAGTATATATTTTGCTAAAACAAGAGGGAATTACCTTAAAAGGAATAAGCTATGATGCGGGAATTGCGAGTTATATACTAAATCCAACTAATAATAAACTAGATATTGAAAATTTAATGATGGGATATCTAGAGATAGATATAAATGAGATTATAAAACAAGAAAATACACATGAGCAAAAACAAATAAATCTGTTTGATGAAATAGTTTCTAACGAATCAGAAGAGGAAAAAAAGAAATCGGAACTGGAAAAAGAAAGATATATGTTATATGCTTATTCGATTTCAAAAATAAAGGATATAACATTAAAAAAACTAGAAGAAATAAATTGCTTAGAATTATTTCATAATATTGATATGCCAACAGTAGAAGTATTATCTGACATGCAATGGAATGGAATGTATGTAGACGAAGAAGAATTAAATAAATTTGGAGAAGAATTGTCTAGTAATTTGCAAAATATAACACAAATAATTTATGAAATGGCAGGAGAAGAATTTAACATTAACTCTACCAAACAACTAGGAGAAATTCTATTTGAAAAAATGAAATTGCCAGTTATTAAGAAAACGAAGAATGGTTATTCAACCGATGTAGATGTATTAGAAAAATTAAAGAAAGAAGATCCTATTATTGAACAAATATTAGCATATAGGCAACTTATGAAGTTGAATTCAACTTATGTAGAGGGATTGAAACCATATATTAATCCTAAAACAAAAAGAATACATTCCTTTTTTCACCAGACGATAACGGCAACGGGAAGAATAAGCTCAACAGAACCAAACCTTCAAAATATACCAACAAGATTTGAACTAGGAAAAAGAGTAAGAAAAGTATTCGAGCCAGAAGAAGGAAAAATCTATATAGACGCTGATTATTCGCAAATAGAATTAAGAGTACTTGCCTCTATATCTGGAGATAAACATATGATAGAAGCATTTAAAGAAGGGCAGGATATACACAAGCAGGCAGCTTCAAAAGTATTTAAGACACCAATTGATGAAGTAACAAAAGAACAGAGAAGTAATGCAAAAGCAGTAAATTTCGGAATTGTTTATGGTATTAGTGAATTTGGGTTAGGAGAGCAACTTGGAATTGGAAGAAAAAAAGCAAAGCAATATATCGATGAATATTTAGAACAATATGCAGGAATTAAACAATTTATGGTGGATATTACAGAGCAAGCTAAAGAACAAGGATATGTAGAAACCTTATTCCATAGAAGAAGATATATACCAGAGTTAAAATCCAACAATTATATGGTTAGACAATTTGGCTCAAGAGCAGCAATGAATACACCAATACAAGGAACAGCTGCAGATATTATGAAAATTGCGATGATAAAAGTTTATCAAGAAATACAAAATAGAGGATTAAAATCAAAAATTGTATTGCAAGTACATGATGAAATGATGATAGAAGCACCAATAGGAGAAAAAGAAGAAATACAAAAAATAATGAAAGAAAGTATGGAATTAGCAATACAATTAAAAGTGCCATTAATAGCTGACATATCAGAAGCTAACAACTGGTATGATTGCAAATAGGGAAATTGGGGATGGTTCTTTTTGCTCCCCAAGATTATACAATTAGTCGTAAGTGCTTTTATATTATTTTTTTACACCTTGTGTGTCGCAACCACTAAAATTCCAAAAATAGTAGGTTGCTCCAATCGCACTCGCTTCGCTCGTTTAGTCGCTTACGCGGTGTTGCAAAAGTAATATAAAAGCACTTACGAGTGAATAGTAAGCTCCAAAAGGAGCAAAAAGAACCGTCCCCAATTGTCCCCAAAAAAGGAGAGAAAAAATTGAAAAACAGAAAATTACTTGTTATTATAATTATATTAGTCGTATTTGTTTTTCTAGGACTTTTTAAAAATAAAATACTAAAGATAATTTATCCAAGAACATATAAAGAAATTGTAGTAGTGTATGCAAAAAAGTATAATGTAGAAGAAAATCTTGTTTTTGCTGTGATAAAAGCAGAAAGTAATTTTGATGAAAATGCCGTTTCGCATAGAGAGGCTATTGGATTAATGCAAATTATGGAAGAGACAGCAAAAGATGTAGCTCAAAAATATAACATAGAAATTGATTATAATAACGCAAAGCAAGAAATTTCAAATGTACAAAATAATATAAATATAGGAACAAAATATTTATCAGTATTATTAGAAAGATATCAAAATAAAGAAGTTGCTTTGGCAGCTTATAATGCTGGAATTGGAAATGTTGATAATTGGATAGAAAAGGGAATCATAAAGTCAGATGGTAGTGATATTGAAAATGTTCCTTATAAGGAAACAAATAATTATGTAAGAAAAATATTAAGAAATTATAAAATTTATCAAGAGTTATATAAATAGCTAGACAAATCAAGAAAAAAGAAATAAAATATAGAAAGATTGAAAACATAAAAGAGGAGAAAACAAAATGGTAGTAGAACAATTAATATTCACATTTATTTCATTTGCAATATTTGTATATATGTTTTTTAGAATGATAAAAAATAATGATTCAAGCTATGTGATAGTATTAGTGTTAGAAGCCATTGGTATTGCACTAAATTTCGCAGAAGTGTTGTTTAGAATTAAACTAAATATATTATTTTTAATAATAAAATATATATTTGCATGTTTATTACCAATTGGAATTGTTATTTTAGAAAAAAATATATCGTTATTTGAGATAATAAACATAGCGAAAGTAAAAATATATTTAGCATTCGGAGATACTAAAAAAGCAAAGCAGACTTTAATTAATTTATTAGATAAACACAAAAATAGTTACAAAGCTCATAAGATGCTTGCAGAGATATATGAAAAAGAAGGCGGGATGCGAAAAGCAATTGATGAATATGTACAAGCAATTGATTTAAATAAAAAGGATTACAATTCTTATTATAAGGTAGCAGAATTGCTAAATAATTTAGATAAAAAAGAGGAAGCAGCACAAATGTTATCTAATTTATTAAGCAAAAAACCAGAAATGTATGAAGCAACAATACTTTTAGGGGATATATTAATAGCCAGTGAAATGTATAAAGAGGCGGCAAATGTATATCAAGATGCATTAAGATATAATCCAGTTAGTTATGATTTAAATTATAATTTGGGAATTGCTTATACGATGCTAAATGATTTTCAAAATGCAAAGATATGTTATGAAAAAGCAGCGGAAATTAATAGTTTAGCATATAATGCAAAATATTCATTAGCGGAAATTGCTTTAATATATAAAGATTTAGAAGAAGCTGAGAAAAGATTTTTGGAAGCGATTGATGAAGAAGAATTATCTGCTGATGGATATTACGAACTATCTAAGATTAATCTAATTAAAGGAGACAAGGATATTGCGATAAAATATGTAAATATAGCAATTGATATAAATAGTAAGAGAATAGTAGAAAAAGTAAAAAAAGATCCGATTTTTATACCAATAATGGCAAGAATTTCAATTCCGTTTAATCTAGAAAATACATTAGAAGAAAGAGAAAATAGATTGCAAGAAAAAGAAATAAAATCAAAAGAGCATCTAGAAGAAATGGCAGCAATAACAAGACATTTAAGTTATAATGATATAAAATTATTAAAGAAGAGTGCAAATGGCAGAGCAAAGAAGATAGAACATAAAAAAGAAAAGCAAAGTGACCAAAAAGAAATACAAGACTAAATAAATACTCATAAAATTCTAAAAAATCAATATAATAAATACGGGAGGGATTTTATGAGTACAAATTTTGCTGTAATTGGTGGAGATTTAAGAATTATAAAATTAGTAAAAATGTTAGCAGAAGATGGAAATACAGTATACACTTATGGATTGGAAAAAGCAGAAGAATTAAAAGGTCAAGCCAATATCATATTTAGTGAAAAGTTAAGTAAGGCTATACCTGAGAATATTGAAATAGTGATTGGACCAATACCATTTTCAAGCAATGGCATTAATATTAATGCACCATTTGGTGAAAAAGAAATATCAATAAGAGAATTAATGCATCATTTAAATGCAAAAATATTAATAGCGGGAAGTATCTCACCAGATATTTATGACATGGCAAATGATGAATATATCGAAATAATTGATATTATGAAAAGGGAAGAACTAGCTGTTTTAAATACTATTTCAACAGCAGAAGGGGCTATTGAAATTGCAATTGCAAATACAAATAAAATAATACATGGAAGTAATATTTTAATATTAGGATTTGGAAGAATTGGAAAAGTACTTGCAAGAAAAATGGCTGGATTATCTGCAAGAGTTACTTGTGCTGCAAGGAAAGATGAGGATTTAGCTTGGATTAAAGCTTACGGACATAGAGCGACGAACATTAACTTTTTAGGAGAAAATTTATCTGAATTTGATATTATTATTAATACAGTACCACATTTAATTTTAACACAAGAAAGAATGCAATATATAAAAAATGATTGTTTGTTAATTGATTTGGCATCAAATCCAGGGGGAATTGACAAAAAATCAGCAAAAGAGAAAAGCTTAAAATTAATATGGGCATTAGCATTGCCAGGAAAAGTAGCACCAATTACAACAGCAGAATTTATAAAAGATACTATTTATAATATTTTAAAAGAAATATATAAAAAATAATATTTTATTAAAGTTTATTATATTTTTTGTTACTTCATAAAAAATATAATAAGCTTATAAATATAGATAGGATAACGAAAGAAGGTAATAAAATTATGATAATTGAGATTTTAAAAGCTATTATATTTGGAATTGTAGAAGGAATAACAGAATGGTTACCAATTAGTAGTACAGGTCACTTAATTCTAGTGGAACAATTTTTAAAATTCAAAGAGATATCTCCCGAGGCATATCCCGAGTTCTGGAATATGTTTCAAGTGGTAATACAGTTTGGAGCCATTCTTGCAGTTGTTATATTATATTTTAAGCAAATATGGCCGTTCACAAAACACAAAGAGAAAGCTATTAAGAATACAGGTATATTATCTTATTTTAATAAAGATATTATGAATTTATGGGGAAAGATTCTAGTGGGTTGTATACCTGCTGCAGTAATAGGACTATTATTTGATGATGTTTTTGAGGCTTTGTTTTATAATCCATTTTGTATAGCAATTGCATTAATTGTATTTGGTATTGCATTTATTGTAATAGAAAATTGGAATAAAAATAGAAAAAGTAAGAAAGAAAAAAATTCTCAAATTACATATAAAGATGCATTAATCATTGGAATCTTTCAATTATTAGCTGCCATATTTCCAGGAACATCCCGTTCAGGTGCGACTATTATTGGTGGATTATTAATTGGACTATCAAGACCAAATGCAGCAGAATTTACTTTTTACTTAGCCATTCCAACCATGTTTGGAGCAAGTTTATTAAAACTATTAAAATTTGGACTTGAGTTTACAAGTATAGAATTAGTAGTTTTATTAGTTGGAATGATAGTTTCTTTCTTAGTATCAGTAATTGTAATTAAATTTTTAATGAACTATATTAAAAAGCATAACTTTAAAGTATTTGGATATTATAGAATCATATTAGGAATTATTGTGTTAGGATACTTTCTATTTATAAATGGATAAAAAAGAAAATTAAAAATGAAAAAATAAGGTATTGATACCTTATTTTTTTGTAGAAATAAATTTTTATTCTATTTTTCTATCTCTTCTATCACTAGATGAATTAGAGCTACCACACATCTTTTCATATTCTTTACATTTTATTTTATAATCCATTTGCATACATAAAGACCTATAATAGCAATAAGCTTGCTCGTATTGCATCATAGGATTAAACATAGGATCTTTATACAAATCGTTCATATCGATTCCGTCCCTGAGGTGGCGGTGCCCAACAGTCATTAAAAGGTGGCATATAATTCATATTAAAATCTTTTTCCATAAAATCATCTCCTATAAATCAAAATTAAAAAATGGGAATATATTTATAAAAATATATGTATAAAATGCTGCTAATATTCCATGTAATAGTTTTCCTAATATATAAGGTTTAATAGATAAATCTGTCTTAGATGTAATACTTAAAACTTGCAACAAAACTGAAATTCCTCCGAATCCAAGTAAAAAGGATGTGAAGATAATATTAATAGAAAGCTTTTTGCAAGTTATGTTAGAAATAGCACTAATTCCATTAGTGATTTCTAAAAAACCACTAATGAAAGGAGTTGTAAAGGATGTATCAATATTAAGTATATTAAAAACAGGAGAAATACAAGAGGCACAAAGGTTAAGAATACCGCTTGCCTTTAAGATGGATATGATACTGGAAAAAATAACAACAAATCCACCAATTAATAAAATTGTAGAAGTAGCGCTTGTAATACTTTCTGCCAATATTTCGCCTAAGTTAGAAAAGGATACTGTTTTACTGGTCTGTTTGCTAGAATTGCTGTGTGTTATGAAGTCGTCGGAAGTTTTTTTTCGTTTCCAAAATCTAAAAATAATACCAACTGTTATGCAAGAAAGTAAATGAGTTATAAAAAGTAAAACACCAATACTTGTATTCTTAAACATTAAAACACCAACAGTTCCGATAATAAAAAGGGGACCAGAATTATTAGTAAAACTAAGTAATCTCTCACATTCTTCTTTTGTACAAATATTATTTTGTCTAAAATTAGAAGCAATTTTTGCACCTACAGGATAACCGCTTATAATCCCCATGATAAAAGCAAAAGCCCCTTCTCCTCTAATATTAAAAATAGGTTTCATATATCTATTTAGAATATTTCCTAATTGATAGACTATATTGGTATGCATTAATAATTCAGTAGCAACGAAAAATGGAAAAAGTGAAGGAATTACTGAATTTGCCCATAGTGATAAGCCAGATTTTACAGCAGATAAATTAGTTTTGGAAAAGATTAATAAGCAAAAGGTGAATGCTAAAAAAAGTAAGGGGAGAAAATTTCTTTTTACTTTAATTACATAAAAATTATTTTTTAAAATCATAATGAGCCTCCTAAAAAATATCATGTTAAATATTATGTTTTTATTGAAAAAAATATGTAAATGTGATAAAGTAGAATAGAAATTTTAAGACATATAAAATAGTAATCTAAAAGTAATAAAAGAATAGTTTGAAAAATAATTATCATTTGGCGTTGTTACACTTCGCTTTCAATTTAATCAACGTACACTAGTACGCCTCATAAATTGAAAACTCGTGTGCCTAGCCAAATAACAATTCTTTTCCAAACAAGAGAAGAATGCTAAACTAATAAAAAGGAAGTGTAATTTTGAACTTAGAAGAATTAATAAAGAAGTCAAACTTACAAATAGACAAAGAGAAAATATTATTTAATGAACCAATGAATAAACATTCAACATTTAGAATTGGTGGACCAGCAGAATGTTTAATAAAAATAGGAAATGTGAACGAATTAAAAGAAATATTAAAATTTGTAAAAGAAAATGCAATTACATTAACAATAATAGGAAATGGTAGTAATATACTGGTTTCAGACAAGGGGATAAGAGGAATTACCTTAATAATAAACATAGAAAAATTAGAAATACAAGATAATAATGATGAAGTAAAAGTTAATGTAGGTGCAGGAGAAAAAATTGGTAAATTAGCTAGAGTATTTTTAGAAAAAGAAATAACTGGATTAGAAGAACTATCAGGAATTCCAGGAACAATCGGTGGGGCAGTTAGAATGAATGCAGGAGCACATGGTAAAGAAATGAAAGATATAGTAAAATGTGTTAAGTGTATTGATTACCAAGGAAATGAAAAAGAATTTACCAATCAAGAAATGAAATTTGAGTATAGAAAAAGCAGAATAAAAGAGGAAAATTGCATTGTGACAGAGGTAGAGTTAATTCTTAAAAAAGGTAAAAAAGAAGAAATGAAAGAAAAAATGGATGAATATGCTAAGTATAGAAAAGAAAAGCAGCCAATTGAATTTCCGAATGCAGGAAGTGCCTTTAAAAGAGGAGAAGACTTTATTACAGCAAAATTGATAGATGAAGCAGGGTTAAAAGGATATTCAATTGGAGGAGCGGAAGTTTCAACAAAGCATAGTGGATTTATCATTAACAAAGGAAATGCTACAATGCAAGATGTTTTGAAATTGGTAAAACATGTGGAAGATGAAGTTTATAAAAAATTTAATAAAAAAATAGAATTAGAAATAGAGGTTATTGGGGAGTTATAAAAAATGAATGGATTAATGCAATGGTTTAAGTCAAGTAATAAGATGAAAAGATGGATTGTCTTGATTTTAGTAGGAATTTTATTTGCTTGCTATGGATTAGCTAAAATATTAGTAATGAAAGAAATTTCTTTTCAAGAAGTGGGAGAAGTTATCGTTATATTTGTAATAGGATTTGTTGCAATTGTTTTAGGGTTGGTTTTTTTAAACAAAAGAACTTTAGAAGTGTTAATTGAATCCACAGATGAGAGAATGGAACATAAAAATAATGTAAATGTTAAATCTCTAATTTTTAATAAGACAGTATATGATAAAGGCCCTAATATTGTAGTGATTGGTGGAGGAACTGGTTTAGATACAGTTTTATCCGGCTTGAAAAATTATACCAATAATTTAACAGCAATAGTAACGATATCTGATTATGGAGAAGCAGCAACAATTTCTAGAAAAGAATTACAAATGTTACCTTTAGGAGATGTAAAAGATAGTATTGTTTCACTTGCAGCAAAAGAAGGTCAAATTAATAAATTATTTAATTATGAGTTTACGAATGGAAAATTGAAAGGACTTAATTTTTCAGATATCTATTTTTCAGCGATGAAAGAGATTAATGGAAATTTTGAAGATTCTATTATAAAAAGTAATGAAGTTTTAAATATGGTAGGAAAAGTAATTCCTGTAACTTTGGATGAAATGAAAATTGTTGCAGAGCTTGCAAATGGGTATGTGGTAGAAGAAAAATCTAGGATCCCAGAAGTAGTTTCGGAAAAGTTAACAAAGATAAATAGAATTTTAATTAGTCCAACAAATTGTAGACCAGCTCCTGGGGTGCTAGATGCAATAAAAAATGCTGATTGTATTGTAATAGGCCCTGGAAGTTTATATACGAATGTTATACCAAATCTTTTAGTGAATGGGGTAACAAAAGCTATTAAAGAAAGTAGTGCGATAAAAGTATATATCAGTAATATCATGACAGAACCAGGACAAACAGATGAATATAGTGTTTCTGATCACTTAAATGCTATCATCGATCATTGTGGAACTGGTGTAGTAGACTATTGTATTTACGACACAGGGGAAATTATTCCAGAATTTATTAAACAATATAATTTAGAAGGACAGGATTTAGTTGAGCAAGATATTGAAAAAGTAAAAGGAATTAAATTTTTACAAAGAAATTTATCTATGATTAGAGAAAGTCATATTAGACATGATCCAAGTTTAGTGGCATCTTCAATTATTGAACTAATTTGTGATGATTTAAAATATCAAGATAAGCAAAATGACCCACAGTATTTAATGCTAAATACAAAGTTAAGAGAAGAAAAGAGAATTAATAAAATTAAGAAAAACATGAAGAAACAAGCAAAAAAAGGTATAGGTACAAAGAATAAAACGGATAACAAAAGAGGGAAAAGTAAATTTAGTAATAAATATCAAGATAGAATTGCATCCATTAGAGAAGCTGATGAAAAAGCAAGAAGAAAGACAGAAAAAGAAGGAACAAGAAAAAGTAAAAAAACGACAAAGAAAAATACAGGTAGCAGTACAAAAAATAAGAATGTAAAGGAAAAAAAGAAAACTACACAGGACCTAAGAAGTGAAATGTTAAAAAAGTTAGAAAGTAGTAAGTTAAAAGAAAAATAATTGAATTTGTGTCTGAGGAAGGAATAAGGATAAATATGAGGTTTACAAAAGAAGACTTAAATTTAGAAAATGGATTAAATAAAGAATGGATTATTACAAATGGAATAGGAGGATACTGTTCTTCTACTATAATAGGAGCAAATACAAGAAAGTATCATGGCTTATTAATAGCTCCTTTAACGCCTCCTGCCAGAAGATTTTTAGTACTTTCAAAATTGGATGAAAGTATAGAAATAGATGAACGAAAATACAATTTATATACAAACGTATGTAAAGAATATATTTCTAAAGGATATGAATATCAAGAAGAATTTAGAAAAGAATATGTTCCTGTTTTTAAATATAAGATAGGGATGACAGAAATTACCAAAATAATTTGTATGGAATATGGAAAAAACACAGTTGGAGTATATTATAAAGTAAAAAATGGAGAAAGCAAAGCTAAATTAACATTGGCACCTATTGTGAATTTTAGAGATTTTCATACAATGAATGATAATCATGATTTTGAATTAAAACAAGATATTAATAAAAATAAAGTAAGAATTATAATCGATGGGAATTCTCAAACTCCTATTTATATGAATTTATCTTCAGGTAATTACATAAAACATGAAAATGATAATTTTAAAAATATGTTTTATATAGAAGAGGAAAAAAGAGGTTTTTATCCAGAAGAAAATCATGTAGTACCAGGTAGGTATGAAGTAGAAATTGAGCCAAAAGAGGAAAAGGAAATTTCTTTTGTATGTTCTTTAGAAGAAAATATAGAGCAAATTGATGTAAAAGATTTAATAAATAAAGAGATTACTCGTTTAGAAGAATTATTTAACAAATCATTATTGATTGACTATACAAAGGAAAAGAAAACAAAAGCAGAGCAAGAAAGAGATGAATTGATAAAAAAATATTTAATTGCAGCCGATAATTTTGTAGTATATCGTCCTAATTTTAGACTACATACAATCATTGCAGGTTATCCATGGTTTTTAGATTGGGGAAGAGATACTTTAATTGCTTTTGAAGGATTGTTATTAGTAACAAAACGATTTGATATAGCAAAAGAAGTTTTAAGAACGATGATAAGAGATGTAAAATTTGGATTAGTTCCCAATGGCTATTCAGGATATGACAACCGTCCATTATATAATAGTGTTGATGCATCTTTACTCTTATTTGAGGCAATTCAAAAATATATAGACTATACGGAGGATTATAAATTTATAAAAGATGAATTTTATGAAAAATTAGAAGATATTATAGAAAACTATAGTAATGGAATTGATGTTGACAACAATAATATATATCTAGATGATGATGGATTAATTGTATCAGGAACGGAAGAAACACAAAATACATGGATGGATGCAAAATATGATGATATTGCAGTAACTCCTAGATCAGGAAAAGCAGTAGAAGTAAACAGTTTATGGTATAATGCTAACATGATAATGGCTGCTTTTAGTAAGAAATTTGGACATGCATTAAAAGTAAAAAAGTATAAAAAGATAGCTGAAAATTGTAAAATTTCATTTAATAATAAATTTTATAATCCAAAAACCAAATGCCTTTATGATGTTTTAGGAGATAGTAAGATAAGACCAAATCAGCTATTTGCTTTAAGCTTAACTTATCCTATCGTAGAACCAAATTCTGAAGAAGCAAAAAACATGATAGTAACCGTAGAGAAAAAATTATTAAATGCATATGGCTTAAAAACCTTAGCAAAGGGTGAAGAAAATTATGTTGAGGTTTATGAAGGAGATAGTAAAAAAAGAGATAATAGTTATCATCAAGGAATTACTTGGCCATGGTTATTAGGATTATATTATAATTCTTTAAAAAACATACGAAAGGAAACAAAGAGGAAAGAAGAGAAGAAAGAGCTAGAAGAAAAAATAGAAAAATTTGTAGAAAAGACGAATAAGACTTTTAAAAGAGAAATTTACAAAAGTGGTTGTATTGGTAGTATTTCAGAATTATATGATTCAAAGAGACCATATTTACCAAAAGGGACTTTTGCACAAGCATGGAGTGTGGCAGAGATATTTAGAATTATAATGAGAAAATAAGAACAACTGTCAATAATTTTTGAATATTTCACTAAAAAATAGTCTTATTTTATTAGCGAA
>JBJFFC010000036.1:0-7339 GCA_051891395.1 Clostridia bacterium | reverse complement strand
TGGTGTGAGAGGTCGGAACTTTGAGAATAAAAAGCAAAGTTCCTCCTACTCGATTTTATAAAGAAAACAACTTGAAAAAAGGATAAGAGAATGATAAGATAAAGTAAGAAAAAGATAAGCTAGGAGAAGAAAATGATATCCGTTGAAAATTTAGAAAAGGAATTGAAGAATCATAATTTAAAAAGTTTATATCTTTTATACGGTGAGGAACTTTTCTTATTAGAGACATCTTTAAAAAAGATAAAAGCTCTATTTGGCGAGTGTGTAAAAGGAATAAACTTTATTTCAATTGATGAGACGAACGTAAATGAATTAATAGCAGATATAGAAACACCAGCATTTGGCTATGAAAAAAAGCTAATTGTAGCACGAAATACGGGTTTATTCAAGAAAGAGGGCAAAAGGAAAAATGCAGAACTTACTAAATTAAAAGAAAAAATAGTAGAATATCTAGAAGAAAATAGTAAAACCATAAATCAAAGTATTGTACTTTTATTTGTAGAGGAAGAAGTAGAAACAAAACAGGAATTATACAAAGTAATTGATAAACTAGGTATTGTTTGTAAATTTGAGTTTCAAAAGCCGATGCAGATAGAGAAAAGAATAAAGGCTATCTGTAACGGTTATAAGGTGCAAATAGATGATAGTACTTTAAAATACTTTATAGAATGCTGTGGTACGAATATGCAAGATTTAATTAATGAAATTAGAAAATTAATCGAATATGCAGGAGAAAATGGCAAGATTCAGAAAGAAGACATTGATAAATTAACAATAAAAAAGTTAGAAAGTATTATATTTGATTTAACAGACAATTTAGGTAGAAAAGAAATAGCCAAAGCATTAGAAGTTCTTGAGAATTTAATTTATGCCAAAGAGCCAATTCAAAAAATTTTAATAACACTTTATAATCACTTTAAGAAATTATATTTTACAAAGTTAGCGCTAAGATATAATAAGGATATAATTAGTAGTTTGAGTTTAAAGCCAAACCAAACTTTTTTGGTAAACAAATATAAAATGCAAGCAAAATATTTTCAAGAAAAAGAATTAAGAGATATTTTACAAAGTTTGAGAGATTTGGATTATAATTATAAAAATGGAATCATTGATTTACAAGTTGGATTAGAATCTATACTTTGTAGATATTGTTCTAGTATATGAAAAATATTAGATTTTTCATATACTAGAACGATTATTCCACAGAAAAAATTCTATAGAATTTTTTCGCGGGCGAACAAAGACGAGGCAAGGAAAGTAATCTAAAATGTCAAAAACTTTGAAGCATGCCTCTTTTGTTCTTATAAATATAATAAATTTAGTAAAAATAATTTCCCAAAATGTATAATAAATCACCTTAATGATAAAAATAATAAAAGAAAATTTTATCGTTAAGGTGATTTTATGTTAAAAAGTAGAAAGAAAAAAATTTTAATATCTGTAATAGTATTAGTTGCAATTGCAATGGCAATCTTTGCTATTCTTTTTGAAAATAATACAGTAGAAGCTCTATCTAAATATGGTTCAAGAGGAGATGAAGTAACGCAAATACAAACTAAATTGAAAAGATGGGGATATTACAATGGAAATATAGATGGGATTTACGGAAGTCAAACAGTAAATGCTGTCAAATATTTTCAAAGAAAAAATGGTTTAACAGTAGATGGAATTGCAGGGCCAGCAACTTTAAAGGCAATGGGAATTTACAGTTCGAGTACTTCTACTTCTACTACAAGTAATTCAAGTAATGTGAATTTACTAGCAAGGTTAATTTATGGAGAAGCAAGAGGGGAACCTTACACAGGGCAAGTAGCAGTAGGAGCAGTTGTATTAAATCGAGTAAAAAGCAGTTCTTTTCCTAATACAATATCGGGAGTAATCTATCAATCAGGAGCATTTAATGTTGTATCAGATGGACAAATCAATCTGACTCCAAATGATACAGCCAAAAAAGCAGCTCAAGATGCATTAAATGGTTGGGATCCTAGCTATGGAGCTATTTATTACTTTAATCCATCTACAGCAACGAACAAATGGATTTGGTCTAGACCAATGACAATAACAATAGGAAAACATAGATTTTGTAAATAAAATTCTAAAATGCCGTTAAATGAAAGATTTTGACGGCATTTTATTGACAAAACTTTTTCTAATTGATAAGATATAAATGAAATTTTAGCAATGGAGGAAAAAATGTTTATTTATCCAAATGAATATTTAAGCAAAGTAGAAGATATTAATATAGAATTTTTACAAAGAAATAAAATAAAAGCATTAATATTAGATATAGATAATACATTAATAGACTACAATAAGAACTTGTCTGATAATGTTATAAGATGGGCTAAAGATTTAAAGGGACAGGGGGTAAAGTTATATTTGTTATCCAATACAAATCATAAAGAAAAGGTAGAAAAAGTTGCGAATGCACTTAGTATACCATATAGTTACCTAGCCAAAAAGCCATTTAAATCAGGATTTTTGAGAGTACAACGAGAATTAAAAGAAAAATCAGAAAATATAGGTGTTGTAGGGGATCAAATTTTTACAGATATTGTAGGTGGAAATCGATGCAATATGTTTACTATATTAGTTGATCCGATAGACCAAAAAGATTACTGGTATACAGCATGGAAAAGACCCTTAGAGAATAAAATAAAAGAGTACTATAAAAATAAAGAAACAAAGGAGAAAAAATAGAATGTATGTAAATGATGTACATATTGTATATTATGTAGTAGTAGCAATATTAGGATTATTTGTTGGGGAATTTGTGCATTGGATGAATCAAAGGCTACCAGAATATAAAAGTGTAATTTCAAAAGACTTTATAACAGAGCATAAAATGAATTTTAAACCAAATTACATATTAATGATCTTAACTTCAGTAATTTATGTGGCTTTCGTTTATAAATTTGGAATTCAACAAACAATAGTAGCAAATTTAGATTTATTTAAATTTATTATATTAACGCCAATGTTGTTATCTGCTTTTATCATTGATTATAAATCACAAATTATTCCGAATCGATTAAATTTAACAATATTTGAAGTAGGAATTATATTTGCATTTTTATATGGATTATCTGATGTTGCAATAACAATAAATATGTTACTAGGAATGATTGTAGGTGGAGGAATATTCTTATTTATTACTCTAATTGGTGGTTTATTTTATGGAAAAGAAGCTATGGGATTTGGAGACGTTAAGTTAATGGGAGCATTAGGGTTGTTCTTTGGATTTTCAAATATTATTATTATTACTCTAGTATCTTTTTTAATTGGAGCAATACTTAGTATAATGCTTTTAGTAACAAAAATGAAAAAATCAGACGAATACATACCATTTGGTCCATTTATCGTAATAGCGGCTTTTATTAGTATGTATGTACCTTTTGAACAAATAAAGATGGTATTAATGCAAATATTTACATTAGGAATGTATAAAGGATAGTTTGAAATGTTGTCAATTTAGGGTGTAATATATCTTAGTTTTTACACTTTAAATTCTAACATTGAGATAGCTTGAAAGGAGTAGTGGTTTTATGAACTCTAAATTACAATGGTTAAGAAATACAATGACAAGTTTAGATTTACAAGGAATGATTATATCTAATCCAATTAATATAAAATATTTAACAAATATAGAAGCAGAGGGAGTTCTTTTATTAACGAGAAAAGAAAATATCTATATAACAGATGGTAGATATATTGAACAGGTACATAGTATTTTAACATTATATGATGAAATTATAGTATATAATATAAGCGATGTGTCGAAAGATGATTACGAAAACTTTTTTATGTTTTGTGAAAATGTTGGTTTTGAGGAAAACTATGTAACATATGCAGGATATAAGGAATTAATAAGAAAGTATAAAATTAATAATTTAGTAGAAACAGAACATATTATAGAGAAGCAGAGAATGATAAAAGATAATGAAGAAATTAGCAATCTTGAGAAAGCATGTGAAATAACAGATAATTGCTTTAGTTATATATTAACATATATAGAACCAGGAATGACAGAAAAACAGATTGCAGATGAAATAGAGGAATATTATAAAAAGAGGACAGATGGCTTATCTTTTGAGACAATAGTAGCTTCTGGAGAAAATACATCAAAACCACATGCAGTTCCTACAAATAGAAAAATTCAAGAAAATGATATCATTACGATTGATATGGGATGTAAAGTAAATGGTTATTGCTCAGATATGACAAGAACATTTTTTGTAGGGAGTGTTCCAGAAGAGATAAAACCAGTTTATGATTTAGTATTAAAAAATCAAGTTCAAACGATAGAAGAAATGAAAGATGGTGCAAGTACTAGATTATTGAGTAAAATGGTTGAAAATGATTTTAAATTAAATGGATATGATTTAGTACACAGTTTAGGACATGGTGTAGGTATGGAAATTCATGAGGCACCTTATGTTAGTTATCGCTCAGATGCACAATTAAAGGAGAATATGGTTGTCACAGATGAACCAGGAATTTATATTCCAGGAAAATTTGGAGTACGAATAGAGGATACTGTGCAAATAACAAAATTTGGTTGTATAAGTTTAACGAAATCTGAGAAAAATTATATTGTAATATAAACCTTAGAAATACTTGATTTTTATGAGAATTTGTAGTAAAATATATAATGCTTATTATAAAAGAGAAAATAATATGAAAATTGAAAGGAGAATTTATTATGGCATCAGTATATTCAGCAGGAGATTTTAGAAATGGAACAACATTTGAAATGGAAGGAAATGTATATAGAATTGTAGAATTTCAACACGTAAAACCTGGAAAAGGATCAGCATTTGTAAGAACAAAACTAAAAAATGTAATAACAGGTGCAACATTAGAAAAAACCTTTAATCCATCAGATAAATTTCCAGCAGCAGAAATAGAAAAGAAAGCAATGCAATATTTATATAATGATGGTGGATTATATTACTTTATGGATAATGAAACATATGATCAAACTCCATTAAATGAAGAACAATTAGGGGATTGTCTAAAATATTTGAAAGAAAATATGGAAGTTACTATTCTTTCTTATAAAGGAAATACTTTTGCAGTAGAGCCACCTACGTTTGTTGAATTAGAAGTTACATATACAGAACCTGGGTTTAGCGGAAACACAACAACAACTTCAGGAAAACCAGCTAAACTAGAAACAGGTTTAGAAATACAAGTTCCATTGTTCGTAAATATTGGTGATATTTTAAGAATAGATACAAGAACATGCGAATATATGGAAAGAGTTTAAGAAAGGTGATTAACTAATGGGAACAATAAAAAACGAATATAAAAGTTTTTTAGATGACATTGAGAAAAATATAAAAAATAAAGAAGATTTAGAATATGTCAAAAAAAGATTTGCATCTTTTGCAGATGTAATGCTAAATCAGATTGATTATATTATGGAATATAAAAAAGAAGAAATAGAAAATTTGGAAAAGAAACAACAACAAATCGAAGAGAAAATGTCAAAAATGCAAAACGTTATAGATAATATTGAAAAAGATATTTATGCAGAAGATGGATTCGATTTTGAAATTGTATGTCCATATTGTAATTATGAATTCATCATTGATGTTGATGAAAACAAGACAGAAGTCCAATGTCCAGAATGTAATAATACAATTGAATTAGATTGGACAGGGGATTTAGATGATGAATCAGGATGCTTGGGTGACTGTCATGGATGTCACGGATGTGGTAACGAAGACGAAGATGATGATATGTAACAAAAATGGTTAATTGGAGATTGTTCTAATTAGCCATTTTTATAAATATACACTTTTTAAAAGTAATTAAGAGGATTTACATAATTTCCATCTATTCGAATTCCTAAATGTAAATGACAACCAGTAGTAGCTCCATTTGTTGGATTACCATTTTCATCGTGATACTGATTTCCGGGAACACCATAAACATATTTTGGACCTACATATCCGATAACTTGTCCTTGTTTTATTTTATCTCCAACTTTAACAATAAAATTAGGATCACAATGACAGTAACTTACTTTAAAATTATCAAAAGAAAGCGTGATAGTATAACCGCCGGCACCTAGAAATTGGCAAAATGTGATTTCACCATCTGCCACGGCGATAAATTTAGTACCTTGCGGAGCTGGAATATCAATTCCTGAATGAGATGAAGAAGCACCGACTAGTAGGAGAGACACGTTTACCAAAGTAGGAACTAATTTGGGTATAACCAGGAATGGGCCAAACAAAGCCATCGGGATTAAAATCAATAATTTCTGAATCTAATAATTCTGAATCGGATAAATTCGTAGAACTTAAAAGTGGAATAAAAAAAATACAAATAAATAATGAAATAAAAAAGATAATAAAAATAAAACGATTTAAAAATTTAGAAATAAAAATAGCACCTCCGTAAAAAATTAAGAAATAAAAAGGATGGTAAAATGAATTTACATATTTACTCATCCTTTTTTTTATCAACCTTATGATACGATACAACCAGCAAAAGAATCGCTAGCGAAATCAGGAACGTAATCTTCTGGATATATCCAAAGACAGTCAATGTCAACAATTGCCTTCGAATTGTACCATTCGATTATTGCTACTTCTGTATTTTCATCATATTCAGATATACAGACTATTTCCCCCTGAAATAGGGAGTCCTCTGAACAATCAGATTTTATAACAGTAGTATCAGATATGCACCTTGCATAAATTGGCACAGAATAGCTGTTGCTATCAATTTCCTCTTGAGAAATATCTTCTTCTATTGAAATAGGTACTTCATACTCTTCTTGAGGGGATGAAGATTTTTCAGTAGCGGTTGTTTCGGAAATTGTAGATACCACTGTTTCTGTTGTTGCAACATCTACTGATGATGTTACGGTTTCTACAGGTTCTGTCTGCCATTCTTCGGTAGTTGTTGATTCTGAAATTGCTGATACTGTTTCCATAATTGAAGTATTAGGTATTGCAGTATCAGGCGTTGCAGTTTCAGCAGAATCCGAGGGAGTGCAAGCAACAAATGTAAACATTATTGTCAATGCACTAATAATAAGGATTACTGTCGAGATTGATTTTTTTTGCATAAATTTTTCCTCCTTAAAATTATAAAAAAATAAGATTTTGGAGGAATATGCCTCCAAAAAATGAAAGCATATATTATATAATGCCTGCGTCTGATATATAATTATAACATTATATACATAAATTGTCAAACAGTTAAAGAGTGAGTAACATAAAGAAGGAATAGTAATTAATGTTACTATTCCTTCAATAGGTATGGCAGGGGTAGAAGGACTCGAACCCTCACAGG
The DNA here is from genome assembly GCA_051891395.1 of Clostridia bacterium. Taxonomy (GTDB): domain Bacteria; phylum Bacillota; class Clostridia; order TANB77; family CAG-508; genus CAG-269. The sequence continues at coordinate 28 of JBJFFC010000036.1, read as the reverse complement.
CGGTTTTGGAGACCGATGTGCTACCATT
>JBJFFC010000035.1:0-31456 GCA_051891395.1 Clostridia bacterium | reverse complement strand
GTTCAAAGCATATATTTTTCAAAAAAGTGTGACATATGATTGACTAACCTACAAGCCATCCATTTTTCTTGACAAATCCACTATTTACTAGTAAAATATAATAGAATAAATAGAAGGAGAAGATGTATGCAAAATAATAATAGAAAAGTATTTGAAACACTTATGTCGAGAACAAAAATATATCTAGCAATTATTTTTGTTTTATTGGTAGTTATAAGTGCTCAAAACACAATAATGATTATTCCATCTATCTTGCTATATGCAATAGTGGTTGGATATACATATTATGCTAACAGAAAAAGAAAAAGTGAAATATCAGAAACACTGCAAGATTTAACACTGACAGTAGATTCAGCAGCAAAAACAAGTCTTATTAATTCACCTTTTCCACTTATTATTTTAGAAACAGATGGTAATGTGATTTGGAGAAGTTCTAAATTTATATCTGAGTTTGCAAATATTGATATAAACAATTATATAAATGATTTAAGTGCAGATATAAAAATAGAAATAGAGAATAGAAAAAAGAATGAAAAAGAAAAAGGTAATAAAGATATTATAAGACAGATGCAAATAGGCAATAGAAACTATAAAGTAATGGCAAGATATGTTAATTTTAAAAATAGAGAAAAGAAAAGCAAGAAAGAATACATGGCTATTCTATATTTTATAGATGATACAGAAAATATAAAACTTCAAAAAGAATATAAAGATTCTAAATCTTGCGTTGGAATTATCATGGTAGATAATTACGAAGAAACAATGCAAAGATTAGATGCTAGCGAAAAGCCAGTTGTAACAGCAGAAATTGACAAGCAAATGTATGACTGGGCAAATCAAACAAATGGGGTGCTAATTAAATCAGATAGAGATAGATATGTTTACCTATTTGAGCAAAGATATTTAAATGATGTAAAAGAGGATAAATTTAGCATATTAGACAAAATAAAAGAAATTGATACAAAAGAAAAAGTACAGTTTACACTAAGTATAGCTGTATCAAATGAAGGTGTAACTGACAAAGAAAAATACAAATCTGCACAGAGTGCTATGGATGTGGTTTTAGGACGTGGTGGAGATCAGGCAGTTATTAGAGAAAATGAAATATATAAGTTCTTTGGAGGAAGAGTAGAAGAAGTAGAAAAAAGAACGAAAGTAAAAGCTAGAGTTGTAGCTCATGCCTTAGAGAATTTAATAAAAGAATCTAAAAAAGTTATGATCATGGGACATAACAATCCTGATATGGACAGTATGGGATCATGTATGGGGATTTATCGTTTAGCAAGAACTTTGGAAACAAATGCCTATATAGTTAGTAGCGATAATATGCCTTCTATTGACTCATTTAAAAAATCAATCGATAAAGATCCTGAGTATGAGGATGTAATAATTAATAAAGAAGTAGCATTAGAAAATGTAGATGAAGATACTTTACTAGTTGTAGTGGATACGCACAAAGTTAATTATGTGGATGCTCCAGAATTGTTAGATAAGGTGAAAAAAATAGTTATCATTGATCATCATAGAAGAAGTGCTGATTACATTGAAAATGCGACACTTATGTTTCAAGAGGTATATGCTTCTTCTGCAGCAGAATTAGTAACAGAATTATTACAATATGCAGAAGCAAAAATTAATTTAAAAACAATTGAAGCTGAAAGCTTATATGCGGGAATTATGATGGATACGAAAAACTTTACATTTAAAACGGGGGTAAGAACATTTGAAGCAGCAGCTTATCTTCGTAGATGTGGTGTTGATATAATACGAGTAAAAAAATGGTTCCAAAGCGATTTAGCAAGCTTCAATACAATAGCAGATATTGTTAAGAAATCAGAGATTGTAAATGAAACAATTGCAATATCAATATATGATGAAGTGACAAAAGAAGCAAATTTAATTTGTGCAAAAGCGGCAGATGAACTTTTGACAATTAGTGATATAACAGCATCATTTGTTCTAGGAAATACAGGTGAGAAAATATGCATTAGCGGACGTTCCATCGGAGATATCAATGTGCAAGTTATTTTAGAAAAATTAGGCGGTGGAGGTCATATTACTTTAGCAGGTGCTCAGGTAGAAGGTATGACAATAGAAGAAACAAAGCAAGAATTAATTAATAGAATTAATGAATATTTCTCAGAAATGGAAAACTGATGTAATTATTAGATAGGAAGCCAAGGTGTAATATATTATTTTTTTACACCTTGTGTGTCGCAACCACAAAAATAAAAATTGTGGGTTGCTCCAATCGCACTCGCTAATCGCTCGTTTGGTCGCTTACGTGGTGTTGAAAAAATAATATATTACACCTTGGCTTGATAGATTGGTTTAAATTGTAATAATTAACAAAAGATAGGAGCTAGTTTAAATGAGTTTTATAAAAATCTTTAAAAAAAGTGAAAAGGGTTCCATTACTTTAATGGTATTGACTACAATGATATTCCTATTAGTTGTGATTACTGCTTCTTATTTTGCGATATCAAACAAATCTGGAAATCAAGATAAGAAGATATCGAAAATAGCTCAGCAATATCGAGCAAGTACGGAAGATATGAATCAGGAGTATACAAAAACCTTAAACAGTGTTACTAACCTAACAATGGAGCAAGTACGAAGTGATGGTATGTTTGATAGAACAATAAATACAAATGTAACAGATGATTATGGAAATGAAATTGTTGTGCCAGCAGGGTTTAAAGTGACAGAAGATGCAACTAATGTGACAGAAGGTATTGTTATAGAAGATAAAGAGGGAAATCAATTTGTGTGGATACCAGTAGGTGATATATATACAGATATTGAAAAAACAGAATCTGGAAAAAGAACAATAACACTTGAAAGATATGATTTTGCAAATGATGGAACACCAAGTGTTTATGCAGGTACCTATACAGAAGATACTGCTCAAAATCATAACAGTGAGTATGGAAATGCAATTGCGAAGGATATTGATGCTTTTAAGTCAAGTGCCAATAAAAACCATGGATATTATATAGGAAGATATGAGGCGGGAGTTACAGGATACGATGCAAGCTCTATAACAACTATGAATAGTAATGCTGATGTTAATTGGACAGGGTACAAAGCATTAGATGGAAATGATTTAAAATTAGTATGTAAATTAGATCAACAAGTGTGGAATTATGTAACACAAAATAAAGCATCAGAATTATCACAAAATATATATACAAGTAGCACTTTTACTAGTGATTTAATCAATAGCTATGCATGGGATACAGCAATTGTGTTTATTCAGGAGTTTTCAGAAGATAGAGATTATTCAATGCAGACTAGCTTACAAAACACATTGGTAAAAACGGGAAAAGCAACAGATGGAAAAAATAATGATGTAAGATGTAATATTTATGATATGGCAGGTAATACATTAGAATGGACGACTGAGACCTATAGCTATTCCGACCGTCCTTGCGTGCATCGAGGAGGCAATGTCCTAAACAGCAACTGCTACGCGAGCTATCGCGGCAACAGCATTATGACCTATGCTGCCAGCAACTATTCCTTCCGCCCACTTTTGTATTTGAACAATTAAACTATATAAACAGTAAAAAGTACAGAAACAAACTTCTGTACTTTTTGCTATAGTTTATATATGATACAATGTGAGCCCCTATTTTGAAGAATTTTCAAAAAATCTTAATATGTTCGTTGTATTTTATTAAAATATAGTGTATAGTAATTATTGAAATGAGAATAAGCGGAGTGTGTTGCCACCTTTGACATCTTAGTATTTACAGAAACCTCCACAACTTAGTTTGTGAGATTGATATATGGAGGTGGTTACTATGGTAGAATCAGCAATAATAACTATTACTTACCTACTTTTCTATGGATTAGTAGGAGTTACTATCATAAATTTTGCCTTGTTAATCATCATCTGTTGGTTACTACATAGGCAATAAAAAAATAACCATTCTGCTTTTGACCGAGTGAATGGTTATTATCTTTATTCGACAACACGCTTTGTGTTTCTCATTTCTTATTTTTATTATACACAGAATTATTATTTTTGTCAAATACAATAGGAAAAAATTAAGAACAGGTACAGTTCAAAAACTTAAATGCTATACATCTTGAAAAAACAATATAAATGTTGTAAAATAGTTACGAATAGAAAGGCGTGATAATATGAAGGTAATATTAAAAGCAGATATAAAAGGTGTGGGAAAAAAAGACCAAGTAATTAATGCATCAGATGGATATGCAAGAAACTTTTTATTTCCTAAGAATTTAGCGGTTGAAGCAAATGCAGAAAATATGAGCAAATTAAAGGCGAAACAGGATTCAAATGCTTATAAAAAATCACAAGAAAAAGAAGAAGCTAAAAAAATAGCAGAGAAGCTTTCCAAAATATTATTGAAAGTACCAGTAAAAGTTGGAGAGAACGGAAAAATATTCGGGGGAGTATCAGCAAAAGAAATTGCGGATTTATTAAAAAAAGAGTATAAAATAGAAGTAGATAAGAAAAAAATAGAATTAAAAGAAACCATAAAAACATTGGGTGTTAGAACTGTAGCAATAAAATTATATGAGGGTGTTATAGGAAATTTAAAAATTGATGTAATTAGTCAATAGATAATGGTGTTCAGCCTAAGGTATAATATATTATACCTTAGACTGATTGTATTATTTAAATAGATAGAATATGGGGAAAAGGGGCAAAAAAGAACCGTCCCCAATTGGACATGGGGGAATTAAGATGGAGTTAGGAAAAGTACCACCACACGATTTAGAGGCAGAGCAAGCAATTATTGGTAGTATGCTTACTGATAGAGATGCTGTTATATCTGCCATAGAAGTACTAAAAGAAGAAGATTTTTATAGAGAAGATAATAAAGCAATTTACACTGCTATTTTAAATTTATATAATCGTGCAGAACCAATTGATATTATTACGGTAAAAGCAGAATTAGAATCAATGGGAAAATTCGAACAAGTTGGTGGATTAGAGTACCTAGCGGAATTACCAGAAAAAGTTCCTACGACTGCTAATGCTATGAAATATATAAAAATAGTAGAAGAGAAGTCGACTTTAAGAAGATTAATAAAAACTGCTAATGAGATTATAGAATTAGGTTATAATCCAACGGAAGATGTAGAAGACATTATGGAAGGTGCAGAGAAGAAAATTTTTAACATTATGCAAGAAAAAAATCAAAAGGGTTATACACCAATAAAAGATGTCTTAGTAGAAAGTTTTACGCAATTAGAAGAATTATATAATAGAAAACAACATATTACGGGTGTTCCATCAGGATTTACAGAGTTGGATTATAGAACAGCGGGATTCCATGGTTCGGAATTGATTTTAATTGCAGCAAGACCAGCTATGGGAAAGACGGCTTTTGCTTTAAATATAGCAAGTAATGCGGCAATAAAAGCAAATACACCAGTTGCACTATTTAGTTTAGAGATGTCAAAAGAACAATTGGTAAATAGAATTATGTGTAGCGAAGCAATGGTAGATAGCAATAAAGTAAGAACAGGAAAATTGGAAGAAGATGATTGGACTAAATTGGCAGGTTCTATTGGACCATTATCAGAAGCGGAGATTTACATAGATGATACACCAGGTATTAATATCATGGAAATAAGGGCAAAATGTAGAAAATTAAAATTAGAAAAAAACATCGGATTGGTTGTAATTGACTATTTGCAATTAATTCAAGGAAGCGGAAAAAGAAATGGAAGTCGTGAGCAAGAGATTTCAGAAATTAGTAGGTCTTTAAAAATACTTGCTAAAGAATTAGATGTACCAGTAATTGCGCTATCACAATTATCAAGAGCGGCAGAGCAAAGACCAGACCATAGACCAATGCTTTCTGACTTAAGAGAATCAGGAGCAATCGAGCAAGATGCTGATATTGTTATGTTTCTATATAGAGATGATTATTATAATCAAGATAGTGAGAAAAAGGATATAGCAGAAGTAATTATTGCAAAACACAGAGGGGGTTCAACAGGAACTGTTGAATTATTGTGGCTTGGAAGTTATACGAAATTTGTTAATTTAGAGCGAAGATTTGATGATTAAATTATTTATGATAGTTAAAATCCAGAACTTTTTAAAATGAGAAGTTTTGGATTTTTTAATTGTGCTAATAACTTTACGACTTACGGGCATAGATGTTTCAGCCACAACTTAGCAAAAAAATTATAAAGATGATAAAAAATGTTAAAAAAATGTAAAAGAAATGAGTTTAAGCAGTTCCCTAAGTCATCATTCGATTGAGATAAAATTAAGCCAAAGATTGCCATTTACTTTAATTAAAAAAGATTATATATTATAGGTAAAGCAGTATGATAAAGGAGGAAAATTATGCCTAAGAATAAAAGAACAATTGGTTTTTTGATTATTGTGTTTTTGTTGTTGTTCATTACAATTTCGATAGTAATCAATAGGGAAAATGTGAAAGAGATATTAAATGCAGATGATCGTTATTTGCAAGGTGAAACGGAAATAAGTGAAATAGCTGAAACATCTGGAACGATAAATGGAGATAGTGCTATCGTATCATCTACCAATATCATACAAAGAAAGACAGGAACAGGACCATTTGATAGTGATGATGAGGCAGGAAATGATTCTTCAGAAGACAATGATATTGTGCGTTCTTTTGATGAAATAAGCTGGACTATAAATTGTAATATGGCAATCAAAGACGGGCAAACAATCACAAGTGTAAAGGGTGGCTATTTAAATATAGAAATAGCATTACCCGAAACGTTAGCTAATCTAGTTAAGTGGAATACTGATGCAATGACTTGGACTGAAGGAACCCAACAAATAAATGAAGACGGAACAGTATTTTCCGCAAAATATCATATGAATGAAAACGAGGTAACAGTTCCAGGAACACAGTCTTTAAATATAAGTTTAGATGTATTAGGAGCTGCAAATGGAACTGAAATAATACCAGAATTTAAATTATGGCTAGAAGGAAATTCTGATAGTGAAAAATATACCTTTACAGATAATGCAATTAAGATAAGTGCAGTACCTAAATATAATATTCAACTTCAAAGGCAGACAACTTTATATAAAAAAGTAACAGTAAATTATGATGATAACGATCATGAAGGAAGAATGTATGGATATACAGTAACACTTCAATTATATAATGATAATGAAGAAAAAGGGATAAAAGGAATTGAATACCCAAAAGGAGAGATTCAATTTGATATTGATTTAAAATTAGAAAAAACAGCTTCTTCAGCTGGTACAAGAGAAGACATAACAGATGATTGCACGCCAATTCTTTGGAATTATAAAATTAATTCTAGTGTATATGGGGGAAACATATCAGATAGAGAAATGAATTTTGTAAGTGGATCTATGGCAACAGGAAAAACACCTTATGGTACAATTACTTCGAACAGAACAGAATCTATCTATGATTCAGGAAATATATACATGGAACAAAATGGAGGAAAAATTAGTACAACAATATCTAATTATGATTTTGATGGAGTATTTCCAATTTATAATTATGAATATTCTGGCTATGTACACAGTAGTGTAGATTATGCGGAGAATATAGGATGTTTTTCAGCTGGATATATGCAGATTTTTGTACCATTTGAAGATGAAGATATGGTAAATAATTATCAATATTATTTAAGTGTATCAGATAGTAATTTTACTGCTACCTCTATGTCAGAGCAAAAAGTATCAGAACAAATCGTAACATCAGATGATTCTTTAAATAATCTAAGAGTTTATTTAGCGGATTCAAAATCTATTTATGGTCAAAGTATTGCCTTATATAGTAATGGTAAGATTTTAGCTAGTAATGCTGGACAAGAGGATGCGGCAGCGTATTTAGGACAAAGCATAGAATTATATACAAAATTTACGTCAAATCCGAATAATGAATCGAGTGCATATACTGCTAATAAATTAATAAAGTTTGATGGAGAAGCAGTAGAACCAGTTTTATATAGTGATGGAGCGAAATATAAAAAAAGTGCTTTTAATGGAGATATGGAATTTAATGTATGGTATTTAACGAAGAAAGATGGTACAAACTGGACTAACCAAGAAGAGATGAATACTACAAATATAGAAGCATTAGAAATATATGAGAAGATAGAAGAAATACCAGAAGGAAAAATATGTATTGGGGAATATCTAGAATCAACAGAAGGGGAACTTTCTACTACATCTGCCAATAATAATATTGTACGTATATCTTTGAATATTAAAGATAGTGCAAAAGTTAATACTACCTATGCTTTTGTTCAAAGAACTTGGGTATGGGATGATAAATTAGATAGAAGTATATATACAGTAAAGAATTTAGGAAATTTTACTTATCCAACAGCAGATTATGATTCAAAAGACCCTAATTATATAAAAGCAGAATATGATGAGGATGGAAATATCATAAGTAAATCGGATACCAGAACAACAGGTACAACACTATTAATACTAGGAGCTAAACAATCAATCACAGTTGAATCAATAGATGAAACAACAAATGAATTAAAAGAATATTATGACTTAGGAAAAAATGAGAGTGAAGTAATTTATAAGCTAACACCAAACTTACAAAAGTATGCTAGTAATTCTCCTACCATAACTGGTGTTACGATAAAAGTAACAGATACATTACCAGTTGGACTTACTTATGTAGGTGGTAGTGAACAAAATGGTAATGAACCTGATATTATAAATAATGAGGATGGAACGCAAACTTTAATATGGTATATATATGATTGTACAGTTGGTGATAAAATAGATTCCATTATATTTAAAGCCAATATAAATGAAGAAACTGCTAATGCCACGACACTTACCAATACTGCTGTAATTTCAGCAGACAAAGATAAAGTGGGAAATGAAAAACTAGCTACTAGAACTACAACAAATACAATACAAGTAACAAATTTAGCATCCCATAGATTATATAAAACAACAGATGCACCAGTAGTAGAAAGTGGAGAAACGATTCATTATCAAATCGTATATCAAAATAAAACAGATGAAAAAGTAGAAGATTTTCAACTATTAGATATTTTGCCATACAATGGAGATAGTAGAGGAAGTAGTATTAGTGGAACATATCATTTAGATAGGATACAAATATCACAAACCAATAATACTACGGGAAATATGATTGAGAATGATAATCTAAGTTTATATATAACAAAAGATACTTCAGCAAGAACAGATATAACTGTAAAAAACAGTGATATTGGTACAAGCGACATTTGGGAAGAAAAGACAATTGGAAGCACAATTGGGGAAGAAGTAGTAGCATATGCACTAAAGGGAGAAATTGAGGCACAAGAAAAAGTAATCATAGATTTATATTTAACACCTAAAAATAATGAAGCCGAGGATACATATGTTAATTCTGTGACAGCACAAATATATAAAGATTCAGATGAACTAACAACCAATATAATAAGTGTAACAGTAGTAAAGAGATTGATAGATGGGTATGTATGGTTTGATGAAAATGCAGATGGAATGATAAATGAAAATGAAAACTATTTGAGTGGAATAGAAGTTACGTTATTAAATAGTGATGGAACAACTGCTAAAGATGTAAATGGGCAAGAGATAACAAGTGTAAGAACAGATACAAAAGGATATTACAAATTTGAAAATATGGCTAAAGGAGATTATATCGTAAAAGTTTCATTGCCAGACAGTAATTATGAATTTACGGAGAAAGAAGTAGGAACCAATCAAGAAATAAATAGTAAAATAAATTCAGATGGAACAACAGATATCATAACGAAATTAAATAGTGTGCAAAGTCCTGAATTAAAAGAAAACTATATCAATGCAGGAGTAAAATTAAAGGACACAAGTGTTATGGTTCATTATTACTTAGAAGGAACAACTACAAAATTAAGTGAAGATGTAATCATAGCAGGAAGAGTAGGAGATGCTTATAATACAACAGCAGCAGATGATATAGCAAGTAAATATGAATTGGTTACAATTCCTGATAATTCATCAGGAACTATGACAGAAGAGCAAATTGTTGTAATCTATTACTATCGATTAAAAGACACAAGTGTATTAGTACATCACTATATAGAAGGAACGACTACATCTTTAAGCTCAGATGTTACAATATCAGGAAAAGTAGATGATACCTATAGTACAACAGTTGCTAGCGATATACCAAGTAAATATGAACTAGTAGAAACGCCAACAAATGCAACAGGAATTATGACAGAAGAGCAAATTGTTGTAACTTATTACTATCATTTAAAGGATACAAGGGTGATTGTAAAATACTTGGAAAAAGGGACAGATGCTGTATTAGCAGAGGAAGAAGTAATCAATGGAAAGGTAGATGACAAATACAATACAACTAAGAAAACAATTCAGAATTATACCTATATAGAAGATACTGGAAATACAACAGGAGTCATGACAGAAAATGCAATAGAAGTTATCTACTATTATTTACAAAATGCAAAGGTAACAGTGCAACATATAGACAAAATAACAGGTCAGAAATTAACACCTGATGATGTAATAAGTGGATTAGTTGGAGATGAATACACAACCAATAGTAAAGAAATAAAAGATTATATTTTAGTAGAGGAACCAGCAGTAAAAGCTGGAATAATGCAAAAGAATGAAATTGTATTAACATACTATTATGTACATGTATCAGGAGGAGTTATTGAAAAACATATCGATGTAACAAGTGGAGAGGTTTTATATAATGAAATTCATGAAGGCAAGGAAGGAGAACCTTATGATATACCAAGTAAAACTTTTGCAGGATACGATTTAGTTGAAACTAGATTGCCAACCAATAGCTCTGGAACAATGGAAATAAATACGATTGAAGTTAAATATTACTATATCAAAAAAGCAGAAATAACGGTAAAATATATCGACAAAATAACAGGAAATGAATTAACGCAATCGATTGTATTAAATGGACATGAGGGAGATACTTATACAACAGAAAACAAAACGTTTGAAAATTATGACTTGGTAAAACTACCAGAAAATAACTCTGGAAACATGCCAGGAGGAAAGACAACGATAACCTATGAATATGTACATATATCCGCAGGAGTAGTGGAAAGACATTATGATATCAATACAAATCAATTACTAGAACCAGAGAAGAAGCATACAGGGCATCAAGGAGATAGCTATACTATAGAGGCAAAAGAATTTGCAGGATATGATTTAGTAGAAAGTAAATCACCACAAAATGCTTCTGGAACAATGACAATAGAAGAAATAGAAGTAAATTACTATTATGCTTATCAATCATCTGTGTTAGTAAAATATATCGATAAAACAACAGGAAAAGAAATAGAAACAAAAACAATACATGGACATGAAGGAGATAGTTATACTACAGAAGCAAAAGAATTTACGGGTTATGACTTAATCGAAGAAGAGATACCAGTGAACAAAGAAGGAAAGATGACGAGGGATGAAACCACGGTTATATACTACTACATAAGAACTGCAGAGGTAGAAGTGAAATATATAGACAGAACGACAAAAAAAGAAATAGCAGAAAAAGAGATGATATCAGGACATGAGAATGATAAATATACAACAGAAGCCAAAGACATTTCATACTATAAATTAGTAGATCAAACCAACAACACAGAAGGAACAATGAAAGTAGAAGTAATCAAGCAAGAGGATGGAACCGAAGTTGTTAATGCTAAAACTATAGTAGAATATTATTATGAACCATTGGAATTTAATTTAAAAGTAGAAAAAACAATTACTAAGATAATAGTAGATGGACAAGAGAAAAATGTAACAAATGGAGAATTAGAGAAGGTAGAAATTAATCGAAAAAAATTGATGGAAGAGACCGTGAAAATTGAATATTTACTTAAAGTTATCAATGATGGAGAATTAGCAGGACAAGCAACTTTAATTGATAATATTCCAGAAGGTTTTGAAATGACATCTGAAGAAAATAATGGCTGGACAGTAAAAAACGGAACAAGTGAAATTAAAATAGACAATATAGAAGCAGGAGAAGAAAAAGAGTACAAAGTAGTATTACAGTGGCAAAAAGGTGAAAGCAATACAGGTACAAAAGAAAATGTGGCATATATTTCTGGAATACAAAACGAAGCGGGATTTAAGGAAACAACAGAAGAAGACAATAAAGACGGAGCAACAGTAATTATATCAATAGCAACGGGAGAAAATAGAATCATAAGTATAGTTATTGCATCAATTATAATGAGTATGTTAATTTCAGGAGTACTTATTCTACAAGGAGAAACAAAGACTAAAAGAGATGATGAATAGTTGCTAACACAACTTTCATTTAGCCAATAAAATAATAGTAAAACAAAAAGCTGCATATATTTAAAATATATACAGCTTTTTTGCAGTTATATATTAGAACTTGAAAAATGCCCGAAAATATTGTAAAATAAGTAATATTAGAAATTAATATTACTTATTTTTTGAAATTTATTGATAAGGTTATTTAAATTTAGAAAGGATAAAAATGAAAAATAAAGTTATAGAAACAATTAAAAAATATAATTTAATAGAAAATGGAGACAAGCTAGTATTAGGAGTATCTGGGGGACCAGATTCTATTGCTATGCTTAATATTTTAAATGAAATAAGAATGGATAAAAAAATTGATTTAAACTTTAACATAGTTGTTGCTCATATCAATCACATGATAAGAGAAGAAGCAGCAGATGATGAAAAGTTTGTAAAAGATTTTTGCAAGAAAAAAAATATTGAATTTTATTCAAAAAGTATAGATGTTCAAAAACTTGCTAATACTAATAAAATAGGAACAGAAGAAGCAGGAAGAAATGTAAGATATAAATTTTTTAATGAAGTTCTGAAAAAAACAAATTCTAATAAAGTTGCTATTGCACATAACAAAAATGATAAAGCAGAGACAATTATTATGAATTTCATGAGAGGTAGTGGAATTTCAGGATTAAAAGGAATAGAGGAAAAGAGAGAAAAATATATTAGACCATTAATTGAATGTGAACGTATTGAGATTGAAAGATATTGCGATGAACAAAAACTAAATCCAAGAATTGATAAAACAAATTTCGAAAATGAATACACAAGGAATAAAATCAGAAATGTGGTAATTCCGTATGTAAAAAAGGAATTCAATCCTAATATAGTAGATACGTTAAATAGGTTATCTGAACTTGTAAGAGAAGAAGAAAAGTATATCGATAAACAAGTAAAAGAATCCTATAGCGATTTAATGTTAGAAGAAAATAAAGAACAAATTATCTTAGATTTAAAGAAGTTTAATAGGCAAGAAAAAGTAATAAAATCAAGGCTTGTGTTATATACTATAATGAGACTTTTTAACACTTCAAGGGGAATTGAAAAGATACATGTAGAAGATATTATAAAACTATGCAACAATAATATTGGAAATAAATATCTAACCCCCAATAAAAATATAAAAGTATTAGTAAAAAATCACAGAATTTATTTTTTAAACCAAAGATAAGTAGCCGTAATAAATCGCGTGTAAATAGCCTTATTGTAATAAAAAAGTCATAAAAAAATTATTTACAAACCAAAAATTATATGTTATAAAATCAATCAGATAAAAACAAAAGTAAAACATGAGGAGGAATTATTTTGAAAAACGGAATTAAAACTTTAGCTATGTGGCTAATAATAGGAGTAATATTTATTGTTGTATTATCATCAATTGTAGAAAACAGTGATTCGAAACTTAAATATTCTGAATTAATTGCAGATATTAATAGTGGGAATGTAGAATCGATTCAGGTAGAATCTGATGGAAAGACTGCAACAGTACAATTAAAAGATGAAAAAGTTAAAAAAGAAGTAAATATTCCAGATATGCAAAGCTTTATGGCTTATACCGAAGACTTCTTAAAAGATGGAGCCTTTACATTAGAAGAAAAATCACAATCTATTTTTGTAACAATACTTAGCTTACTAACGCCATTTGGATTATTAATTATATTCTTTATATTCTGGTTCTTTATGATGGGTGGAGCTAATAATGGTAACCCAGGAAGTAAAACTATGTCATTTGGAAAAAGTAAAGCTAGAATGATGACGCCAGCAGAAAAGAATAAAATTACATTTGAAGATGTAGCAGGTGTAGATGAAGAAAAAGAAGAATTAGAAGAAATTGTACAATTTTTAAAAAATCCAAAGAAATTTACAGATATGGGAGCAAGAATACCAAAAGGTGTCTTATTAGTTGGTCAACCGGGTACAGGTAAAACTTTACTTGCAAAAGCAGTAGCAGGAGAAGCAGGAGTTCCATTCTTTATTATAAGTGGTTCTGACTTCGTAGAAATGTTTGTTGGTGTTGGTGCTTCAAGAGTAAGAGATTTATTTGATCAAGCTAAGAAAAATGCGCCATGTATCATCTTTATCGATGAAATTGATGCAGTAGGACGTCAAAGAGGTGCAGGTCTTGGTGGAGGACATGATGAAAGAGAGCAAACCTTAAACCAATTATTAGTTGAAATGGATGGATTTGCAGAAAATGAAGGTGTAATTGTGTTAGCAGCAACCAATAGACCAGATGTACTAGATAAAGCATTACTTAGAGCAGGAAGATTTGATAGACAAATTGTAGTAGGATTACCAGATGTAAAAGCGAGAGAGCAAATATTAGAAGTACATTCAAGAAAGAAAAGATTATCTGATGATGTTGATTTAAAAGTAATTGCAAAAAACACGTCAGGATTTGCAGGTGCAGACTTGGAGAATATATTAAATGAAGCAGCACTTTTAGCAGCAAGAAGAAATATTAATGAAATTGGAATGAAAGAAATAGAAGATGCTATGGTAAAAGTAACGATGGGACCTGAAAAGAAAACAAAAGTGAGAAGCGACAAAGAAAACAGATTAGTTGCTTATCATGAAGCAGGTCATGCAGTTGTTAGCCATTACTTAGAAACACAAGACCCTGTACATCAAATATCAATTGTGCCAAGAGGTATGGCTGGTGGATATACAATGTACAGACCAACAGAGGATAAATCATTTATGTCTAAAACAGAAATGGAAGAAAACATTGTATCACTACTTGGTGGTAGAGTGGCAGAAGCTCTTATTTTAAATGATATTTCAACAGGTGCAAGTAATGATATTGAAAGAGCAACAGGTATTGCTAGAAGTATGGTTACAAAATATGGAATGAGTGATAGAATTGGAGCGTTAATGCTTGGATCTAATCAAGAGCAAGTATTTTTAGGTAGAGATATAGCACAAGGAAGAGAATATTCAGAGGAAACAGCAGCTATTATAGATGAAGAAACTAAGAAAATAGTTGATACAGGATATAATAGAGCAAAACAAATATTATCAGACAATATAGATAAATTACATCAAGTTGCGGGAATTCTATTAGAAAAAGAGAAAATTGAAGCAGATGAGTTTGAAGCAATTTTTGGAGAAGAATAATTTTTGTAAAATAAAAACGAAAGTAGTAATTTTATATTGCTATTTTCGTTTTTTTAGTATAAAATATGATTAATTATGAAGGAAAGGTCTAAATAGGTATAGCAAATGAAGAATTATTATGAGATATTAGAAGTAAATCAGAAAGCATCACAAGAAGTAATTGAAAAGGCTTATCGAGTATTAGTAAAAAAGTATCATCCAGATTTATATTCTGGGGAAAAGAAATTGTATGCTGAACAAAAAACAAAAGATATCAATGAGGCATATAGAATACTTTCAGATACATTTTTAAAAGAACAATATGATACAGAACTTGAAAAAGAATATTCATATGATAGACCATATACGAATACACAAAACAGGAGAATGCCAAAGCAAAAAAGAAAAGTTGAAAATAATAATTATTCTAAAAAAAATTCAAATCAAGAGCAGGAAAATGTAGAGCAAAAGAATTATGGAGTTGGCACACTTACGAGTATGTTTGGATTAGTACAAACCATATTTAAAAATGTGCCTAAAAAAGGTAAAGAGAGCAAAAAGACAATGCAAAGGGAAGATTGGATTGCTATTGGATTAACGATTATAATCATGTTGATTTTAGGAGTAATATTATGGTTTATTCCGGCAACCAATGGGTTCATAAGAACGCTAATACCTTTTATATAAAAATATTATATGTGGTAGAAGGAAGTTGATATATATGCATTATGCTGATATAAAAAAAGCGGATATAGCAAATGGAGTAGGAGTAAGAGTATCTGTTTTTGTGAGTGGTTGTACACATCATTGCAAAAACTGTTTTAACAGTGAAGCGTGGGATTTTAATTATGGAAAAGAGTTTACTGAAAAAGAGATTGATAAAGTAATAGAAGAACTAGATCATTCTTATGTATCAGGATTATCTTTACTTGGAGGAGAACCATTAGAACATGCAAATCAAAAGGGATTATTACCATTATTGAAAAAAGTAAAGGAAAAATTCCCGGAAAAAAATATTTGGTGTTATTCAGGTTATACATTTGAGACAGATGTTATGGGAAAGATGTATAAAAGTTGGGAAGAAACACCGGAAATTTTATCTTATATTGATGTTTTAGTAGATGGAAAATTTGAAGAAGATAAAAAAGATATTAAGTTAAGATTTAGAGGGTCGAGTAATCAAAGAATTATAGATGTGAAAAAATCATTAAAAGAAAACAAAGCTGTATTATTTGAGTTCTAACTATTGACAAGTTGTGTCAATTTGGAGTATAATAATTACGTTATAAGGGTTATCCCACATACAGTTTCGTATGGACCGGAAGGAGGGGAATATAAATGTCAGAGATAAAAGTTAATAATGGTAATATAGAAGATGCTTTAAAAAGATTTAAAAGACAATGTGCAAGAAACGGAGTTTTGCAAGAAGTTCGTAAAAGAGAGCATTATGAAAAACCTAGTGTAAGGAGAAAGAAAAAATCAGAGGCAGCAAGAAAAAGGAAATTTAATTAGAGAATTGGGATTGGAAGTAAAAGGGGGTATAAAAATACACTTTAACTTCCAATTTTTGTTTCGAATAACGTTCTTGACCCAAGGTATTCTATATTATTTTTTATACCTTGTGTGTCGCAACTAACCAAATAAAAATTAGTGGTAAGTTGCTCCAATCGCACTCGCTAATAGCTCGTTTGATCGCTTACGCGGTATTGCAAAATAATATAGGATACCTTGGGTCGACGTTATTAGTTATTTAGATTAAAATTATTTTTTACCCATAAATATTATAAAGTAATTAAAAATCACAAAAATGTGTATAATAAGGATAGAAAAAAGGAGGAAATTTAATGGAATATAAAGAAAATGAAATAAAGCAAGGTATTAAGCTTCATACAATTAATACAAACAAATTTAAAACAAACTTAATAGCTGTTTTTTTAACAACGGAACTAAACAGAGAAAATGTAACAAAAAATGCATTAATTTCATCTGTTTTAAGAAGAGGATCTAAGAATATGCAGTCGCAAGAGGAAATTAGTAAACAAATGGAATCAATGTACGGAGCTAGTTTTGACTGTGGATTAGATAAAACAGGAGATAATCAAGTTCTAAAATTTTATATAGAGGCTATTAATGATAATTTTTTACCACAAAAAGGTGAAGATATGTTGAAAACTGCTATTCAAAACCTACTTGAAATTGTATTTAATCCATATATAGAAAATGACAGTTTTAAACAACAATATGTTGAACAAGAAAAAAATAATATAAAACAGAAAATAGAAGGAAAAATAGATAATAAAGCAAGATATGCCTTGGATCGATGTATTGAGGAAATGTATCCTAATTCCCCATTTGGATTATACAAATTTGGATATATAGAAGACCTAGAAGGTATAAATGGAAAAGATTTATATTCTTATTATAAGGACTTAATTAATTCGTGCAAAGTAGATATATTTATCTCGGGAAATATAAATGAAGAAACTTCGAAAATCGTAGAGGAAAATGAAAATATAAAAAAGCTACAAGGAAGAATTCCTAAATATAAAATTCCAACAATAGAGAAAAAGGAAAATCAGGAAAAAGAAAATATAGTTACAGAATCAATGGAAGTAACACAGGGAAAATTAATATTAGGTTTAGATGTGGATATTGATGAAGAAGAACTAAGATATGATACTTTAATTTATAATAGTATATTAGGTGGAACAGCTAATTCAAAAATGTTTCAAAATGTTAGGGAAAAAGCGCATTTGGCCTATGTGGCAAGTTCAAGTTATTTACGTCATAAAAATAATATATTTATTAATTGCGGAATCGAAATAGCAAATTATGAAAAAGCATTAGAGTTAATTAAAAAACAAATTGAAGATATGAAAAATGGAGACTTTACGCAGGAGGATATAGCGAATGCTAAAAAGGGAATTGTAGCAACCATAAAAACGATTGATGATGAGCAAGATACAGGAATAAACTATTATTTTGGACAAGAATTAACACAAGCTAAAGTTTCATTGGATGAATATATGAGTAAGATAGATAGAGTAGGAAAAGAAGATATAATTGGTATTGCAAATAGGGTTAGTGTTAATACGGTTTATTTTTTAAGGGATTAGTTTGAAAAATAATTGGCATTTGGCGTCGTTAAATTTCGATTTTAATTTAATCAACGTACACAGCGTACGCCTCATAAATTAAAATCTCATTTGCCTAGCCAAATATTCAATTCTTTTTCAAACTAGATTAGTGTCTCAAGAAAGGGAAAGGAGAAAATAATGCAAGTTATTGAAAATTTAAAGATTAAAGAAAAACTTTATATGGAAAAATTAGATAATGGATTAGCTGTTATGATAATTCCAAAACCAGGAGTTCAGAAGAAGTATATTATTTGGGGAACGAATTATGGTTCTAATGACAGTAAATTCATTGTTCCTGGAGAGGAAAAAGAGACAGAAGTGCCAAATGGAGTAGCACATTTTTTAGAGCATAAATTATTTGAACAAGAAAATGGAACCAATAGTTTAGATGTATTAACAGCTTTAGGAGTTGAGGCAAATGCTTATACTACGAATGATCATACTGCCTATTTATTTGAAAGTACAGACAATTTTTATGAAGCAATGGATGAATTAATGGATTATGTTCAACATCCATATTTTACAGATGAAAACGTAGAGAAAGAAAAAGGAATTATCGGCCAAGAGATTATGATGTATGATGACTATCCAGATTGGAGAGTATATTTAAATACCATGCAAGCAATGTATCATAATAACCCAATAAAGATTGATATTACAGGGACAATAGAAACGATTAGTAAAATTGATAAAGAAATTCTATATAAATGTTATAACACTTTTTATCACCCATCTAATATGGCCTTAGTAGTTTGTGGTGACTTTGAGCCGAATGAAATATTAGAAGAAATAAAAAAGCGTCTAATAAAAAATGACCATCAAGGTGAAATAAAAAGAAGTTATCCAGAAGAACCAGAAGCAATTGTGCAAGAAAAAATAGAACAAAAATTAGAAGTAAGTCAACCACTTTATACGATTGGAATTAAAGATAGTGTAAACAAACAGGTTCCTGATAATAAAAATGAAATAGTAAAAAAGCATATTGCAATTGAAATTTTATTAAATTTATTAATAGGAAGAAGTTCAAATTTATATAAAGAACTATATAATGAAGGAATTATATATGGACAACCAAGTTTGGATTATGAATTTGGTAAAACTTATGCACATGTTTTGATAACAGGACAATCAACCAATCCAGAAAAGCTATATGGTAAGTTTAAAGAACAAGTGAAAATGCTTAAAAAAGAAGGGATTAACCAAGAGGACTTTACTAGGATTAAAAAAATGATTTATGGGGGATATGTAAAAGAATATAATGATGTACAAGATATAGCAAGGATATTTTTAGCAGACTATTTTAAAGGAATTAATAGCTTTGATTATTTGGAAGAAATAGAGGGAATTCATGTAGAATATTTAAACCAAGTGCTAAAAGATGTATTTAAAGAAGAGAAAATGGTGCTTTCTATTGTTAGAAATTAAGAAAAAATGTATAAAAAATATATAAAAAGTTTTTATAAAAAATGTAAGAAAAACGGTGTTTGTTAGAAAAAGAAAACAATACCGTTTTTTACTGTCTAATTATGTCGAAAGGAAACAAAAAATGTCATACGAAAGTTGCCAAAAACCATTGAAAATACTTGACTTGAGACAAATTATGTGTTAATTTATAAATATACGAAAGATAATAAAGGAAAAAGGAGAGATTAGTATGTTAAATGATGAAATTTGTAAATTAAGAGATAAATTAAATAAAAGTCTTGAACAAGGTGATGACTACAGTGCAACATACCAATTAAGTATAGAATTAGATAAATTAATTGCACAATATTATAAAGAATTAAAAAAATCTAAAAAAAAACTAGCATGGACAATGACATAGAAAAAACCTTTTAAAGTTTTACTTTAAGAGGTTTTTTTGAAATATGAATTTAAATAATTCATACTGAGGAATCTGTAAAAGTTTTTAAGCGATTGCCATAGTTTTCTTGCTTTTTGCATAAAAATGTTGTATAATTGTATGCCAAGTGAGGGTAGAGAAAATGTCAGTTAATAAAGATGAATATAAAAATTTTAAACAGATTGTTAATATATTCTATAATGAAGAAGTAGAAAGAATTGATACAGAATCGGACCAATTAAAGAAGCCAGGAACCATAAGAATTGAACCTAAAATATTTTATGACAAATTTTCTGGAGACATGAAAATTGAATTCAAAATCGGGAATAAAAAAATGTACAAGATAAAAAATTTAGCGGAATTCTATACGAGGATGATGAATAAAGAATTTTATCGATATGGCGAAAAGTTACAATTTGTTCATATAGAAGATGTTTTTGAAGAAGATAGCAAAAAAATATTAAACTTTATTATGAAATATGCAGAGATTATAAAATATGCTAACTCTAACTCAAATAGTAATTATAAATATTATGGAAAAGCTTTAAGCGAAACGAGTATTATCGTTGGGAATAGTGCAATTGATGACCTGTTTGATGTACTAAAGGAGAAAAAGATTGCTTTTCAAAAGGATTATACTATTTGCGAAATAGAATTTACGGAAAAACAGCCTAAAATAGAATTTAAACTAAAAAAGATAAATAAAGAACATTATGCGATAATACCAAATATAGAGATTTATAAGGTAAATATTATTAAAGGAAAAAATTATAAATATATTTTGGATGATGAAAATTTATATAGATGTACGAAAGAGTTTGAAAATTCTAACTTGAAGTTATTAGAATTGTTTAGACAAAATTACATGACAGAAGTAAAATTAGGAAAAGATGAATTAACTCAATTATTTTCTATTATTGTACCAAAAGTAAAAAATGCAATTACATTAGAAAATATATCGGAAGAAGAAATTGAACAGTATAAACCAAAAGAGTTAATTGTGAAGGTATTTTTAGATTTTGACAAAAATGACTATTTGATAGCAGATGTAAAGTTTTGCTATGGAGAAAAAGAAATTAATCCTCTGGATGAGAAACAAAAAATTGATTTTCCAAGGAATAAAATAGAAGAGACAAAAGCGTTAAATATTTTCAGACAAACAAGTTTTATGCTAGATACTAAGAATTTAAGATTTATTTTACCAGATAATGATAAAATATATGACTTTTTAACGCAGGATATTAATTATTACATGCAAAGATTTGAAGTTCTTGTAACAGACAATTTTCGAAAAAAACAAATTAGAGAGCCAAAAATAGGAAAAATAGGAGTAAGAATTGAAAATAATTTATTATCAGTTGATTTAAGTAATTTAGATATTGACTCAAAAGAATTGGAAGGGATAATCAAAAAATATGCTCTAAAGAAGAAATATTACAGGCTAAAAGATGGAAGTTTTATTGACTTACGCAATAGCAAAGAAGTAGAATTTTTAGATAAATTAGCAACAGGATTAGATATTGATTATAAAGAGTTAGAAAACGGAGAAGTACGACTTCCTGCTTATAGAAGTCTATATTTGAATCAATTGCTAAAAGGAATTAAGGGAACAGAAGTTGTAAAAAACTCTGAATATAAAACAATAGTAAATCAATTAAATAAAGAACAATTAGAAGAAGATATAAAAGTTCCAGAAAATCTTAATACTATTTTAAGATATTACCAAAAGACAGGATTTAAGTGGCTTAAGATATTAGATCATTATAAATTCGGTGGGATTTTAGCAGATGATATGGGACTAGGGAAAACCATACAAATGTTATCTGTTATTGTAGACTATATCCAAAATTCTAATCAAGATGATATGATACCAGGACAAGAACAAATTGGGGATAAAAAGAGAGCAAGCTTAGTAGTTTCACCAAGTTCATTAACACTTAACTGGCAAAATGAGGCAACTAAATTTACAAATGAATTAAAAACGATGGTAATTAGAGGAACTTTATCAGAAAGAAAAAGACAAATAGAAGAGATAGAAAATTATGATTTAGTTATCACTTCGTATGATTTATTAAAAAGAGACATTGAACTTTATAAGAAAAAGGATTATCAATTTAGATTTATTGTAGCTGATGAGGCACAATATTTAAAAAATAGTAATACACAGAATGCAAAATCAATGAAACAAATAAAAGCAGATACAAAATATGCTTTAACAGGAACACCAATTGAGAACTCTTTAGCAGAATTATGGTCAATATTTGATTTTATTATGCCAGGTTATTTATTTAGCTATCGAAAATTCAAAAATGTGTATGAAACACCAATTGTAAAGGATAACGACGAAAAAGTACTAGAAAAATTAAAAATGCTAATTGAGCCATTTGTTTTAAGAAGAAATAAAAAACAGGTATTAACGGAACTACCAGATAAAACAGTGACTGTTTTAAATAATGAAATGGGAGAAGAACAAAGAAATATTTATTTAAGCTATTTGCTAGAGGCAAAACAAGAGTTAACTGAGCAAATTGAACTAAATGGATATGAAAACACACATATGCAGATATTAGCAGCTTTAACGAGATTAAGGCAAATATGTTGTCATCCAAGTTTATTTATAGATGGATATCAAGCAGGAAGTAGTAAATTGGAACAATGCATAGAAATCATTGAAGAAGCAGCTAATGGAGGACATAAAATATTATTGTTTTCGGGCTATACATCTATGTTTGAGTTAATTGAAAAGGAATTAGAGAAAAGAAATATAAGATATTTTAAATTAACAGGAGCTACAAAAGTAGATGAAAGAATTAAATTAGTGGATGAATTTAATGATAAACCAGAAATAAAAGTATTTTTGATATCTTTAAAAGCTGGAGGTACAGGACTTAACTTAACAGGAGCAGATATGGTAATTCATTATGATCCATGGTGGAATATATCAACTGAAAACCAGGCAACGGATAGAGCTTATCGAATTGGACAAAAAAATAATGTGCAGGTATATAAACTGATAACCAAAGATTCAATTGAAGAAAAAATATATGAGTTACAAGAGAGAAAGGCAGAGTTAGCAGATAATATGCTAGATACCAAAACCACATTTATTAATAAACTTTCAAAAGATGAAATTATGAATTTATTTGAATGATGTCTAATTAGACATTCTTATAAAAATTTGAAAATATCCTATGATTATGTTAATATAGAAGGTAATGATAATTAAAGGGGAAGAAAATGGAAGACGAAAAAATAAAACAATTGCAAAAACAGTTTAATAAACTATATCTTGATACTACAAAACATTGTCGAGACATAGAAAAATGGATAAAATCAGGCAATCGAAAACAAGGAGATATTAGAAGAAGTTTAAATCGATTAACGAAGAAATATGAGACTTTGTGCCAGTTGAGAACAGAATTAAGAAAAAATAATATAGCAGAACAAGAGGTGTTAAATCATATTTCAGATAATAAGCATAGAGTTAATTTGGAACAAATAGAAACAAAAATGGAGACTTTATATAATTTAGCTGGATTAAGTAAACCAATAAAATCTATGTATGGTAATGATATAGAAATAGTAGAAGATATACTCCCAGAATCTAATACAAAACCAAGAGAAGAAATAAAATTTAGATATGATGATAACGAGTTAGTAATTGGTGTACCAGAAGAAGCAGAGATAGAAGCAAGAAAACAAAAGAAAGTTACATATAATGATAGCGAATTAGTAATTGGCGTACCAGAAGAAGCAGAAATAGAAACAAAATCTATGTATGATAACTCAGGGTTCATATTTAATAATATACCAGAAGGTAAGAAAGAAACAAGTAAACGAATGGAATCAATACGTGATAATGTAGAATTAGTAACTGATATACAAAATAGAGAAAAAGATATGTCACTTTTTTCATTAGAGGAACCTAAAGAAAAAAGTTTAACGATTAAAGTAAAGGAAAAGTTCGGAAAAGTAAAAGAGAAAATCAAAAATATTGCGAGTGATTTCAAAAATTCTAAACAGGAAAGAGTGAAACCGAAAAAACATGTAATGAAAAGATTTGCAACATTGGTAATGGCTTCGACAATAGCTTTTTTTGGTAGTGTAACGGCAGGAGAAAATACATCTAAAGATGATACAAAGAATAATAAATCGTATACAGATATAAATAATGCAAAAAATGATTTTAAAGATTCTATTTTCATACAGGCTTTAAAAAATATAGAAGAGACTAAAACAACAGTAGATGACATAGAAAATATCAAGAACATAGAAAGTGTGCAAAAATCAACAGAGATCTTAGAAAAAAATAAGGAAGAACAAGAAAACAAAGAGGTAATAGAAAAAGAAGAGACAGAAGAGGTATTTTTAGCACATGCCAATACTAAGTATACGGAAGTATCAGATGGAAGTGGAAATAGTGGATATTTTACCAGAGATACAAAAGTTAAGATTTATAATAGAGCGTTAATAAAGACGGGCGAGGATGGAAGTAAAAAGATATTAAAAGTTACTAAAATAGGACAAACTTGGGAACAATTTGCAAAAGAAAAGGAAATTAATTATGAAGATTTTAAAGAATATATAGAAAATAATGAAAATATACAAGAATGTGTTTCTATTCAAAGTGAAGATGGAAAAACATTATATGGATGGTTATCAATAGATGGATTAGAAAGAATAGAGGAAATAGAAAGATGAAAGATTATATTACAATCGTAGGTGGGGGATTAGCTGGAAGTGAGGCAGCTTATCAAATTGCAAAAAGAGGTATAAAAGTAAAATTATATGAAATGAAACCTGTGAAATATTCACCAGCACATTCTAATAAAAATTTAGCAGAAATTGTATGTAGTAATTCATTTAAATCAAATTTATTGACCAATGCATGTGGGTTGTTAAAGGAAGAATTACGAAGATTAGATTCTTTATTAATAAAAATTGCTGATGAGACAAGTGTTCCGGCAGGCCAAGCTTTGGCGGTGGATAGAGAAGAATTTTCTAGACAGGTTACAGAAGAATTAAAAAAGACCCCACTAATTGAAATAATTAATCAAGAAGTTACAGATGTTAAAGAAATGGCTAAAGATGGTATAGTTATAATTGCAACTGGACCTCTTACTTCAGAAAGGTTAGCTAAACAAATAGCAAATTTAACTGGAGAAGATAAGTTATACTTTTATGATGCGGCTGCACCGATTGTAAGCAAAGATAGCATAAACTTTGCTATTGCGTTTTATGGAGATAGGTATCATCAAGAAAAGCGAAAAGAAGAGACAATAGAAGAGTGGAAAGAAAGGTTAGCAAATCAAGAAAGTGAAGAACAAAGCTACATTAATCTTCCAATGAGCAAAGAAGAATATGAAAAATTCTGGAAAGAACTAGTAGAATCAGAAGTTGTTACACTACATGAATTTGAAAAAAAAGAAATATTTGAAGGCTGTATGCCAATTGAGATAATGGCTAAAAGAGGAATTGACACACTAAGATTTGGACCATTAAAACCAGTAGGTTTTGATGATCCGCGAACGGGACGAAGACCTTATGCGATAGTACAATTAAGGCAAGATGACAAACAAGCAAGTATTTACAACTTAGTAGGATTCCAAACTAATTTAAAATTTGGAGAACAAAAAAGAGTGTTTAGCATGATCCCAGGATTAGAGAATGCTGAATTCGTGAAATACGGTGTAATGCATAGAAATACCTATATTAATTCCACAAAACTATTAGATGAGACATATAATTTAAAAAATAATAAGAATATATACTTTGCAGGACAAATAACAGGAGTCGAGGGATATGTGGAATCCATATCTTCTGGAATGGTAGCAGCTTTGAATGCTAGTGCGAAATTTTTGGGACGGAGCAAAAATTTCATTTTCTGAAAATACAGTAATAGGAGCTTTAGCTAAATACATTTCTAGTCCAAACGAAAAATTTCAACCTATGAATGCTAATTTTGGAATATTACCTGAATTAGAGGGAAATCGTATTAGGGATAAGAAAGAAAGGTATCAAAAACTTGCGGAGAGATCTCTAAAAGATTTAATGTAATATTGCTATAATATTACATTTTTTTTACATTTTCTTGCAAATTGTTGAAAAAGATATGATTTTGTGATAAAATTTTAATAGAGAGTTTATATAAATGTATAAAGGAGAACGATATGAAAAATAATGTAAAAGAAATAATGGATACCTATAAGAAAGAAGTTAAAAAGCTAGATGAAAAATATGAAGTAAATCCAATTAAAAAGCCCGATACAAAGGAGTTAGAAAATAAAATTAAATATGAGAAGGATTTTATTGCAAAATTAGAATTTGAAGGAGCAGAAGTTAATTCTAATTTGATTGAAAATTCAAAGCAGAGATTAGATGAAGCTATAAAAGAAAAAGAAGAAATTGATAATAAATATAAAGAAGATTTATTAGAAAGAGAAGAAAAACTTCAAAGTAAAGAACAATTGAAAAATAGCACAGTTGTTTTAAAAAGCAGAAGAGAAGTTAAAATGTCAGAAAAAGACAAGATGGATAAAGCAGATTTAAAGGATAGAGCAATAAGAGATTTAACAAAAGAGAGTCAAGAGATTTCAAAACAATTGTTAAACAAGAGTAAAGAATTAGAAAGTAAAAGAAAAGAATGGCAAGAATTTAAATATGAATATGAAAAAGATGAAAATGGCAAAATAAATCCGGAACCAATCAATAAAGAAGATGTTTTAAAAATTCATGCAGAATATGATAATATAAAAAAAGAAATGTCAGAATTGGACAAGATGCAAAAAGAATGCAATAATTATTTAGAAGAATTAAAGGCACCTTCAAAAGAGGATAAAGATTTTATGGAAGCTTGGAAAGAATCTGCAAAAACTGAAAAAGAGCAAAAACAAACAGAGCCAGCAAAAACAGAACCAGTAAAAACAGAGCCAGCAAAAACAGAGCCAGTAAAAACAGAGCCAGCAAAAACAGAACCAGTAAAAACAGAGCCAGTAAAAACAGAACCAGTAAAAACAGAGCCAGTAAAAACAGAACCAGTAAAAACAGAGCCAGTAAAAACAGAGCCAGCAAAAACAGAACCAGTAAAAACAGAGACAGAAAAGACAGAGCCAGAAAAGACAGAGCCAGCAAAAACAGAAGATAGGGATATTTATTCAAATAGCTTTATACATATAAACTGCTCTAAAGGACAGGCTGAAGTGTTTGTGAGAAAAGAAGATGGAAAGCAAGTAATAGACAATATTAGTGACATAATAGAAAATAGAAAATCAAAATTTGAAAGACTTAATATAAATGAAAAACTAAAAGAGTTCGGTGCAGAGTCAAGAATAAAGAGATTCATGATGAGAAGAAAAATAAATCCGGTAATTTTAGAAGCAATTCAAGAAGATGAAGAATTAACAGATAAATATATTGAAGCTGTAGTAAATAACGATAAATTCCCATTTAATTATAAGTTAGATTTAGAAAATTCAAGCTTACCTAGGAAAGAAGCTAATTTTATGAATAGATTAGCTTTAAAAGAAAGTAAAATAGAGAAAAATGAAATAATAGGAGCAGAGAGATTACATACTATTAGAAATATTTTTAGAACTATAAAAGACAAAGGGCAAAAGAAATTCAAAAAACAAGAAAACCAAAAGGGGTTGCCTGTTGCAGGGGAACAAACAACTCAGAAGAATAGACTAAGTGATGAGCTAAAGAAACAATTAGAAGAACAAAATAGAAAATATGATGAAGCATATAATAAACTATCTCCAGAGCAAAAAGAAAATTTGACAGAAATGAATGTTTCTGATTTACAAAAATTAGGTATTGATTATACAACAGCTTGTGGAGTACTTGATAAATATAAAACTACTGAAAAAGAACAAAAGTCAAAAGATGATGTGCAAGAGAAAAAGGAAGGCACACAAGAAAAACAGCCAGAGCAAAAAGAGGACAATGAGCAAATAGTATAGACCAAAATGTGTTGACTATAAAATAGAAATATGTTAAAATGCATAAAAAATATATTAACCTTTCAAATAAATATTTGAGAGGTTTTTGTATTCCGAAAAGTTTTAAAGGAGGAAGTTTACAAATGAAAAAGGTAAAAGTAATATGGCGGACAAGAAGGATTTGTACACAAATAGCTATTAAGTCTGGAATGATGTATGCGGGAGGGCTTACAATAATGATACTTTTTTCCGAAATACCAGATCGGCAAGATGTTTGGTTGATGTCTTCTACAGTAGCTAGTCTTTGCTTTTTCTTTGTTATTGCATGCATATATGTATATATAGCGATAAAAGCAAAGAAAACAAAAATACTAGTATATTATGAAGAAAAAATTATAATAAAAGGAAAAAGGAAAATCTGCTATAATGATTATGATACAACTCAAACGACATTGATTCAAAAAATTTTTAAATTGATTACAATTGAATTTATTGGCGAGAATGGTAAAATCGTTTTAAAAGATGTATCTAAGAAACTTTTAGAGTATGTTTAAATAGAAAAAGGTAAGTGAAAACTTGCCTTTTTCTATTGACTTTACTACTCTGAAATGATATAATATCAAATGTTCAAATAAAATTGCCAATATTAGGCAGTTTAGAATAAATATAAAATAGGAGGTGAAATTTAAGTGCCAACAATCAATCAATTAGTAAGAAAAGGAAGAAAAACAGGAGTAACAAAATCAACAGCACCAGCTCTTCAACATGGATGGAACTCTAAAAATAAAAAACTAACAAATGCTAGGGCTCCACAAAAAAGAGGTGTTTGTACAGTTGTAAAAACAGTTACACCTAAAAAGCCAAACTCAGCTTTAAGAAAAGTTGCCAGAGTTAGACTTTCTAATGGTTATGAAGTTACATCTTATATCCCAGGAATAGGACATAACTTACAAGAACACAGTGTTGTACTAATTAGAGGTGGTAGGGTAAAAGACCTTCCAGGTGTTAGATACCATATCATTAGAGGAACATTAGATACAGCAGGTGTTAAAGATAGAATGCAAGCGCGTTCTAAGTATGGAGCTAAGAAACCTAAAAAATAAAAAAATTCGATTAAAAGTAACAATCTACACATTTTCGTTATTTATTCCAAGCCTCGACGTACCAATGTACGCCATCGTCTTGTAATAAATATCAAAAATGCATATCTTATCACTTTTAATCAAAATTTTGAGGTTAAAATTAAATTAGCAACAAAATTAAAAATAGTGCTTGTTATTTTGTCTAAATGTTAAGGTACTTAAATTTAGAATAGATGAATAAGCACTGTGCGCAAGAAATAAAAATTTTTTTGCGAGTACCTAGATGTTTTTTATAAAACGTCAAATACAAATTTAAGGAGGGAAGAATAGTGCCAAGAAAAGGATATATAGCAAAAAGGGAAGTATTACCAGATCCAATATATAATAGCAAAGTTGTTACAAAATTAGTAAACAACATCATGTTAGATGGTAAAAAATCAGTTGCTCAAAAAATAGTATATGATGCATTTGACATTATTAAAGAAAAAGAAGGAAAAAATCCTTTAGAAGTTTTTGAAGCAGCTTTAGAAAATGTTATGCCAGTTCTTGAAGTTAAAGCAAGAAGAGTAGGTGGAGCGACATATCAAGTTCCATTAGAAATTAGACCAGAAAGAAGACAAACTTTAGGATTAAGATGGATTGTAACATATGCTAGAAATAGACATGAAAAAACAATGGCTGAAAAATTAGCTGGAGAATTAATGGATGCTGTAGCTGGAAACGGTGGAGCATTTAAGAAAAAAGAAGATACACATAGAATGGCAGAAGCTAATAAGGCGTTTGCACACTATAAATGGTAAAATTTCCATTAAAAGCAATAATCTGCACATTTTGGTTATCCAGTTCAGATTTCGACGTACCAGCGTACGCCTTCAACCTGTACTGACTAATCAAAATGCACATCTCATTACTTTTAATGAAAATTAGCATTGAAATTATAAATAGAAAATTGAAAATCATAAAATTAATTAAATTAGAATTTTGAAAGGGGGAAAATAGAAAATGGCAGGAAGAGCATACCCACTAGAAAAAACTAGAAATATAGGAATTATGGCACATATAGATGCCGGAAAAACAACAACAACAGAAAGAATTCTATTTTATACAGGTAAAACACATAAAATAGGAGAAGTTCATGAAGGTGCTGCTACAATGGACTGGATGGCTCAAGAACAAGAAAGAGGTATTACAATTACTTCTGCATGTACAACATGTTTCTGGAAAAATAATAGAATTAACATTATTGACACTCCAGGTCACGTTGATTTTACAGTAGAAGTTCAAAGATCTTTAAAAGTACTTGATGGAGCTGTTACAGTTTTAGCTGCAAAAGGTGGAGTTCAACCACAAACAGAAACAGTTTGGAGACAAGCTGATAAATATAGTGTACCAAGAATGGTATATGTAAATAAAATGGATATTGTAGGAGCAAACTTTATGCTTTGCGTTGATCAATTAAAAAACAGATTAAAAGCAAATGCAGTTCCAATCCAATTACCAATTGGAGCAGAAGATAACTTCAAAGGTATCGTAGATTTAATTAAAATGAGAGCTTTCATTCATAAAGATGATTTAGGACAAGAAATTGAAGAGACAGACATACCAGAAGATATGAAAGAACAAGCTGATGAATTTAGAGCCGCAATGATTGAAGCAGTAGCAGATCAAGATGAAGAATTAATGATGAAATATTTAGAAGGTGAAGAATTAACAGCTGAAGAAATCAAAAAAGGACTAAGAGTTGGTACAATTGCTAATAAAATAGTTCCTGTAACATGTGGTTCTTCATATAAAAACAAAGGTGTTCAAGAGTTATTAGATGCAGTTGTTGATTATATGCCATCACCATTAGATATACCACATATCAAAGGTGAAACATTAGAGGGAGAAGAAACAGAAGCTAAAACTTCAGATTCAGAACCATTTGCAGCATTAGCGTTTAAAATTGCAACAGACCCATTTGTTGGAAAATTATGTTTCTTTAGAGTTTACTCAGGAACATTAGAATCAGGTTCAACTGTATTAAACTCAAGTAAAGA
>JBJFFC010000034.1:0-31687 GCA_051891395.1 Clostridia bacterium | reverse complement strand
TCATCTGGTGTTTTATATATTTCTAATAATCTTTGTTTTCTTTTACTTCCCAAATTTTTTATTAATGATAACCATATCCAATATTTTTTATTTTCCAGGTGTTCCAATATATCCTCCTTTACTTCTTTACTAGAGTACTATTTTTAAATTCGTAAAGTAAAAAAAATCCTAATTTTCTAAAATTCATACTTCTAGTTTTACATTTTGTTAAATTTGTTTGAAATTCATAGACAGAATTGTCTAAAGATAAAACTTAATTGATTAAAATTACCTTTATAATATCACTTTTAATTATAATTGTAAATAATTTCCACTAAATATTGCAATAAAAATACCACTACACTAAAATAAAGTGTAATGGTATTCATTTATTTATTTTGTTTTTTTGCCGCTTTTATTACATTGTTCATAAGCATTGCTATTGTCATTGGTCCAACACCACCTGGTACTGGCGTTATATAACTTGCTTTTTTCTCTACATTCTCAAAATCAACATCTCCTGTTAATTTTCCATCTTCACCTCTATTTATTCCAACATCTATGATAACTACTCCCTCTTTTACCATATCTTCTGTTACAAATTTAGATTGCCCAATAGCTGCAATTATAATATCTGCTCTTTTAGTATGTTCTTTTATGCCTTTTGTTTTTGAATGACATACTGTAACTGTTGCATTTTTTTGTAAACAACATTGTATTAATGGTTTTCCTACAATATTACTTCTTCCTAGTATTACCACATCTTTACCAGTTAAATCCATATTGTATTCTTCAAACATTTTCATAACGCCATATGGGGTACAAGATATAAATGTATCTTCTCCTATACAAAGTTTTCCCACACTAGATGGAGTAAATCCATCAACGTCTTTTGAATATGTTATTGTTTTAAATGCTGCATTAATATCTAAATGTGATGGTACAGGACTTTGTAATAGAATACCATTAATTTTTTTGTTGTTATTTAGATTTTCTATCAAACTTAATAGCTCTTCTTGTGTTGTATCTTCTCCTAGTAGATACTCTTGATATTCAATACCAACTTCATCACATGCTTTGCTTTTATTTCTCACGTAAACTTTTGATGCAGGATTATCTCCAACCATAATAACAGCTAACGTTGGTATGATTCCACTCTCCTTTAATTCATCACATTCTATTTTCAAATTTTCTCTTATTTTTTTAGCTAACGCTTTTCCATCAATAATTGTTGCCATTTTATTCTCCTTTATTATAATTTATAAATTCTTACATTTTTTATCCTGTTGGTTATTCCCAATTATCACATATAAATTCCTATTCATTCATTCCATCAATTTTGTACTCAATATCTTCCATATTAGGAAACATTTCTCGTACTCTCTTTAATGTCAACATCAGCATTCTTGGCTGTGGATTTCTTTTATTTTCTGATAATAGCTTTTGCGTATAACAATTCTCTGCAGTTTTAAATAACATGTATCGATTTCCTACATAAGTATAATAAATTTGGTAGCCATCTCTTAAATCAACCCACATCTTTTCAAATGTATAATCTTCCATAATCTTCTCCTATATTAGTGAGACATCAGGGACAGTGCTTAAATGTCTCACATATTTTAACATTTTTTGTCGAAAACGACATTTTTCTACATTTAAATGAGACATTTAAGCACTGTCCCCTAGTGTCTCACCATTTTTTCAAATTCATCTTCTGTTATGATTGTTATTCCTAAGCTTTGTGCTTTTGTTAGTTTACTTCCGGCATCGTCTCCAGCTAATACATAATCTGTTTTCTTAGATACTGAACCTGATACTCTTCCTCCGAATTTTTCTATCATATTAGTAGCTTCTGCTCTTGTGTATTTTTCTAAACTTCCTGTTAATACGAATGTTTTTCCTTCCAATCGATTATCATCACTTTTTTCTTCTAAACTCTTTGTGTTTACTCCTTCTTGCTTTAATTTTTTTATTAAATCTAAGGTTTGATCTTGCAAAAAGAATTCTCTAATACTATCAGCTACAATTGGTCCTATGTCGTTTATTGTACTTAATTCTTCTGAAGTTGCTTTCATTAAGTTATCTATATTTTCGTATTTTCTAGCTAGTATTTTAGCAGCCTTTGTTCCAACATGTCTAATTCCTAAAGCTGTTATAAGTCTATATAAATCATTTTCTTTACTATTATTAATACTATCTATTAAATTCTGTGCAAATTTCTTTCCATTTTTCTTTAAAGATGCTATATCTTCAAATTTTAAAGTATATATATCAGCAATATTACGAATTAAATTTCTTTCTAATAATTGTCCAATGATGTTTTCTCCTAGTCCATCGATATTCATTGCTTCTCTTGATACAAAATGGACTAAATTCCTATATAATTTTGCTGGGCACTCAATCCCCGTGCATCTCACAGCTGCTTCCCCATCTTCTCTAACCGCTTCTGCTCCACATACTGGACATACTTTTGGCATTTCAAAATCTATTTCTTTTCCTGTTCTTTTATTTTTCTTTACTTCTACAATTTCAGGAATAACATCTCCAGCTTTTTGAATAACTACTGTATCACCAATCTTTAGATCTTTTTGCTTGATAAAATCTTGATTGTGTAGTGTTGTTTTTGATATAGTTGAACCAGCAACTTTTACAGGTTCTAATATTGCCATTGGTGTTATTACTCCTGTTCTTCCTACTTGGCAAATAATATCTTTTAATATCGTTTCTTTTTTCTCTGGTGGATATTTATAAGCTACTGCCCATCTTGGTGTTTTAGATGTTGTTCCTAATATTTCTCTAAATTTCAAATCATCAACTTTTACAACTGCTCCATCAATTCCAAATGTTAACTTTTCTCTATCTTCTCCTATTTTTTGAATCGCCTTTTCTATTTCTTTCATATTTTTACATGGAATACGAACTGGATTTACATTAAATCCTAATCTATCTAAATATTCCAACTCTTCAAAATGAGAATCAAAAGTTTTTCCTTCTATTTTTTGTACATTAAAAATGTATATATCCAATGGTCTTTGTGCCGTTATTTTACTATCCAGTTGCCTTAATGAACCTGCTGCTGCATTCCTAGCATTAGCAAATAATTCCTGTTCATTTTCTTCTCTTTCCTGATTCATTTTCTCAAAATCTTGCTTACTTATAAAAACTTCTCCACGAACAGTTATATCTATTTTTTCTGTTAGTTCCATAGGTATCGTTTTGACTGTTTTTAAATTTTCTGTGACATCTTCTCCAACAACACCGTTTCCTCTAGTTGCTCCTTTTACAAATTTTCCTTTTTTGTATTCTAAAGCCGCCGATAGTCCATCTATTTTAGTTTCTACTACATAATTATTGTTTTTTATTTCATTTTCTTTTGATTTTTCATCTATTTTTTCAATATATTCTCTTACTTCTTCTATTGTAAAAACATCTTGTAAGCTTTGAAGTGGAACCTCGTGTGTTACCTTTTCAAAACCTTCTTTAACATGTCCACCAACTTTTTGTGTTAAAGATTCTTTAGAATTAAACTCTGGAAATTGTTTTTCTAAATTGCGTAATTCTACCATTAGCATATCATATTCAAAATCGGAAATTTCTGGTTTATCTTCATCATAATATTTCTTAGCATGATATTCTACTAATTTTCTTAATTCTTTAATTCTTTCTTTTGCTTTATTTGCATTCATTTTTAATTTCATTCCTTCCTCAAGTTACAAACCCGGTTGGGAAAGAATTGGATATTTGGCTAGCGTTGATTAAATTAAAATCGAAATTTAACGACGCCAAATGCCAATTATTTTTCAACCTTGCACCTCTCAAAATAGCTTATCTATACTTTAGACATTATATACAATTTGCCCAAAAAAATAAAGGAATTTTATTAAATTCCTTTATTTTATATCATATATTATTCTGTTTTTGCACATATAATTAATCTAGCACTACTATCATCTGTACAAGTTGATAATGTTACTTCTGGTTTTCCGCCTGTATCTCTTTGATAGAAAGATGTATCTTCTGGGGTTGTTTCAAATTTATTATAAATAGTATAAGTTAATTTTTTTCCATCGTTATCTGTTATATATATTTTATCTCCAATATTTAACTTTTTATTATTAGAGAAGAATAATCCATTTCTATAGTTATGTCCTATAATTACGCTATTTCCAGGCTGATTTATTCCTGAGCCATATAAAAATGCAACTGCTGTTTCAATTGATTTTTTAGTTACCTTTTCAAGTATTGGATATTTAAAATTGGTTGCTGGAATTTCCATTGTTCCTACAACTCCAAATCCTTTATATGTTTTTTTAGTACTTGATGAACCCGTATTGCTATCTTCCATATCATCTAGTGGATTTCCATCAGCATCAGCATCTGCTAATGAATTATCATTTGCCTCCCCATCTTCCACATCTCCCTGGAAATTATCAACAAAATCCGATGTATCCTTTGTCACCATATAATTTTGATAATAATCATAAGCTAAGAATCCTAACAAGCCAACAATTGCTATAATTACTATTACTAATATTACTGTTAATACTTTGCTATATTTACTCTCAAACATATTTTTTACCTCCGTACACTTTTCTACTTCTTATATTATACCATATATAAATAAAAAATGGAATAGTAAAAAATAGTTTTACCAATTTATTTGATAAAACTACTTTTTATAATTCATTAAACTATTTTTTCTCCCAATTGCTTTCCTGCAAGTAGATGAAAATGTAAATGCATAACCTCTTGTCCACCATCTTTTCCGCAGTTAACAATTACTCGATAGCCATTTTCTTTAAACCCTTGTTTTTCTGCGATTTGGTTCATCACTCCATAGATTTTGCCAACTAAAGCTTCATCTTCTTTTTGTAGATGAGCAAGCGATGTAATATGCTTTTTAGGTATAACTAGTATATGAATGGGAGCAGCTGGATTAATATCTTTAAAAGCATATATTTCATCATCTTCATATACTTTTGTTGATGGCACTTCGCCTTTTACAATTTTACAAAATAAACACTCTTCCATTTTTCTATTCTCCTTTATGGTCATTATGTACCCGTCCCCATTTAACCATTTTTTATTAGTATTGCTTTGATTCTTCTTACTCCTGATGAACTTGATTCTTCTTTTTTTATTTTAAATCTTCCTAGTTCTTTTGTGTTACTTACATGAGGTCCTCCACATAGTTCTTTCGATACATCTCCTATGGAATATACAGTTACAATGTCTGGATATTTTTCAATAAACATGCATTCTGCTCCTGATTGAATCGCTTCTTCTTTTTTCATTTCTTGCTTTGTTACTGGTAATTCTTCTTGAATCCATTGGTTAACTAAGTCTTCTACTTGTTTCTTTTCTTCGTCTGTTAGTTTATGATCACAGTTAAAGTCAAATCTCATTCTATCGACTGTAATGTTTGAACCTCTTTGATGAGCATCTTTTCCTATTACTTGTTTTAAAGCAGCATTCAATAAATGAGTTGCTGTATGATAAGCTATGGTTTCTTCTGTTTGTTCTGCAAGTCCACCTTTGAATTTTGCTTCAGAACCTGCTCTTGATTTTTCTTGATGCTTTTTAAATAATTCTTCAAATTCTTTTAAGTCTACTTCATAGCCATTCTCTTTTGCTAATTCCTTTGTTACTTCTGGTGGAAATCCATAGGTGTCGTATAGTCTAAAGACTACTTCTCCTGGAATCATTTTTGTATCTGTTAATTTATTGATTTCTTTTTGGAATTCTCTTTCTCCATTAGCAAGTGTTTTTACAAATTTATCTTTTTCTTCTAAAATAACTGATTTAATCATCTCTTTATTCTTTTCCAAATCTGGATACATTTCTTTTAAATTATCAACATTTATATCAATTAAAATGGATAATTCTTCTAGATTTATTTGTAATTTATTCATATGTCTTATCATTCTTCTAATTAATCTTCTTAGAACATATCCTCTATCTAAGTTACTTGGTCTACCACCATCAGAAATTATCATCATACTAGAACGTAAATGTTCTGCTACAATTCTTCTACTTTCAATATAATCTACTTTTTGTAATTCTTCTAATTTTTTCATAACAGGAGCAAATAATTCAGTATCAAATGGTGTTTCTTTTCCTTGTAATAACATTGCCATTCTTTCTAGTCCTAAACCAGTATCTACGTTTTTTTGCTTTAACTTAGTATATCCTTTTTTATCTTTGAAATATTCCATAAATACGTTATTCCAAATTTCAACATATTTACCGCAATCACAAGATGGCTGGCAATCAGGTCCACATGCTGGCTTTCCTGTATCGTAAAACATTTCTGTATCAGGTCCACATGGTCCTTCTTCTCCTGCTATCCACCAATTATCGTCTTTTCCATAATAGTAAATATGGTCCTCTAAAATTCCTGCTTTTTTCCAAGCATCTGCCGCTACTTCATCTCTTGGACAGTCTTCATCCCCTGCAAAACAAGTTACTGATAGTTTTTCTACTGGTATTCCTAATTCTTTTGTTAGGAACTCAAAACTCATTGCGATGGATTCTTCTTTAAAATAATCTCCTAAAGACCAGTTTCCAAGCATTTCAAAGTAGGTTAAATGTCTATTATCTCCCACTTCATCTATGTCGTTTGTTCTAACACATTTTTGATAGTCTGTAAGTCTAGTTCCTTCTGGGTGCTTTTCTCCTAATAAATAAGGCACTAATGGTTGCATTCCAGCTGTTGTAAATAATACTGATGGGTCGTTTTCTGGAATTAATGGTGCTGATGGAATTACTGCATGTCCATGTTTTTTAAAAAATTCTAAGTATTTATTTCTGATTTCAATTACTTTCATAAAAATCTCCTTATTTTAATCTTTTTACTTACAAAATTATACTTCAAAAGATAGAAAAAATCAAGTGAATTTTAGTGTTATATTGAGCTTTACCTCAAAAAAACATAAAAGAAGAATGAAACTTTTTTGCCTCATTCTTCCTTCATTTACTGATAAATTTAATTTCCTGTATATCCCCAAACCACATTAGCTTTTGTCTTTGTCGTCCAGCCATAATAGCTCCATGTATTACTCCATCCAGACAATTTTTCACTTGTTCTACAATAGATAGTTTGTTCAGCTGTCCAACTAGCAAAAGCTATACTTCCTATATTTGTTACACTAGTTGGTATTATTATACTATTTAAGCTTGTACACCTAGAAAAAGCTTCACTTTCTATAGTTGTTACACTGTCTGGGATTATTATACTACTTAAACTTGTACACCCAGAAAAGCACGCACTTCCTATACTTGTTACACTATTTGGTATTGTTACACTATTTAAATTAGTACAGTATGCAAACGCTCTTTCTTGTATCGTTTTTACGCTGTTTGGTATAATAATTTCATTTATTCCATTATTACAGAAAATCAAAGTTGTCTTGTCTTTGTTAAATAAGACTCCATTTTCACTAGTATAGTTTGGATTATTAGCATCTACTTCAATATTTCTTAAATTCGTACATTCTATAAAAGCTATTCTTCCAATACTTATTACACTTTTTGGTATAATAATACTTTCTAAGCTAACACATTCATCAAACGCACCATCTCCTATATCTGTTACATTATCAGGAATATTTATACTTTTTAAACTTCTACAACTCCAAAATGCACTCTCTCCAATACTTGTTATACTATCTGGCAATACTATGCTAGCTAGTTTACTACACCCCCAAAACACACGAGATTCTATAGTTTTCAAATTGTTTGATATTGTTATATTTTCTAAACTCGTGCATCCATTAAATGCATAACTTCCTATATTTGTTACACTATCTGGTATTTTTATATCACTTAAGCTTTTACAATATTGAAATGCATTACTTTCCACATTAGTTATACTATTAGGTAATGTTATATTATTTAAATTCGTACAATAATAAAATGCATATTTTCCTACAGTTGTTACAGTATTTGGGATTATTATCGTATCTAAATTTGTACAATTTTTAAATGCACCTTCTGCTATTATTTTAGTTCCTTCTATTATTTCTATATTTGTATTACTTGGCATTGTTCCTTTATATTTATAAGCTATTTTTCCTACATAAACTACCCCTTCTGGCTGATTGTTATACCATGCTGTATTATCAAAAGATTCTGCACCTACACTTCTT
The DNA here is from genome assembly GCA_051891395.1 of Clostridia bacterium. Classification (GTDB taxonomy): domain Bacteria; phylum Bacillota; class Clostridia; order TANB77; family CAG-508; genus CAG-269. The sequence goes on along the minus strand of JBJFFC010000034.1, from coordinate 23,561 downwards.
ACGCTATCTGGTATTTCTATATCTTCTAAACTTGTGCATCCATAAAAAGCTCTACTTTCTATATTTATTACTCCATCTGATATTGCTATATTGCCTAAACCCTTACACCCCGAAAAAGCTCCACTCCCTATAGTTGTTACCCCATTTGGGATTGTTATACTACTTAAGCTTGTACATCCAGAAAAAGCGCCATTTCCTATATTTGTTACTCTACTAGATAATGTTATGTTGCTTAAATTTGTACACCCATAAAAAGCACCACTTCCTATGTTCATCACACTGTTTGGTATATTAATTTTTTCTAACGCTTGAAAAGAATGCCATGAATCTCCTGAGAATGCATAGTCACCTATATTTACTACTGTTCTTGGTAATTCTACTTCTTTTATATTTCTTACAAAGGCTCTCGCGCTATCATATCCTACCCCATTGTATCTTTCTTCATTATATGTGAATTCCACTTTGGTACATCTACTCGGATATCTCAGTGTTGTATTATTTGTTGCATTTGATGTATATCCTATTATAGTTCCATAATCTTCACTCGTTTTGTCATCACTCAACCATATGAAACAATCTTCTGATGCTGCATGTGCATCCCACTCTTCTGCATCAAAAGGCTCTTTATAAAACACATTATAATCCTTATCAATCTCGAATTCACACCCTCTATGATTTATCAAAAAACCTGTCCCTATTATACTGACTGTTGATTCTGTTTTTTGTTCTGGGTATAAACGTTGTAATTCTTTTTTTAATACATTTGCTTTTTCTTCTTGATTCATATCTTTTTGACTTTCTTCAATTTTTAAATTTGCTATTGCTAATTTCACTTCTTCCTCTGACTGCGCTCTATTGTTTTGCTCTTTTGCATTATTTGCTTGAGTCAGAATTCCATTTTCACCAGTTAATGCTAAAATTGTCACTCCAGCAAGAATTAGCAATACAATTATAGTAATTACTAAAGCAATTAATGTAATACCTTTTCCTTCTTTTTCCCTAAATCTCATTTTAAAAAACTTCCCCTTTCATTTGTACGTCTTGTACATAACTTATTATGTACGCAATATTATTATAACTTATCACATTTCGCATTTCAATCATTTTAATTTTTTTTATATAATTGTTATGCTTTCGTAATATTTTTGTAATACAAAATATTGCATAGATTCATTGTTCTTACGTAAACATAATATTTTATGTACTTTAAATAATCTTTCTCTTTTTTTGTTACAATTATAATAAATTTAATAATATTATTTGGAGGTTAATAGTGAAGTTTAAAAGAATCAAAGATTTAAGAGAAGATCATGACTTATTACAAAAAGATGTTGCTAAATTGTTAGGTATTTCTCAACAATATTATTCCGAATATGAAAAAGGAAATAGAACTATTCCGATTCAACATCTAATTACTTTATCTAAATTTTATGGAACCTCCATTGATTACATGGTTGGTCTATCCGATATCAATTCCTATGTAAATTATCATAAAAAAACAAGTTAACACTATTTTGCATTGATAGTAATTAACTTGTTTTTCTATTATATATCCATTTGGCTTCCTAAAAAAGTCGCAGCAGATTGAGCTACCTTTTTTTCTACTTCGTTCATTTTTTTATTAGCTTCTTTAGACATAAGTATTACAGTTCCAATTGTATCTCCATTTGATATGATTGGATAAACTATTTGTGCATTATTTTTTCTTTCATTATTGTCATTTTTAGTAATTGGCATTGCCATATCGCTATTTTCCTTACTTGTATATATCTCTTTATCTTCCATTAACTGCTCTAGTTCTTTACTTACATCTTGTTCTAAAAATTCTTTTTTAGACCCTCCTGATACTGCTATTATAGTATCTTTATCAGTAATACATGCAATATGTCCTGTTGTCTTTGACAATGTTTCAGCATATCCTGCCGCAAATTCAGACAATTCCCCGATTGGTGAATATTTTTTCAAAATCACTTGCCCTTCTCTATCCGTAAATATTTCTAATGGATCTCCTTCTTTTATTCTTAAAGTTTTTCTTATCTCCTTTGGAATAACAACTCTTCCTAAATCATCTATTCTTCTTACAACTCCAGTTGCTTTCATAATTTTCCTCCTCCAATTTCAGCATAATTTTATTTCATACTCTTATTATTACAAAAGAGGAAAAAATTATTCAATTTTTCTAAATTATCTTATTAAAAATTTTTAGTTAAATATTACACCATACTTCGTGTCTTATTTCAATTCTCCTGATTCATAGTAAAGTAGTAACTCTTCTAAATCTTTTATTTCTGATTTTAGTTTTTTACCAATATCAGTATCTCCTACCGATTTTCTTGTTACACCTTTCTTTTTAACAATCAATTCTGATATAATGTCTTTTTCTTCTAGAATTGCCTTTTCTACTGATTCAAACGGTTTATTTTGACTAAGTAATAGTCCGTTTGAATTGTAGGTTAGTATGTAACCTGCGTTTCCTGTTTTTTGTTGATAACTTTTTGCAAAGCCTCCATCAATTACTAATAGTTTCCCATTTCCTCTAATCGGACTTTCTCCGTCTTTTGCCTTTACTGGTATATGTCCATTTACAATATGAGAATCTTTTTCATCTAAACCAAACTCTTTTAAAATTTTATCACATATTTCTTCTTTACTTGTCAAATAATAGTATGGATTTTTTGCTTCTTTACTCATGTCTTTATCTTTTACAAAGTAACTTTCAAAAGTTGCCATTTTATCTTTTCCAAAAAAGGGCGAATCTGGTGAAATCCATAAGTACCACATAATATCCATTAAGTCTTTTTCAACGTTTTGTTTTGTATACCAAATTTTACTAATTGTTTCATTAATTAAGTCGAAATATTCTTTTCCTTTTACTTGCTTTCCTAAGAATTCAACTTTCTTAAATTCTCCTTCTTCTGTCATTGGTATACATGCGTGAAATAATAAATTTGAATTAAATATTGTATATAATTCTCCTTTTTTATATAGAAAATCAATATGATCATTTAATCTAGGGCTTTTCTTAAACGATTCACAAAGTCTTTCCATCACTTCTTTTTCTTCTTGTGTCAATTCATAAATATTTTCTTTATCTAATGTAGGAAAATTTGTATCGTTGATTTCATATTTTTTTCCATTTATTAATACATATCCTTTTTCCAGATTTATCTTATCTAATAATAATCTATTTTCTAAGTGATATTCTGGATGTCTTTTTATTATTTGTCCTTCGAGTTTAAATTGGATAATAGTAATAGCCTTGTGAATTTTTGAAATGCTCATTTTGTCACTATTATCATATTTACTTTCATCAAACACTTTTGGTAAGAAATTTTTGCAATTATCTTCTTTATAAGTTTCCATTGCAAAAGTTGCCAATGGTCTTATATTAATCCCATAGCCATCTTCTAATATTCCTATATTATTATATCTGGCACATATTCTAACTACTGTTGCAATACTTGCTTCATTTCCGCAAGTTGCTCCCATCCATAGTACATCATGATTCCCCCATTGTATATCCATACTATGGAATTTCTTCAATTTTTCGATAACAAAATCTGGATGTGTTCCTCTATCGAAAATGTCTCCAACAATATGCAAATGATCCGTTGCCATTCTCTTTATTAAATCTGAGATAGCAATAATAAAGCTATCTGCCTGATTTAATTGAATGATTGTATTGATAATTGCTTTATAATATCTTTCTTTATCTTTTTCATTTCCTGCTTGTGAATTTAGCAATTCATCTATTACATATTCAAATCCACTTGTAATAGCTTTTCTAACTTTTGATCTTGTATATTTTGAGCTAACTTTTTTAGCTACTTCTACTAATCGATATAATGTAATATTATACCACTCATTTAAGTCTGTAACCTCTTTTTTCATTAACTTTAGCTTTTCTTCTGGATAATAAATTAATGTTGCTAAAGTTGCTCTTTCCTTTTTTGTTATCGTATTTCCAAATATATCATCAATTTTACTCTTAATAATTCCTCCACCATTATTAAGAATATGCTCAAAAGGTGCATATTCTCCATGTATGTCGCTTAAAAACATTTCTGTTCCTTTCGGTAAATTAATAATTGCTTGCAAATTTATAATTTCTTCTGCTACTTCATGAATATTCTTATATTCTTTACTTAATAAAGTCAGATATTTCTTTTTATCATAATTACTATCCATATTAAACTTCCATTTCTTCTATCTTTTCTTCTTTCTTAGGTAAAAAACTAATTTTATACTTATCTAAAATATATCCTAAGCTTTGTGAAAATTCTTTTAGCATAACAATTTTTATAGTTGGTTCTTTTCCCTTTAAATAATCATCTATTACCTGCTTTAATTGCTTTATATTCTTCATTTCAGGTTCAATTTTTTTTGTGTATCTATCCGCTCTATCCATTAGTTTTTCCTTAATTAGTACGATATCTTCGTTACTAGCACATGATATTCTTTGGAATAATTGGAATGTATCATAATATTTAAATATAGGTATTTCCATACATTCTTTATCAAATCTTTCGTAGAATTGTTCCATTTTCATTGGAATACATTTCATAACTTCTTCCGCTTTTTCTTTATACATCTTATCTAATAGTTGATCATTTAACAGATGGAAATGCTTCAATATCTCTTCCATATCTTCTGCTACTTCTTCAATTGCAATTTTTCCTAATTCTTCATCTACATTTGAACAATATTGAGAGGATAAAGATGCTATATTCATTCCGTTAAAAAATACATTTTTTAATGTTTTTAAGTCATATTCTATCAAACCTTTTCTGGAAAAATAACTAAAATAAGCAAATATTTTTACCATATCAATTAATCTTATTTTTCCTTCTTTTACATCTTCTAAGATTTCTTTAATAATTCCGTCAAATTGATCATCAGATATTTTCCAATATTCCTCTGTAAGCAATCTTTTATAGGCAGGTAGATTTTCTGTATCAACTGTATTTCTAATGGTTTCCATGTTTTCTTTAAATAACTTCATATCAAAAATACGTGTTCTTACATAATACTCAATAAATTTAAAGAAACGATATTCTGATTTAAAGTTGTAATAATAATTATTATCAAATTCTTTAATATAAAACTGCCTATTATCCATTAAAATTCTAGAAGACACCAAAATTGCTTTATATTCTTCATTATCTTTAATGTTAATAAATTTTTCTTTTGTTATCTTTCCAGCTTTAATTTCAAAAGAAACAGCGATGGTAAAAATTAGCATAGTTTGCATTACTCTATTGCTAGTATTTGGATAAGCTTTGTTAACCATTTCAAATATTTTTTTAAAGTCATTTAAAGCATGTTTTAAGATTCTTAAATTTCTTGTTCCGCTTCTATGAAAAGTATTTATGATTAATCCTGTGTTTTCTCTTAGAAATCTAATTAAATCAGGATTGTTTTCGTAACGCATCAAAATTCCATTTATTATATAATCGAATTTAGGTGCATATTCAAATGTTTCACCTATTAATTTTTCCTTAATTCTTTCATAATCGTTTGCTTTGTCAAAAACGTGCTCTATTTTATCTTGAATTTTCTCTACCATTGGCTTATCTGTTTTATTTAATTCATCTTGTTTATCTAATAAATAAGTTGCAATAAAAGTTTTCATCTCTAAATTAGAACTTTTTAATTTAGTTGCTAATTCTTTTTCATTGCAAATAATAATTGTTTTTATATGATCATGCTCAACGAAGTTATTAATATATCCTAATATATCAATAACATCTACATTAGCTCTTTCCAAATCATCAAAGCAAAGTACTTTATCGTCTGTAGAGAAAAATTCTGCATAATCAAGTTTATCACCATTTTGTGTTACTCCAAAAAAGTTTGCCATATCTATACCAGTCTTTGCATATTCAGGTATTGTTTGTTGTCCATTGGCATCCATGAATTTTCTCAAGTTTTTATCCATTAGTTGTGTCGTTTCCATAAATATCTTTTTGCTTATTTCTTCTAAATTGGATATTCCATACAATGACATATAAATGGTAGTATATCTCTTTCCATTTAATTGCATGGATTCTATCTTTTTCTTTATTTTGTTATTCCAAAAATGTGTCTTTCCTGATCCCCATTCGCCGTTAAGCATAATTGCATAATCTGTATAATCTGATCTGATATAATCTAAAATACTTTCAACTAAATCTTCCATATTCATTGATATATTTAATTTTTAAATATATCTATCTCCTTTCTTTTTAATCTTTTGTTTTAATATTCTATATAATTTTTATATTGTTGTATAATTATTTTATTTTGTTCAAACCAAACTGAATAAGCTAAATAATCTTCCCATATTTGTACACTTTCTCTTTCTTTTTCATGTAATAATGAATAATTTTTTAAATAACTTTTTAATCCCTCGATTTTTTTATTTATCTCTTTTCCTTTTTCAGTTCTAAAATATGGGTCAAGTTTATATTTTACTGTATAAATAATAATTGAGATAGCCGAAATTACAGGATAAAATAATGATAAAAGCGCTAGTATAGTATACAATAAAATTATTGTTATAATAATTAAAGGATTTTCTACTTTTCCTTCTGGTATTATATTGAATATATATCGTTCACTAAACATCATAATTATAAATAATATAATGGATCTTATTATTTTCTTTATTTTTCTTTTTCTAAGATCATTTTTTTCTTCTATTAAATTGTCTATTATAGCATCTTCTTTAATTTTTCGTTCTAATTCAATTTTATTTATATTCATAAGTTTTCCATCTTGTATATGCTCTAATATGTATTTTTGACTATATTTTAGTTTTTCTTGATTATAGTTTTTATTTACAGTAAGTTTTTCTTTGTTCAAACTTATTATATTATTACTTTCTAATTGCACTAATTCTGCAATAACATCTTTTTCTAGGTCTATTTCAAAATTATCTACCCATGATAATTCTAATATATTGTATCCTTGCAAAATATCTCTATAGTACTCTTTAGTTTTTCTTAAATCTATACTATCTAATTTTTCTTTCTTAAACTTTTTATTACCTATTTTTACTAATATAAAAATTATGATAATAATAGCATTCTGGAAAAGAGTAAAAAATATACTTATTAATAAGACAAGTAAAAATACTGTTATTAGGCCTTCGTTTACCATTTCTTTTACTTCTTCTTTTTCCATTTGTTCTACAGGTTTTAGTCCTAAACTTTCTCTTTCTTCTTTCGTCATATTATTGTATTCTTCTTGATAATATTTTTCACATTCTTCTTGTGACCATAAGCATTTTATATTTATATTTGAATCTTCTAACATATTTGCTGAATTTATTACAACACTAACAAACAAGTATAAAACAAAAATTATATTTATAAATAAATTTATTTTTTTAATCTTTTGCAATCGTCAACACTCCTATTTTATCTAAATCTGCTTTTCTTAAAATTCTGCAACATTCACTTACTGTACTTCCCGTTGTATAAATATCATCTAATAAAATTACTTTTTTATGTTCTAACTTTTGTCTATTTTTTAATTCATAAGCACCTTTTATATTTTGAATTCTTTTTTCTTTATTTAATTTACTTTGTTCCATTATATTTTTAGTTTTATAGAGGCAATTATTTATCAAATTCAATCCTGTATTATTAGCTATCTCTTTAGCTAATAACAAGCTTTGATTATATCCTCTTTCTTTTTCTCTTTTTTTACTAATTGGAACTGGTATAATTGTATCATAAGATTTTAGGATTTGAAAGAATTTTTCATCTTTTAACAAAAAATTTACAAATGTTTTATATAAATAAGCTTTATCTTGAAATTTATATTTTAAAATAATTTTTCTTATTATTCCCTCGTATTTAAAAATATATAAATGTTGGTCAAATATTTTGTCTTCATCTGTATACTGCTCTATTCCAAATTCAGCTTCACTTTCTAAGATTTTATAACACTTTTTACACAGAAAATCATCATCCAGTTTTCCACAGATCCCGCACGTTGGTGGATAAATCAAATTTAGAACATAAGGGACAGGTCTTATTTGTCTCATTTTTTTGTCGTTTTTTGTCGTTTCAGTCATATAACCACCTGTAAAGTGTAGACCTACTAATATTAAAAAGCTCTGCTACTTCTCTTTTTGAAAATTCATATCGATTGGAAATTAAGTAAGAAATAAATTTTTTGATTTTACTTTTATCTTTTTTTATTTGTTGAAAATCAACCTCTTCTCTGGATAAAAAATCCTTTAAAATTTCTTCTAAATCAAGTTCTTCTTTCTCTATTTTCAAATCGTTGTATTCGATAGATTGAAATTTTTCGATATAATTATTAGATGAATTAAAAATAAATTGTAAAATTCTTTCCTGAATAAAACCAGTTTTATTTAAATAATCATTATAAGATGAATAAATATATTCACTCTCTTTTTTTACCATTCCCGCCTTGACTGGATTCATATGGATATACTTTATACATGTCCATAATTGTTTTCTTGTCATTATTGGAACAGATTTAAATCGATTCCTATATACATATCCCACTCTTTGCATCTTTTTATTATAATACATAGCATATATTGAATTCACTTGTCTCATAAAGTTACTGATATTTTGAATTTCATTCGAATACAATAGCATATGAACATGATTATCCATAATGCAATAAGCCAGAATATCTATGTTAAACTTTTTATAATACTTTTTTAATAGAAATACATACTTCTTTTTATTTTCTTCTGTCCTAAAAATCTTCTCTTTATCAATTCCTTGTATCATATGGTGACATACTGTCTCGCCTAATAACTTTCTACTTTGTCTTGGCAATTTATCACTCCCTTCTCAATTATATAATATAGAGATTATTATACTATATCTTTCCTCATGATTCAAATTTTTTCACCGCAAACTTCAACAAATTTTGACAAAAAAATGAGACATTAGAGCACTGTCCCTACTGTCTCATTTTATATTCTAAACCTGTGTTTCTTTTTTTGCTATCTACATTTTGAATCATGAATTCTACAATTTTTTCGCTACCGATTACAATTAGCATTTTCTTTGCTCTTGTAATTCCTGTATACAACAAGTTTCTTGTTAATAGCATGGGAGAAGATTGTGGTATTACCATAATAACTACATCAAATTCACTTCCGCTGTGCTTTATGTATGGTTATTGCATAACTATGTTCTATTTGATCTAAGTCTGAAAATTCATACCAAGCTATTTTATCATCGTCAAATTTTATTTCTATTTGTTTTTCTTTTTCGTCAACTTCTAAGATTGTTCCAATTTCTCCATTAAACACTCCGCTTCCAACTTCTTTTTCTCCAAATACATCTCTTTCCCAGTAGATGTCATAGTTGTTTTTTATTTGCATGACTCTATCACCTATACGAAAAACAGCTCCCATACTAGATTTTTCTGGTAAATTATGAATATTCGGATTCAGTTTTTCTTGTAATATTTTATTTAATTCCTTTGTTCCTAACACTCCTTTTTTGGTAGGTGATAATACTTGAATATTTTGAAAAAAGTCATAATTTCCATATCGTTCAAGTCTTCCTGTACACAATGAAACCACTTGTGCTAGTATTTTCTCTTGAGAATTTTCTTTTATAAAAAAGAAGTCATCCTCTGTCTCTCCTTCAGCTTCTCCTTTTGCAAGAAACTTTTCTCCATGATTTACTCTATGTGCATTTAAAATGATTTTACTTCTTGCAGCTTGTCTAAATATCTTATCCAAATGTATTGTTGCAATCTCACCTGAATTGATAAAATCTTTTAATACACTTCCTGGTCCGACAGATGCAAGCTGATCAACATCTCCCACTAACACTAATTTCGTCCCCTGATAGATACATTTTAATAAATAATTAATTAAGAACATATCTACCATTGAAACTTCATCTATAATGATAATATCTCCATCAATTGGTGCTCCTTCATAATTACTAGTATTTTTGTAAAAGCTATCTTCATCAATTTTACCTATTTCTAATAGTCTATGCAAGGTAGAAGCTTCTTTTCCTGTTGTCTCTGTCATCCTCTTTGCAGCCCTTCCCGTTGGTGCCGCTAAAACAACTTTTTTGCCTTTTTCTTCATATATATCTATAATATTTTTTATAATTGTAGTTTTTCCAGTACCTGGTCCTCCTGTTATAATCGATACATTATTTTCATTTACTAATCTTACGGCTTCTTTTTGTTTATCTGATAATTCTATACTAGATGTTTTTTCTACTTTTTTTAGTTCTGCATTTAAGTTTGCTATTTTCTTGATATTTTTAGCTTCTTGCAGTCTTTTAATTCGAAAAACTATTTCTTCTTCTGCCTTGTAAAAATTATATAGATAAATGAATTCTTCATTACCTCTTTTTTCTATAACAATTTCATTTTTTACTTTTAAATTAATGATACCATCTTCTACATTTTCCGTACTTACATCTAGCAAATTAATTACAAACTCTATTAAATTATCCTTCTGCACACAAGCATGTCCGTTATAAGTCCCTCTAATAAGTCCATATTTTATACCGCTTATCACTCTTTTTTCATTGTCATAAGTTATTCCTAAATCAAGTGCCATTTTATCTATTTGTTTGAAATCTACTCCTCTTGCTATATCAATTAAAACATATGGGTTTGTTTCAATTTCTTCAATCGCCTTAGTTCCATATAAATCAAATACTTTCTTTGCATGTTCAGCGCCAATTCCAAATCTTTCTAAGAAACCAACAATCTGCCAAACTTCCCAGTTTTCTATAAAACTCTCCGCCATTTCCTTGGCCTTTGCTTCTGATATTCCTCTTACTTCTGCAAGTCTTTCTGGTTCATATTTAAAAACATGAATGGTTTCTTCACCAAACTTTTTTATTATTCTTTTTGCTAGAGCTTCTCCTATTCCTTTTATATTTCCATTTGCTAAATATCTTTCTAGAGCTCCTAAGGTTTGTGGCATCATCTTTTCAAATGTATCAATTTTAAATTGTCTACCATACTCTTTATGTTCTACAAATTTTCCTACTAATTTTAAAGTGTCTCCTACATTTATAAATGGTAAATACCCAACAGCCGTAGTCAATTCTTCGTCTGTTTCAAATTCTGCTATGGTATAACTATTTATTTCATTTTTATAGATAATGTTAGCTATTTCTCCTGTAATTTCCATGTATTTCTCCTAAAACTTTGTTTTGTTATAGTTTATCATAAACAAGCTATGGTTTCAAGCTGTTATTTTCGACAAATTTCTGCATAAAAATGAAACACTTAATCACTGTCCCCTATGTCTCATCTACATTGTCTATTATATCTTTGCATTCTTTCCATGTTATGACTTTTAAACATTCATATTCTTCTGATAATTTTTTGGCTATTTCTTTTGTTTTATCTGTCGATTTCAAATCTGCTACTATGATGTTTTTTAAGTATTCTTCTTTACCATATAATATCTTAAATAGGGTTGATCGTAAAAATCCCTCTATTTTATTTTCTTGATTTTTTACAGCTATTATTAAGTATATTCCATCTGATTTAAACTTTGTATATGTACTTATATATATTATGTTTTTTATAATCTCAAATAAACCATAAAGGGCTAGTGTCCAAAATATGGTATTTAGTATAAATTCCATTGTCTTAGCCTCCTATGGTTTATTATATGTATAAAAAATAAAAAAGCCACCATATAGGTGGATTTTTTACTAGATAAGTTGTAAGATTGCAACTTCTGCTCCGTCTCCTCTTCTAGGTCCAGCTTTGATAATACGTGTATATCCTCCCACGTTTTCCTCAGCATATTTTGGAGCTATCTCGTTAAATAATTTTGATGGTAAATCTACATTGTTACCTTCACTATCTTTAACTTTATTTAATTTTCTCATCATTTTTCTTCTAGCATTTAATCTAGTTGGCATATCTTTTTGTCTTTTTTCAGTAGTTTCTTCTTTTACTACTTTTAAATATTCTTTACCATTTTTGCTTTTTACTAATTCAGTTTCTTTATTACCTTTTGCATCTAATTTAGCTTTTACTACTTTAACATCTACCATTTCAAAGTTATCTTTTTCTTTAATTGCTAAGGCTATTAAACTATCAGCAATTGCTTTTACTTCTTTTGCTCTTGCTAAAGTTGTCTCAACTTTTCCGTACATGATAAGATCTGTTGTTAAAGTTTTTAGCATTGCCATTCTGATATCTGTTGTTCTTCCTAATTTTCTATTAGTAGCCAATTTTTTCACCTTCCTTTAACTTTTATTCGTCTTCCTTTGCAAAATCTAATCCTAATGAATGTAATTTTGCTGTTACTTCATCAAATGATTTTTTACCTAAATTTCTTACTTTCATCATATCTGTTTCAGATTTATTTGTTAAATCTTCAACTGTAGCAATTCCCGCTCTTTTTAAGCAGTTGAATGATCTTACAGATAATTCTAACTCTTCTATTGACATCTCTAAAACTTTTTCTTTTTTAGATTCTTCTTTTTCTATCATAACTTGTGTATTCTTTGTAGCTTCTGATAGATCAATAAATAATTCTAAATGTCCTGTCATTACCTTAGCTGCTAAACTTAAAGCTTCATGTGCTTTTAAACTTCCGTCAGTCCAAACTTCAATTACTAATTTATCATAATCAACCATTTGTCCAACTCTTGTATTTTCAACTTGATAATTTACTTTTTTTACTGGTGTATAGATTGAGTCGATTGGAAGTACAGATATATCTTGATCTGGTTTCTTATTTTTGTCAGATGAGTTATATCCTCTACCTCTATCAGCTGTCATTTCCATTTTCAATTTTCCACCTTCAGAAACTGTAGCTATATGTAATTCAGGATTTAGTATTTCTACTGTTCCGTCTGTTATAATATCAGCCGCTGTAACTTCACCTTCACCTTTAAAGTCTATTCTTAAAACTTTTTCTTCATTCTCAGTAAATTTTAGTCTCACATTTTTTAAATTAACTATTATTTCTGGTACATCTTCAACTACATTTGCTATTCCAGAAAATTCATGTAATACTCCATCTATCTTTACACTTGTAATAGCACATCCAGGAAGTGATGAAAGTAAAATTCTTCTTAGAGAATTTCCTATTGTTACTCCATAACCTCTTTCTAATGGTTCGCATACAAATTTTGCATAATTTCTTGTATCATCAACCTCTAGACATTCAATATTTGGCTTTTCAAATTCTATCATTTTTACCTCCTAATATTCGAGAATATATCCCAAATTTTTTAAAACTTCTAGGTTTCTTAAGTAAAATTTAAAAGTTTTGATTAAACCTTCTATATTACTTTCAACTATTATTTTGAGTAAAGCTCTACTATCAAATGTTCTTCAATTGGAATATCAACATCTTCTCTAGACGCTAATCTAATTACTTTACCACTTAATTTTTCACTATCTTTTTCAAGCCATGCAGGTATTGGTCTTTTTGCAGATTCTTCAGCATTTAGCTTAATTGTAGCATTATCCTTCTTTATTTCTCTAACAGTAATAATATCTCCTGGTTTTACTAAGTAAGATGGGATATCTACTCTTTTACCATTTACTTCAAATTGGGCATGATTTACAAATTGTCTTGCTTGTGCTCTTGATGTTCCAAATCCTAATCTATAAACCACGTTATCTAATCTACTCTCTAGAATTTGTAATAAATTTTCACCTGTTACACCTTTTTTGTTTGAAGCCATTTCAAAGTATTTTCTAAATTGCTTTTCTCCAACCCCATAATATGCTTTTGTTTTTTGTTTTTCTCTTAATTGAGTTCCGTATTCAGAAAGTTTTGCTCTTTTTTGTCCGTGTTGTCCTGGTGCATAATTTCTTCTTGAAATACTACATTTATCAGAATAACATCTTTCACCTTTTAAGAACAATTTTTGTCCTTCTCTACGGCATCTACGACATTGTTCATCTTTATATCTTGCCATTTTTTTACTCCTTTCTTTACTTTGAGACAGGGGATAAATCTTTTTATTAGGTCATTCTAATAGAACAAAATATGTCCCCTCCCCTTATAAATTAATGATGACCTACATTAAAATTTTTATATTAAATATACTATACTCTTCTTCTTTTTGGTGGTCTACAACCATTATGTGGTATTGGTGTTACATCTTTGATAGCACTTATTTCTAAACCAGCTGTTTGAAGTGCTCTGATTGCAGCTTCTCTTCCTTGACCTGGTCCTTTAACAAATACTTCAACAGATTTTAATCCGTGTTCCATAGCAGCTTTAGCAGCTTTTTCTGCAACTTGACCTGCAGCAAATGGTGTGCTTTTTCTAGAACCTTTATATCCTAATTCTCCAGCACTTCCCCATGCTATGCTATTTCCTTGTGTATCTGTAATTGTAACGATTGTATTATTGAAACTAGAATGAATATGAGCTGCACCTTTTTCAATGTTTTTTCTATTTCTTCTAGCAACTTTTTTAGTTGTTACATTTTTAGCCATTTTGCTTCTTCCTCCTCTATCCAAAATTAAATTCTGAATTCTATTTCATTTTATTTTCTAAGCTTTTTTAGTCTTACTAACTAACTTTCTAGGACCTTTTCTTGTTCTAGCATTAGTTTTTGTTCTTTGACCTCTTACTGGTAATCCTCTTCTATGTCTTAATCCTCTATAACATCCAATTTCTGTAAGTCTTTTGATGTTTAATGCTACTTCTCTTCTTAAATCACCTTCAACTGTATAAGATTCATCCATTACTTTTCTAATATCATTAACTTGATCATCTGTTAAATCTTTAACTCTAGTATCTGGATTTATACCAGCCTTTGCAAGAATTTTTCTAGAACTTGATACACCTATTCCATAAATATATGTAAGTCCTATTTCTACTCTTTTTTCTTTAGGTAAGTCTACTCCCGCTATACGAGCCATATTTTTTTGCACCTCCAAATTTTTTTGTTTTGTTTGTCCTAAAATTACTTAAAGGTGAAATGCACTAGCGTTTACTCTAGCCTCTTTAAGTATCTTAAAACATATATATAAACACAAATTCGATATGTAATTTCTAAAAATAGAAATGCACAGCCGCTACCTAATTTGTGTTATTAACTAAATATAAGGATTATCCTTGTCTTTGTTTGTGTTTAGGGTTTTCACAAATAACTCTAATTTTCCCTCTTCTTTTTATTACTTTACATTTGTCACACATTTTTTTCACTGATGGTCTTACTTTCATTTTATTTGCACCTCCTTGGTTTGCTAATTCATATATTTGGGTTAATTTTTATTAATTAATTTATATTAAGCAAATTTAAATTGTTAAGATGTGAATTTTGGATATTAATTATAAGGCGAGGTCGTACTTTGTGTACGTCGAGGTTTACAATTAATAACAAAATTTGCAGATTAATGATTTAAATTCTGTTTTACTTAGCTCTCCATGTAATTCTACCTCTAGTTAAATCATAAGGTGAAAGCTCTACTTTTACCTTATCACCAGGTAATATTTTTATATAATTCATTCTTAATTTACCTGATATATGAGCTAATATTTGATGTCCATTTTCAAGTTCTACTTTAAAATTAGTATTTGGTAGTGCTTCCACTACTGTTCCTTCTACTTCTATAACATCTTCCTTTGCCAATTTTTTCCCCTCCTATAAAAGAGTTTTTCTATTTTTATGCAGAATTTGGCAATTGTGCATAATAACTACTATATTATACATCATCCTTAAAGGATTGTCAAGATTTCTGGTTCTTTTTCTGTAATTAAAATTGTATTTTCATAATGTGCCGCCAAACTTCCATCTTCTGTTATGATTGTCCAACCATCATCAAGTTCCAAAATATTTGGCTTTCCTTGAATTACCATAGGTTCTATCGCTAATGTCATTCCTGGTTCTAATCGAATTCCTTTTCCTGCTTTACCATAATTAGGTATTCCTGGATCTTCGTGCATTTCTCTTCCAATTCCATGTCCTTGAAATTCTCTTACAACAGAATATCCTTGAGAGTGCACATACTCTCCAATGCTATGCGAAACATCTCCAATTCGATATCCTGGCTTTGCATATTTTATTCCTTCAAAGAAAGCTTGTTTTGTTACTTCAATTAATCTTCTTGCTTCTTTCGATACATTTCCTATCATAAAAGTTCTTGCTGCATCACCGTTAAATCCATTTTTTAATGCAACTGTATCGATACTCACTATATCTCCCTCTTTTATGATTTTATGCTTTGATGGAATTCCATGGATAACTTCATCATTGATAGAAATACAAATTGATGCAGGATATGGTGGCACTCCTCTTATTCCAACATCATATCCTTTTTCTGCTGGAATTGCACCTAAACTTCTGATTATTTTTTCAGCGATTTGATCCACTTCCCAAGTTGACATTCCTGGTTTTATTTCTTTTTCCAATTTATCATATAAAATAGCAACAACTTTACATGCTTCTTTCATTAATTCAATTTCTTTTTTTGACTTAATTGTTACCAATTCTATCGTCTCCTTATTATTTGCAAATTTCCTTATTTCTCAATATACTTTATCACATCCTCAGCTACATCTTCTCCTAACTTATTTACTTTTTTACTAACGATAGCTGAATATAAGTTTCCACTTTTTTCATAATAATCTACAAGAGGACTTGTTTGTTCAAAATAATTTTTCAATCTTGATTTCACTGTTTGGGCATTATCATCTTTTCTTTGTACTAATTCATGACCACATTTATCACATATGCCCTCTTTTTTAGGTGGATTCAATACTATATTATATACTGCTTTACACTCTTGATTTGAACATACTCTTCTATTTACAATTCTTTCTATGATTTCTTCTTCTGGTGTAGTCAAGTTAATTACTAAATCTACTTTTTTTCCCTTTTCCTTTAATATTTCGTCTAATTTTTCCGCTTGATTAACGGTTCTTGGGAAACCATCTAGTATAATTCCCTTTTGCACATCAGGTTCTTCTAATCTATTTTTTACCAAATCAATTGTAACTTCATCTGGAACTAAATCTCCTTTTGAAATATAACTTTCAGCTAATTTTCCAAGTTCTGTTCCTTCTTTTATATGTTTTCTAAAAATGTCTCCTGTTGATACTTGTGGTATTTCTAATTTATCTTTCAAAATACCTGCAACTGTACCCTTTCCAGTGCCAGGTGCTCCTAACATTATAATTATCATATAAACACTTCCTCTACTTTTATTTTAAGATTACTTTTGCTTTTAAAACACATTTAATAATCTTTATTCTATTTACTTTTCTTTCAATAAACAGAATAAAAATTATTAATATAATCCAGAATTAAAGCGACATAAAAAAACAAGTTGGAAAGGCAATTGTTATATTTATTTTGCCTTTCCATTTTATGTCTTTTATATTATTTTTCTAAGAATCCTTTATAATGTCTCATTGCTAATTGAGATTCTAATTGTTGAGCAGTTTCTAATGCAACACCTACAACAATTAATATAGATGTACCACCAAATGCAATATTTAAGTTTGTAAATCTTAATAGCATAGGTATAATTGCTATCAATGCTAGGAAAAGTCCTCCAAAACATGTTAACTTAGATATAATTGATGATAAATATTCTGTTGTTGGTTTTCCGGCTCTTATTCCTGGAATAAATCCTCCATTTTTCTTAATATTATTTGATACTTCTGCTGGATTAAATGTAGCATAAGTATAGAAAAATGTAAATCCGACAATTAATAGTAAATAAACAAGCGCATTTGCTAATGAATATCCCCATCCTATACTTGAAGTTGATGTAGCAATTGAGAATTTATATAATCCTGCTAAAAATCCTGTTTGATTTGCTATGTCTTGTACAAAAATTTGAATAATCATAGCTGGGAATGTCATAAATGATGAAGCAAAAATTACTGGCATAACACCTGCCATGGCAAGTTTTAATGGTATATGTGTACTTTGTGCTCCTACCATTTTTCTTCCAACTACCTTTTTAGAATATTGTACTGGAACTCTTCTTTCAGCTTGTTGTACAAATACAACTCCAGCTACTAAAATAATTGCTCCTACCACAATTCCTATTGCTGTTAACAATCCTATTGTACTAAATCCTGATTCAGTAACCATCAAATTCCATAGTGTTGTTACTCCACTTGGTAATCTGGAAATAATACCAATAAAAATTAATAATGATATTCCATTTCCAATACCTTTACTAGTTATTTGTTCTCCTAGCCACATTAATATTGATGTACCAGCCACTAAACCTGTTACTACTAATAATCCTGTTAAGAAACTATCATCTACAAATATTCCAGATGATTTATAAGATAAATAGATACCAATACCTTCTATTAAAGCTAACAAAATTGTTAACATTTTTGTATATCTATTTATTTTCTTTCTTCCTTCTTCTCCACCTTCTTTTGTTAATTTTTCTAAAGATGGAATAATCATTCCTAATAATTGAATTACAATGGAAGCTGTAATATATGGACTAATCGTCATCGCAAAAATGGAAAATCTTGAAAATGCTCCTCCTGAA
The DNA here is from genome assembly GCA_051891395.1 of Clostridia bacterium. Classification (GTDB taxonomy): domain Bacteria; phylum Bacillota; class Clostridia; order TANB77; family CAG-508; genus CAG-269. Next base: position 5,090 of record JBJFFC010000034.1, on the reverse strand, counting down.
ATCATATCGATTAATCCTGCTATTCCATTCGTATTGGACATAGCCTCATTTAATGCTATGCTATTTACTCCTGGTACTGTTATATAGCATCCTAGCCTAAATACTACTATTAATAATAATGTAAATAATAATCTTTTTCTAACATCAGGTGTCTTTAATGCATTTTTTATTGTTTGAAACAATGATGTTTTGACAGAGGCTCCGGACCTTCCTCTAATTGCATTTAAAAATTCTGCCATCTAAATCACCTCAGCCTTCCCACCAAAAGCTTCGATTTTTTCTTTTGCTTTCGCTGTAAATCTCTTCGCTTTAACATTTAATTTCTTCTCTAATTTTCCTGTTGCTAATATAACGATACCATCGTTGATTTTTCCAATAATACCTTCTTCTAATAAGCTCTCAGCTGTAACATCAGTATTTTTTACTTTATTTAACATTTTAAATGTTACTTCTGTATATGTATTAGCGTGTATATTATTAAATCCTCTTTTTGGTAATCTTCTATATAGTGGTGTTTGACCTCCTTCAAAACCTCTTCTTACGCCTCCACCACTTCTTGCTTTTTGTCCTTTATGACCTCTTCCAGAAGTTTTTCCGTTTCCTGAAGCCATACCACGGCCAACTCTATTTCTATTTACCTTTTTTGCAGCTGGTTTTAATTCGTCTAGTTTCATTTATGCCTTGCACCTCCTCTTTTTATATTTATTGATTACTATAAAATATCTTCTACTTTTTTACCTCTTTTTTTAGCTACTTTTTCAATTGTTTGCATTGATTTTAATCCTTCGATTGTAGCATAAACAACGTTTCTTGGATTGTTTGTTCCAATAACTTTTGTTCTTATATTTTTGTAGCCTGCTAACTCTAATACTGGTCTAACGCTTCCTCCAGCAATAACTCCAGTACCGATTGCTGCTGGTTTTAACATTACTTTTGCACTTCCAAAAGTTCCAACATATTCATGAGGTACTGTTGTTTCAACAATTGGTACTTCAACTAAATTCTTTTTAGCTTCTTGAATTGCTTTTTTGATAGCATCTGGAACTTCAGCTGCTTTACCATTTCCAACACCTACATGACCATTTTCGTCACCAACAACTACTACTGCACTAAATCTAAAAGTTCTACCACCTTTAACAACTTTAGCAACTCTGTTGATAGCAACAACTTTTTCTTTTAATTCATTTTTTTCTTCCATAGGTTTTAGTTTTTCCTCCTTCTTTGTTAATGTATAGCTTTCTATTAATTAGAAGTTTAATCCGCCTTCTCTTGCAGCTTCTGCTAATTCTTTTACCACGCCATGATATATATATCCACCACGATCAAATACTACTGTATTTATTTTTTTATCTGCTGCTTTTTTGCTAATTAGTAGTCCTAATTCTTTAGCTGCTTCTTTATTAGCATGTTTTGTTTTCACTTCTTTATCTAGTGTTGAAGCTGAAACTAATGTAATTCCTGCAACATCATCAATAATTTGCACATATAAATTGGTATTACTTCTATATACGCATAATCTTGGTCTTTCAGCTGTTCCAGATATTTTTCTTCTAACTCTTATATGTCTTCTTGTTCTTTCCATTTTTCTATCTGTCTTTTTAACCATCTTTATTACTCCTTTCCGTTTGTTTTCTAATTCAAATCAAAATTGGTATATTGTGCATTTTTGAGATTGATTGCAAGTCGAAGATGTACTTTTGTACTTCGAGGTTTGAAATCAATAGCAAAAATGTGCAAGATGCCGATTTTCATTTGAATTATTTTCCAGTCTTACCCTCTTTACGTCTAATAACCTCATCAGCATATTTAATACCTTTACCTCTATATACTTCTGGTGGTCTTTTGGTTCTTATAACTGCTGCTGTTTGACCAACTAATTCTTTATCAATTCCTTTAACAATAATTGTGTTAGGATTTGGAACATCAAAAGAAATTCCAGCTGGCGCTTCAAAAATTACTGGATGTGAATATCCTAATGTTAGATTTAAGTTGTTTCCTTGTTTTTGGGCTCTATATCCAACACCATTGATTTGTAATTCTTTACTATATGCAGTTGTTACACCAATAATCATATTGTTAATCAAAGTTCTTGTTAATCCATGTAAACTTCTATTGGCTGGTTCGTCATCTATTCTTGTAATTTTGATAATATTTCCTTCCATTGCAACAGAAATATTTTTATGTATTTCTCTTTCTAATGTACCTTTTGGTCCTGTTACAGTGATTTTTTGTCCGTCTATTTTCACTTGAACTTCTGCAGGTACTGTAATAGGTTTATTTCCTATTCTTGACATGTTAATTTCCCTCCTTTTCTATATTTAACCTTATATTACCAAACATAAGCTAATACTTCTCCACCAATTCCTAATTCTCTTGCTTCTTTGTCAGTTTTTAATCCTTTTGATGTAGAAATAATAGCAATTCCTAGTCCATTTAATACTTTTGGTAATTCATCTTTTGAAGCATATACTCTTAGTCCTGGTTTACTGATTCTTTTTAAACCATCAATTACCCTTGTACCTTTTTCATCATATTTTAGAGTAATTCTTATAATCCCTTGTGTATCGTCTTTGATTTCTTCAAAAGCTTTTATATATCCTTCTTTAAATAGTATTTCAGCAATTCCTAGTTTCATATTTGAAGCTGGAACATCAACTGTTTTATGCTTTGAACTATTTGCATTTCTAATTCTTGTTAACATATCTGCTATTGGATCTGTAATATTCATTAATTACTTACCTCCTTTTCTTTTTTATCACTTTTTTATTTGTTTTCTACCAGCTAGCTTTTTTAACTCCTGGTATTTCTCCCTTATGAGCTAATTCTCTAAAACATACACGGCATATTCCATATTTTCTGATATAGCTGTGTGGTCTACCACATAATTTACATCTATTATATTCTCTAGTTTTGTATTTTTGTGGTCTAGCTTGTTTTATTTTCATTGATTTTTTAGCCATAGTTTTACTCCTTTCCTTTGACTAATTACTTGATTCTATAAAAATTAATTTGAAACAAGTATAACTAGGCAGTCAAGCTAAAAACCCGGAATCGTACTTTGTGTACGATGAGGATTTTTTATGCGTAGACTAACGACGTTAGACGATGTTTAAAATTAATTTTTAAAAGGCATTCCTAAAAGCTTTAACAATTCTTTAGCTTCTTCATCTTTTTCAGCTGTTGTTACAAATATAATGTCCATACCTCTTATTTTATCAACTTTATCATATTCAATTTCAGGGAATATTAATTGTTCTTTAATCCCCATAGAATAATTTCCTCTTCCATCAAAAGAATTGTTTGAAACTCCTCTAAAATCTCTTACTCTTGGTAATGCAACATTGAATAATTTATAGGCAAAATCATACATTTTATCTGCTCTTAAGGTTACTTTACATCCAATGTTTACTCCCTCTCTTAATTTAAACGCTGCTATTGATTTTTTGGCTTTTGTTACAACTGGTCTTTGACCTGTAATTTGTGTCAAATCATTCATAGCATTTTCTAAAGCTTTAGGATTCTCTTTTAAATCTCCTAATCCTATATTTATAACTATTTTATCAAGTTTTGGAACTTGCATAACTGATTTATATTCAAATTTTTTCATTAATGCTGGGATTACTTCTTTTTCATATTGTTCTCTTAATTTTTCCATTCTATATTAATCCTCCTTTCTTATTTTAACTTTGCTCCGCATTTTTTGCAAACACGAACTTTTTCATCTTTTTCCACACTATATCCAACTTTTGTAACTTTTCCACATTTTGGGCATACTACATTTACTTTTGAACTTGGTATAGCGCACTCTACTGATATAATTCCGCTTTCTTCGCCTTGTTTTCTAGCCTTTACATGTTTCTTTCTAACATTTACACCTTTAACAATAACTTTTTCAAGCTTCGGAATAACTTCTAAAACCTCTCCAGTTTTACCTTTATCATTGCCTGATAAAACTTGGACATTGTCTCCTTTTTTTATTCTCATTGAGAGTTTACCTCCTTTTTTTCATTTTTTATTGTTAAGCTCTCTTACTTTATAAAAATTAATTCAAAATGGTAAGATGTGTATTTTTGATATTTATTGCAAGCTGAAGGCGTACTTTTTGTACGTCGAAGTTTGAAATAAATATCAGAAATGTGCAGATTGCCGTTTTCAATTAATTTTAAAGAACCTCTGGAGCTAATGAAAGAATTTTCATATAGTCCTTTTCTCTTAATTCTCTTGCAACTGGTCCAAAGATACGTGTTCCTTTTGGTGTTCCGTCTTCTTTGATTATAACTGCTGCATTTTCATCAAATTTTATATATGAACCATCTGGTCTTCTTAATCCTTTTTTAGATCTTACGATAACAGCTTTTACAACATCACCTTTTTTTACAACTCCACCTGGTGTTGCTGATTTAACTGAAGCAACAATTACATCACCAATGTTAGATGTTTTTCTATATGAACCACCTAAACATCTGATACACATAATTTCTTTTGCTCCTGTGTTGTCTGCTACTTTTAATCTTGTTTGTTGTTGGATCATTTATGGTTCCTCCTTTCCTATTTAACGATTGCTTTTTCCACAACTTCAACTACTCTCCATCTTTTATCTTTAGAAAGTGGTCTAGTTTCCATTACTTTTACTTTATCACCAATTTGGCAAACATTTTCTTCATCATGTGCTTTTAGTTTATAAGTTCTTTTTACTGTTTTTCCATATACTTTATGGCTTACACTTGTTTCAACAGCCACTACAACTGTTTTATCCATCTTATTTGATAGTACAGTTCCCACCATAACTTTACGAAGATTTCTTTCTTCCATTTAGATTTCTCCTTTCTACTGTTTGTCAGGGGACATATCTTTCCCCTTGGTCATTTTTTTAGGGATAAGATATTTCCCCTCCCTTATGAATAAGGGATGACCTTTATTGCAATTAACAGCTTCTTATGCTTTTTTGCTATCAGCTATTTTTCTTTCTGTTAATACAGTATTTATTTTAGCTATATCTCTTTTTACTTCTTTTATTTTCATTGGATTATCTAACCCATTTGTAGCTAAACTAAATTTTAATTTGAATAATTCTGTTTTTAGTTCACCTA
>JBJFFC010000033.1:0-1803 GCA_051891395.1 Clostridia bacterium | reverse complement strand
TTTCTTTATCAAGTAAACCTCTCATTATATAATAAGAAAAATCAATTATATAACTATCTTTAGAAGGATTATCTTCCGCCGTTTTTATTGAACATAGTCCTGTTTTTGATAATTCACTATCAACATCTTCTACATATAATTTTGTTACTATTTCTTTACTATCAAATGTTCTTGAAATATTAGATAAATTTTTAGTATATTTAAATCCTAATTTGTTTTCTACTCCTTTTTCGGTTATATAGAAAACTTTTTTCCTCATTTTTTTATACTGTTTTCCATTTTCTTCTACTAAATCAGTTATAACCTTTCCATTTTCTTCGTGTTCAGTGTAGTAAATTGGATAAATTTCAAATACCTTACTTAACTCTTGAGTTAAATTAAATCTATTTGATTTTTCTCCATTTAAAGTTCTAATTTTTCTACAATGTTTTTGAGTTTGAAAACGATAAGGACAATACCCATATTTTTGATACATACACACTCCATTAGAGCTATTCTGATGTAGACAATCATTATCTTTTAAAGATGCTTTTTCATTATAATATTTACATCTATTTAAATCTATATAATCAGTAACAACTTTAATGTTTTCTTCAGTATATTCTGTAGGTTTAAAACCATTTTTTTCAGCATCATTATTTAAATAAGACTTCAACATAAAACTATCTTTTACTTCTGTTGTTGTATCATTTTTAGCTTGAACCTGTTGCCTAAAATATTTCTTATAAGAATATACATCTCCCTCAACAATATCATCTTCTTTTAGAAATTCATACTCATCTGCTGTTCTATAATACATTTTTGTACTTTGAGACCAATCTTTTTGAGAAAAGAAGATATCTCTTCCAGTATACTTATAGATGATTTTTCCTTCATCAAAAAAATCTGCTCCTTTGGTATATGCCTTACAAAAAATAGCTTGTTTTAAATTAAATACAATATCTGAATCTCCTTGTAAAATTGTTTTTGGACTTATAGCAAAATATGGATTTTCAATATTTATTGTGGGTCTTATAAAATAATATTGTCCCGGAGTAACATTAATAATCAAAGCTTGTTCTTTAGATATTGTATAGTCTCCTTCTGCATCATATCCTCCTTCTCCTATTATTATAGGAATAGTTTCATCTTCCGCAGAAAAATGTTCATATCTGTATCCGTCTTTCGAATTGCCTTCTCGTACAACATATTCGCTATTTATATATAATACATAGGTTTGATCTTTTGATATTATTTCTTCCTGACCAACTATACCAAAATTTATAAAAGTTTTATAAGGATAAACATCTTCTCCTTTTGAACCAGAAGTATGATTATCTAAAATAAGTCCTTGTGGAACTTCAACATCTGGCAATTCATCATCACTATTTTGTTTCATTTCAACTCTAACGGATATAGAGCTTGATTTTTCATTTACTCCAGTAAATAATTTCATAACTTCCCATCCAGAAGTATCTGTTATTTCAGTTCCATTCTGAACTAAATTGCGAGCCAATTGTGGCACAATGGTTCTTGTATTTTCACTAGAACAAATTCTATAATCTATAGTATCATCCATACTTGGATCCCATTCATCTGAAGTAAACTCGGTAGTATCATTTTTTTCATCAATAAAATCATACATTGTATTATTATATACCTTAACATATTGATCTATCTCTTCACTTATATTTATTTCTGTTCTATCAGTGATAGAAATCTTTTTTCCAAAAGTTAATTCAGTGTCTCCTATTTGTTCTAAATATCCATTATAACAAACTATTTTATTCGCCGCAACATCTTCATTATCTTGAATTTCATTCT
>JBJFFC010000032.1:0-32211 GCA_051891395.1 Clostridia bacterium | reverse complement strand
CAAAGGAGTGAGGAGAACCGAGAAGGCAAAATATAAAATCTCCTCATCTCCACCAAAATAAGACACTAGGGACAGTGCAAAAGTGTCTCAAAATTAAGTCGAATAATGTAAAAAACGCGGGTATAATTTAGTGGTAGAATGTCATGCTTCCGACCTGATAGCGCGGGTTCGATTCCCGCTACCCGCTCCAAAAGGTAAAATCGTCGCACCAATGTGATGGTAATGATTAAATCAATCTGAAATATGATTGATTTTTTTGGCTAATGTAAAATATGTTTTGGGAAAATAAAAAGATAAAAAAATAAGATACCCAATCAAAATTGTGTTAAAATAAATTAAATTATGACAGAATTTTTAAAAAATTCAATGGAAGTAGGTGAACTAAGTAATTTTACTTAAAATTTGAATGATAAATTAATGCAACTAAGATATGATTTAACAAAGTTTTCATTAGAGTATGCAGAAGGACATGTAAGTCATTTGTATTTAGCAAGATTAAGCAGTAAAACATTAGGATGGAAAGTAATAAATGTTAATAATGTAAGCAAGAGCAATGTTGATAGGGATTCTACTTTCTGTAAAAATTGCGGGAAAAAATTACAATGATATATAGGAAAAGCCTAGAATTAATAAAAATTGATTCTAGGTATTTTTATTGTTTGCTGATATATGTGTTTCACTACTATTATAGATAATTCCACCAGACTGTTCTACTATAAATTATCTGTTAATCCTTTTATTTATATTGTTAATTATTTTTTCCAATTCAGTTTGTTCATACATTTTTTTAATGCTATCAATGTCTAATATATATCCTAATAATATTTTTAGTATATTTCCAGTTTTACTATCAATTTTATATACATATGGTGTATGGCAAAGTAATCTAAAAACATATAGAGTAATATCTGTTGTGGGTGCGATAGCATGGATGATATATAATTCGGTAGTAGGTGCATATGCAAGTGTAATTGGCAATGTTTTTCAATGCATCACAGCAATTATTGCTATAATAAGATTAGATATAATAAAAATTGAAAAGAGGTAAGAATTAGCATTTCTTTCCTCTTATTTTAATTATTTTCTATAAAATTATTTTTATCTAGTACAAAACTTTTGCCATTTAAGTAATCTAAAATGCCACTATCTGTTTTAAAATTAAATATTAAAATATAACTGCAAAGCATCTGATACTTTTTTCCAAATTTTTTATTTATCTCGTTTTTTCCGTATTTACCGGTCTCCTATAAGTGGAAAACCAAGGTGGGCAAGATGAGCGCGAATTTGATGAGTTTTTCCTGTTTCTATTTCGACATCCAAAAGAGAAGTATTATTATTTCTTTTTTCTAGAACACGATAAGTAGTAATAATTTTTTGATAACCTTTTTTAAAAGAATCACTAATGTAAACTTTGGATTTTTTGTTATCTTTAAATAAATAGGCTTCACATCTTTTATAAGTTTCGTTAGGAATGCCATATACTAAGGCTAAATAATGTTTTTCGATTTCGTGTTTTTTAAACTTTTCTAGAAGAATATTTAAACTTTTTTCATTTTTAGCAAATAAAACTAAACCAGTAGTGTTTCTGTCTATTCTATGACAAGGCATAGGCTTAAATTTGTTATCTAAATATTCTCTATGAATGTAAGTCGTTAAACTATTGTCACCTGTAACTTCAATATGATAAGGTTTATTAACAATTAAAATATTATCATCCTCAAAGAAAATATCTAAATTGAAGTTAGACTTAAGTAATTCATCAGAAATATAGACTAATATTTCATCATCTTTAAAAACATTTATATTTTCGCTTACTCTTTTACCATTTATTTTAATATCCTTTTTTCGTAATGTCTTATAATATAAATTAGATGTAAGAGTAGGGATATTATCAAATAGAAATTTATTTAATTTTTTTCCATTATATTTTTTATCTACGATTAATTTTTTCATATATTTATTATAAATTGAAAAATGAGAAAAGACAAGTGATTTGAAATAGAAAATAAAAATAAAAGCGATTAATTGGAGTTTAGAAAATATTTAGGTTCTAAAATATTAAGGATAGTCATATATTGAAATTTAACTGAATAGAATAGATATGTGAACTTTATGTGAAAATTTATAAAATAGTATTGACTTTTTATAAAATAGGGTATAAATTATTAGCAGTCGATTAGCGAGAGTGCTAAAAAATACAAGGAGGTAATAAATATGATTAAACCATTAGGAAGTAGAGTATTAATAAAAATGAAAGAAGGCGAAGAAACAACAAAAAGTGGAATTATATTGTCAGGGGCCGCTCAAGAAAAACCACAAGTAGCAGAAGTAATTGAAGTAGGACCAGGAAAAGAAATAGATGGAAAACTAGAAGCGATGAATGTGAAAAAAGGTGACAATATAATTGTTAGCGAATACGCAGGAACAAAAGTAAAATATGAAGGCGAAGAATACATAATAGTAAAACAAGAGGATATCTTAGCAATTGTTTTATAATAATATAAAGGAAAGGAATGTGATTAAAATGGCAAAAATTATTAAATATGGAGAAGATGCAAGAAAATCTTTATTAGAAGGTGTAAATAAATTAGCAGACACTGTTAAGGTTACATTAGGACCAAAGGGGAGAAATGTAGTTTTAGATAAAAGTTTTGGAGCACCATTAATTACAAACGATGGTGTAACAATAGCAAAAGAAATTGAATTAGAAGATAAGTTTGAAAACATGGGAGCTCGTTTAGTAAAAGAAGTTTCTACAAAAACAAATGATGTAGCAGGAGATGGAACAACAACAGCAACTGTTTTAGCACAAAGTATGATTAAAGAAGGTGTTAAAAATGTAGCAGCAGGCGCAGACCCTATGGCAATTAAAAGAGGGATTGACAAAGCTGTTAACACAGCAGTTGATAGTTTAAAGGCAATTAGTTCAGACGTAAATGGAAAAGAAGATATTGCAAGAGTAGCAAGTATTTCAGCTAATAATGAAGAAGTTGGAAAATTAATAGCAGATGCAATGGAAAAAGTATCAAAAGATGGTGTTATTACAATTGAAGAATCAAAAACATCTAATACAGAACTAAATGTAGTAGAAGGAATGCAATTTGACAAAGGATATTTATCACCATATATGGCAACTGATACGGAAAAAATGGAAGCTATTTTAGATAATCCATATATCTTAATAACAGATAAGAAAATATCAAATATTCAAGAAGTTCTACCTTTACTAGAGGCTTTAATGCAAGAATCAGGAAAATTATTAATTATTTGTGATGATATGGAAGGAGAAGCTTTATCAACTTTAATTTTAAACAAGTTAAGAGGTGTTCTAAATGTGGTAGCTGTAAAAGCTCCTGGTTTTGGAGATAAGAGAAAAGCAATGCTTGAAGATATAGCAACACTAACTGGAGGAGAAGTTATTACATCTGATTTAGGATTAGAATTGAAAGATACAACAATTGAGCAATTAGGTAGAGCAAAACAAGTAAAAGTCCAAAAAGAAAATACAATTATAGTTGACGGAGCAGGAGATAAACAACAAATTGCAGACAGAGTAGGTCAAATTAAAGCTCAAATAAATGAAACACAAAGCGATTATGACAAAGAACAATTACACGAGCGTTTAGCAAAAATTGCTGGAGGAGTAGCAGTAATAGGAGTTGGAGCAGCAACAGAAGTAGAAATGAAAGATAAAAAATTAAGAATAGAAGATGCATTATCTGCAACGAAAGCAGCAGTAGAAGAAGGAATAGTTAGCGGTGGAGGAACAGCTTTAATTAATGTAATTCCAGAAGTAACAAAATTAGTAGAATCATTACAAGGCGGAGAAAAATTAGGAGCTGAAATTGTATTAAAAGCATTAGAAGAACCAGTAAAACAAATTGCTAGAAATAGTGGATTAGAACCAGCAGTAATTGTTGATAAAGTTAAAAACTCAGAAGTAGGAGTTGGATTTGATGCAGCGAATGAAGAATATGTAGATATGAAAAAAGCTGGAATCGTAGATCCAACTAAGGTAACAAGAAGTGCCCTTCAAAATGCAGCGTCAATTGCATCAATGGTACTTACAACAGAAAGTTTGGTAACAGATGCACCAGAGCAAAAAGGATGTAATTGCGGAAATAATGAAGGTGGAATGCCAGCTGGAATGGATGGAATGTATTAATAAAATAAAGTGGATAAATAAAGAGTCTTCAAAGAGTTTAATGCTTTTTGAAGACTTTTTTAAAGATTGAAATTTTCGTATTGCTAATTTTTTTTCTATATGCTATAATAACAAGTGTCAATTATATGCCAATATAGCTCAGTTGGTAGAGCAACGGATTCGTAACCCGTAGGTCGGCAGTTCGATTCTGCCTGTTGGCACCAAAAGACAAAATCGTCGCACTATAAACTGCGACGATTTTTTTCAGTTAACAAGAAAATATAAGTTTTAATATAACAAAAAACTCTCTCAAAACCTTGTAATATTTGGAAAATCTGTTATAATATAATATGTCAATCAAAAACATACACGACAATCTTAGCTATAACAAACATAACTTAACAGCTAAGAGATATTCATTAGGATGTTGAAAGGAGAAAACATGGGATTTTTTGATAAATTAAAACAAGGAATGAACAAAACAAAAAGTTCATTTGATGAGAAAATAAATAACGTTTTTAAGAGTTTCAAAAAAGTAGATGAAGATTTTTTAGATGAATTAGAAGAAATATTAATTATGTCTGATATAGGAATGGATACATCAGTAAAAATAATAAATAATTTAAGAAATAGAATAAAGAAAGAAAAGTTGCAAGATGAAGAAGATGTAAAAGAAGCTTTAAGAGAAGAAATGAAAAAGATATTAGATGTTACAGATATAAATTTGCACTTAAATACAAAGCCTTCTGTGATTTTAGTAGTAGGAGTAAATGGAGTAGGAAAAACAACTTCTATTGGAAAAATTGCAAATCGCTTAGCGAAGGATGGCAAAAAAGTTGTTGTTGCAGCAGCAGATACTTTTAGAGCAGCAGCAGTAGAGCAATTAGAAATTTGGGCAAATAGAGCAGGAGCAGATGTAGTTAAAAGGGAAGAAGGAGTTGATCCTGCATCTGTAGTATATGATGCAATTAGAATAACAAGAGAGAAAAATGCGGATGTTCTAATTGTAGATACAGCAGGAAGATTGCATAATAAAAAGTATTTAATGGATGAGTTAAACAAGATACAAAAAGTAATTAATAAGGAAATGCAAGAAGCCGATAAAGAAGTTTTGCTTGTGATTGATGGAGCAACAGGACAAAATGCTATTTCACAAGTAAAAGCCTTTAAAGAAGAGGCAGATATAACAGGATTAGTTATTACAAAATTAGATGGAACAGCTAAAGGCGGAGTGGCAATAGGAATTGTAGAAGAAAATAAAATTCCTATTAAATTCATCGGAGTGGGAGAGCAAATTGATGATATGGAAATATTTGATTCAGAAGATTTTGTAAAAGCAATTATTTAAAAATTACAAAGTTAATTATTAAATAGAGGAGGTAGAATTGTGGAAAAAGATATCAACAAGGAAGAGAAGAATGCCGTAAAAACAGAAGAACTTTCTAAGATTGAAGAGGATAAAAAAGAATCGATGCAAAAGAAAAATGGTAAAACTAGAATGATTTTAGTTATCATATTTTTATTATTATTTTTACTAGTAAGCTATATTAGTTTACGAGGAAGTTATTTAGAATACTTAGAACTAGGTGAAAAATATACAAATATATTCTATACTAATCTAAGCTATAAATATGGAATTATGGCGATTAATTTTGTAGTTCTATATTTTATAATATATTTTACAAATAGAGGAATAAAAAAAGGCTTAAAACCTTTCTTTGAAAAAGAAAAGAAAGAAATGCCTAAATTACCCAATAAATCATTATCTTTGGTAATATCAGCTTTAGTTAGTTTTGTTGTATCATCAGTATTGATACAAAAAATTATGCTTATTATGAATGGAACAGCTTTTGGTATACAAGATCCGATATTTAATTTAGATATATCTTATTATATGTTTCAGAAGCCAGTAATTGAAACATTTATATTTTATTTTTTAGTTTTAATTGTTGGATTATCAATATATATGGCATTATATTATGTTATTACATTTAATCGTTACTTTGATGGCGTTGACGGAAAAATGCTAAGAGAAAGTTTATTTATGAAAAAATTAACAAGAAATGCTTTATTTATTATTATAGGAATTGCTTTGCTTACAATAATAAATACACAAAATACAATGTTGGGAAAAATATTAACGATAAAAGGTGATATAGAAATTGTAGGAGCTGGAATGACAGAAGCTACTGTAAAACTTTGGGGATATATTATATTTGCTTTTGTTATTGTTATATTTGCCTATAGAGCTTTAAAATATTTTAAACAAGGAAACACAAGTAAAGTATTAAAAAATCTTGCAGTAATACCAGGCTATTTGGTCATATTATTTATTGTAATGGTAGTGTTTGATTTAGTTTTTGTTAGTTCAAATGAATTGGATAAAGAAAAAGATTATATTGCAGAAAATATAAAGAATACGAAAAATGCATATAATATTAATATTGAAGAAGAAAATATAGAAAATTCAGGAACGATAACAAGTGAGGAAGTTGCAGAAAATAGTAATGTAATTAATAACATTCCAATTATTAGTGAAGATGCGGTATTAAAGACTTTGAAGGATAGCCAAACTGTAACAGGGCAATTTAGTTATCCAAGTACAAATTTGGCAAAATATAATATAAATGGAACAGATGAATTAATTTATTTAGCACCAAGAGAAATAGCTAGTTCTGGAAGAACCTACAATAATAAAACATATGAGTATACACATGGAATGGGAGAAATTATTGCTTCAGCTACGGGAAGTGCTGAAACGGGAACAGTTCAATATGTGCAAAAAGAAATATCAGGAAAAGATGAGAAAATCGAAATTTCTGAACCTCGTATTTATTTCGGGTTAAATACAAAAGAAATAATTGCAACAAATGTAAAAAATAAGCAAGAATATGATTATACAGACGAAAATGGAATGGACTATACTTCAACCTATGATGGACAAGCAGGATTAGAATTAGGTTTTTTGGATAGATTAATATTAGGAATAACAAAAGGAGATATTAATTTAGCATTTTCGGGAGAAATTACAAGTGATAGCAAGATTTTAATAAATAGAGAAGTAGCCACAAGAGCTAAAAAAGCATTACCATATTTAATTTATGATGAAGAACCATATACTGTAGTAACAGATGAAGGAAGAATTGTATGGGTATTAGATGCCTATACAGTATCTTCTAGCTATCCATATTCACAATATACAACGATTGAACATGATAACATAAAAGAAGATATCAATTATATTAGAAATTCCGTAAAAGTAATTATAGATGCTTATGATGGAACAATGTCATTCTATATAACAGATAGAACAGATCCTATCGCAATGGCATACAGAAATATATATCCGGATTTATTTATGGATTTAGATGAAGAAATGCCAAAGGATATAGCAAGCCATATAATTTATCCTGAATTTTTATATAATGTGCAAGCAGAAGTTTTAAAAGTATATCATAATGTAAAAACAGATGTATTATATAGAGCCGATGACTTATGGGATATAGCTAAATATAATAGTGTAAATTCTACAAAATCAACAGGAACTTATATGGATCCATATTATACTATGGTAAAAACATCTGAAGGAGAAAAGTTCGGATTAGTGCAAAATTATACGCCAGATGAAAAACAAAATATTATTTCTTATTTAATAGGAACCACTACTGCTGATGGGAAAAATGAGCTAAAACTATATAAATTTTCAGCTGATAGTAACATTGTTGGTCCAATGCAATTGGATAAACAAATACAAGAGGATGAAGCCATATCGACTGAATTAGAAACATTAAATGTAACTGGAACAAAATTAACAAAGCAAATGATAATAGTTCCAATTGATAATACATTATTATATGTTGAGCCGATTTATCAAACAATGCTAAATGAATCAGAAGTACCAATACTAAAGAAAGTAGTAGTAGCTTCGGGAAATAAAGTAGCAATAGGAGATAATTTGAAAAAAGCATTAGAAAATTTACTTTCTCAATATGCGGTAGATATTGAAGTAGAAAATACAGAGGATATAGAAGGATTGATAGAGGCAATTATAAAAGCGAATAAAAACTTGACAGAATCAAATCAGAATAATGATTGGGAAATGATGGGAAAGGATGTAAAAAAGCTTCAAGAATTAATTAATTCTTTAGAAAAAGTAAAAGAAGAAGACAATAAGAAGAAGGAAGAATTAGAAAAAAGCAATTCAAATATAGACTCTAATACAATGAATAGCACAGAAAATATAATAGGCAATGACGTAAATGAAAATTCAGATAATGTAACAAATGAATAAAAATCATAAAAAAATCCACCATAATAAAGGTGGATTTTTTATGTGGTTAAAAAAGAAAAAAGTGAATAGATTAAATAGTTCAATTGAAAAGCTAAGTGAAATGCTAGAAAAAGGGAATCTTGTAGAGTTGACATATATTTTAGGTAGCAAAAAAGAGATTATAAAAAGGAATTTAATGGCAGGCATCTTTAGAGGGGTAGGAATAGGAATAGGTGTTACAATTATAACAGCTATTCTAGTTATGTTGTTACAAAAAATAGTAACCCTAAATATACCTGTAATAGGGGAATATATAGCGGATATTGTTGAGATTGTGGAAAGAAGCAAATAAATCGATAAACTTAAAAAGGAAATAATGAAATTTTTTCATTATCTCCTTCTTTGGTTTTAGATATTAAAGTTCCAATTTATGAAATACTTTTTTACCTTTTTTCAAAATAGCATAACCATCTTTAAAATCAGAATCAGATAAAATATAATTTACATCTGTTATTTTTTCATCATTTAAAGAAATACCACCTTGATTTATTAAAGTTCTTGCTTGACCTTTTGAAGGAGCAATACCTGCAGATATTATAGCCTCTATAATAGAAATATTTGTGGTAGCAATTTTTGTTGTAGGCATATTTTCTAAACTTCCTTGACCACTAAATAGGGCATTTGCGGCTTCCTCTGCTTTTTTAGCTTCTTCTTCACCATGAACAAGTTTTGTAATTTCAAAAGCAGCAACTTTTTTTGCTTTATTTATTTGTTCATCTTTTAGGGTTGATAATTCTTTTATTTTATCAATTGGTAAGAAGGTAAGCATTTTCAATACTGTTTCAACGCTAGAGTCTTCAATGTTTCTCCAATATTGATAAAATTCATATGGGGAAGTTTTGGTAGGATCTAACCATAAAGCACCTTTTTCAGTTTTTCCCATTTTTTTACCTTCTTTTGTTGTAAGAAGTTTAAAAGTCAAACCGAAAGAATCGTCTTTACCAATTTTCCTAATTAACTCAACACCGCCTATAATATTAGACCATTGATCATTTCCACCCATTTGAAGTTTGCAACCATATTCATTATATAAATGTAAAAAGTCATAAGATTGCATTAACATATAACTCATTTCAAAGAAAGTTAATCCTGTTTCTAGTCTTTGTTTGTAACATTCTGCTGCAAGCATTTTATTAACAGAGAATAAACTACCAATTTCACGCATAAAGTCAACAAATTTAAAGTCTAATAACCAATCAGCATTATTTACTATAATAGCAGCATTTTCACCTTCAAAACTAACAAATTTTTCAATTTGTTTTTTTAAACATTCAACATTATGCTTAATATCTTCTCTAGATAACATTTTTCTCATATCTGTTTTTCCAGAAGGGTCACCAATGCTAGCAGTACCTCCGCCAACTAGAATAATAGGCCTATGTCCATGCTTTTGCATATGACTTGCAACCATTAAAGAAACAAAATGCCCAACATGTAGGCTATCTGCTGTTGGATCAATTCCAATATAAAAAGAAACTGATTCTTTTCCAAATAATTCTTTTATTTCTTTTGGATGAGTCATTTGCTCAATATATCCTCTTTCTTCTAAAACGTCAAAAACATTTTGCATATTATTCATTCCTTTCATAGTTAGCTTAAGCTTATTCCATTATTACCATTTTTATTTGCTTGTTTTAATTCTTTTTTAAAACTTTTAAATTCATTATACCCTAAGAATCTATTTAAATTCTTAACAGATATTCCTGTTTCACCAGAAATTGAATCCAATGAATTTTCTAATCCATTTTCTTGGATGTAATTCTTAAAAGTAGAAAACTCAAACCCATCTTTAGCACTACATTTAGGGCATACATTTCCTTCTGCTATATAAAAACTTCCACATCTACTACATCTGTTAAATTCCATAATTTTTCCTCCTATTTTATCTTTTGACAAATATTCTTAAAATCTAGCATATTGTATCATAAAAATTAACAAAATAAAAGGGATTTTGAAAGAAAATTTTATTTGCAATTTGACAGAAGGGGATAATTTACACTTATAAATATATTTTTTTGCAGGGCAAGAGAGGAGTATAACTGATAGAGATTATTTTAAATTCAAAAATTTTTGATAAAATTCTGGAATATGATTTTGTAAACGAACAGGTCTTAGATTAGTATCTGTAAAGCAATGTTTTGTTTCAGCAGTTAAAACAAGATTGGCAGTATTTTTATCAGTTACTGTATACCCCATCGTTAGACGAACACCATTAAATTCTTTTACATAAGGTTCTATTAAAATAATATCATCAAAGGTTACATGACGTTTGAAAGAACAATTAACTCCTAAAACAGGAATCATAATGCCGTTTTTTTCAAAAGAAGAGTATGGCATAGATGCTTCATCTAACATTTTACATCTAGCTTCTTCTAAAAAACGTATATAATTTGAATGGTGTACAATTCCCATTCGATCTGTTTCATAATAATTTATTCTTCTTTCATATATAAAATCCATTTTTATCATCCTTTCAAATTGTAATTATATATAATTAGGAAAAATATGTCAAATATAGAAAAAAGTAAAAACTAATGATATAATAATGAAAAAATAAAATGGAGAAAAAGATGAAACAAATAAATGGAATTATAATGCAATACTTTGAATGGTATATGAATTGCAATCAAAACTTATGGAATGACATAGCAAAAGATGCAGATAAATTAGCTAAATTAGGAATTACAGCATTATGGCTTCCGCCAGCATATAAAGGAATAGGTGGAGCAAATGAAGTTGGATACGGAGTATACGATGTATATGATTTGGGAGAATTTGATCAAAAAGGAACTGTCAAAACTAAATATGGTTCAAAAGATGAATACCTGAATTGTATTATAGCTTTGAAGCAAAATGGGATAGAGAGCTATGCAGATATTGTCTTAAATCATAAAATGGGAGCAGATATGTTACAAACGATTCCAGCAACAAAAGTAGATTGGGGAAATCATAATGAAATAATTTCTGGGCAAGAAACGGTAAGAGTGGCGACTAAATTTACTTTTCCAGGAAGAAAACATAAATATTCGGACTTTAAATGGAATTGGACACATTTTGATGGCATCGATTATGATGAAAAATCGAAAGAACATGCTATATTTAAATTTAAAGATAAGAATTGGAATGGAGCAGTAGATGAAGAATTAGGAAACTATGATTATTTAATGGGAGCAGATATCGACTTTACGAATCCAGAAGTTGTGGAAGAATGTACAAAATGGGGAAAATGGTATTTAGCATTAACGAAAGTAAATGGTTTTCGTTTAGATGCAGTAAAACATATCAATTCAGAATTTTATAAAAACTGGATTAGAATATTAAGAGAACAAACAAAAGATGAGTTGTTTACCGTAGGAGAATATTGGTCAGGAGATATCTCAAAACTACACAGGTATATTACAGAAACAGAAGGAGAAATATCACTTTTTGATGTACCATTACATTATAAATTTTCTTCGGCCTCTAAAGAAGAAAATTATGATCTATCACAACTTTTAGAGCATACATTAGTAAAAGAGAATTCAAGTAAAGCAGTAACCTTTGTGGATAATCATGATACACAACCGGGACAATCATTAGAAAGTTTTGTAGAGAGATGGTTTAAACCAGCAGCTTATAGTATTATACTTTTAAGAAAAGAAGGATATCCATGCGTATTTTATGGGGACTTTTATGGAATACCACATGACAATATCGAGCCATTAGAAAAATTAAAAACTCTAATAAGATTAAGAAAAGAAAAATCATATGGAATTCAACACGATTATTTTGATCATCCACATTATATTGGTTGGACAAGAGAAGGCGATGAAGAACATATAAAATCAGGACTAGCTGTTGTCATTTCTAATGGTGGAGATGGAGAAAAGAGAATGTATATAGGAACCCAATTTACAGGAGAAAAATTTATTGATGCGCTTGGAAATTGTGAAGAAGAAGTGGAAATTGATGAAGAGGGATTTGGAAGATTTAAAGTAAAAGGAAAATCTACTTCTGTTTGGGTAGAAATGTAAAAAGAAAGATGATATAATATCAAAAGGAAAAATGAGATGTGTCCCAGAATGGACAGCTACTGCATAAGTTATCTGTAACGAGCAAAGCTCTAACAGCTAACTTAAAAGTGTCCATTAGGAAACGTCCCCAATTGTCCCGAGAAAGGAGAAAAAGGATGTCTAATTTTGTACATTTGCATATACATAGTGAATTTAGTTTATTAGATGGAGCAAATCGAATTAAAGATTTGCCAAAAAGAGCAAAAAAACTTGGAATGGATGCGATTGCTATTACAGATCATGGTGTTATGTATGGTGCAATCGATTTTTATAAAGCATGTAAGGCAGAAGGAGTAAAACCTATTATTGGGTGTGAAGTATATGTAGCACCTCGTTCACGTTTTGATAAAGAGCCCAATATTGATAACCATTATAATCATTTAATTTTACTAGCCAAAAATCAACAAGGTTATCAAAATTTGAGTAAATTAGTTTCTATCGGATTTGTAGATGGCTATTATTATAAGCCTCGTATTGATTTAGAGGTTTTAGAAAAGTATCATGAAGGATTGATTTGCTTAAGTGCCTGTTTAGCAGGTTCAGTAAATCAAGCTTTATTAAATGGACAAAAAGAAAAGGCAGAAGAAATAGCTTTGTGGCATAAAAAAGTTTTTGGAGAAGATTATTATATTGAAATTCAAAATAATGGAATTAAAGAGCAAGTATTAGCCAATCAAAAATTAGTACAGTTAGCACGTAAACTAGATATTCCTTTAGTAGCTACCAATGATGCACATTATTTGAAAAGAGAAGATGCCTATAATCATGAAGTTTTACTTTGTATTCAAACAGGTAAAAGAATGAGCGATATGGATAGAATGCGCTTTGAGACAGATGAATTGTATGTGAAATCACCAGAAGAAATGATAGAATACTTTAAGGCATTTCCGGATGCCATAGAAAATACGGTAAAAATAGCTGAAAAATGTAATGTGGAATTTGAATTTGGACATACGATACTACCAAATTATGATGTACCACCAGAATTTCCAACTCATTATGATTATTTTAAAAAGCTATGTGACGACGGAATCAAAAAAAGATATGGAGAAAATCCATCTCAAGAAATATTAGAAAGAGCAGAATATGAATTGGGTGTCATTCAGAAAATGGGATATGTAGATTATTTCCTAATTGTATGGGACTTTATCCATTATGCCAAAACACATGGCATACCAGTAGGACCAGGACGTGGTTCTGGAGCAGGTTCCATCATTGCTTATGCGATTGAAATTACAGATATTGACCCAATGAAGTATGGACTTCTTTTTGAAAGATTTTTGAATCCAGAAAGAATTAGTATGCCTGACTTTGACGTGGATTTTTGTTATGAACGTAGGCAAGATGTGATTGATTATGTGTCTGAAAAATATGGACATGACCATGTGTCCCAGATTATTACCTTTGGAACTATGGCTGCTAAAATGGTTATTCGTGATGTAGCAAGAGTTTTAGATGTACCTTATTCGGAAGCAGATAGTTTGGCAAAAATGATTCCAAATGAATTGCATATTACTATAAAGAAGGCTTTAGAACAAAACAAAGAATTAAAAGATAGGTATGAAAGTGATGAAACAGTAAAGAAAGTATTAGATATAGCAATGGGATTAGAGGGAATGCCAAGACAGGCTTCTACCCATGCATGTCGGAATTGTTATTACAAAAGAACCGGTAGATACTTATGTACCGTTATATGTTCGTGATGGACAAATTTCGACCCAATATATTATGACTACCCTAGAGGAATTAGGATTATTAAAAATGGACTTTTTAGGACTAAGAACCTTAACAGTTATTCAAGATACCATTGATTTAGTAAAAGAAAATAGAGGGATTGATGTAGAATTTGATAAAGAAATGGCAGATCCTAAAGTATATAAACTATGGCAAGAGGGAAAATCTTGTGGAATCTTCCAATTTGAGTCACAAGGAATGACAAACTTTATGAAGGAACTAAAGCCAGACTGTCTAGAAGATTTAATAGCAGGTGTGTCTCTATATCGTCCAGGTCCAATGGATCAAATACCAAGATATGTCAAAGGAAAATTAAATCCAGGACATAATGAATATACCCATCCAAGCTTAGAACCTATCTTAAATGTAACTTATGGTTGCATGGTATACCAAGAACAAGTTATGCAAATTGTTCGTGATTTGGCGGGCTATTCGCTAGGAAGAGCAGACTTGGTAAGACGTGCTATGGGTAAGAAAAAGTTGGATGTTATGGCAAAAGAAAGAGAAGTTTTCATTCATGGACAAGTAGATGAAGAAGGAAATGTGATAGTTCCAGGGTGTGTTAGAAATGGAATTGACGAAAAATCAGCCAATAAAATATTCGATGAAATGGCTGAATTTGCTAAATATGCTTTTAATAAATCACATGCTGCTTGTTATGCTGTAGTAGCTTATCGAACAGCCTATTTAAAAGCCTATTATCCAGCAGAATTTATGGCAGCGACCTTAAATAGTTTTTTAGGAAATTTAGATAAAATTCCTCAATATATTGATGAGTGTAAAGTACTTGGAATTGAAATTTTAAAACCAGATATTAATAAAAGTAGTACAAAATTTACAGTAGAAAATGCTGAGATTGGTCAAAGTAAGTCAAACAACAACGTCAGTATGGAGAAGGTTGGAAAGATACGTTTTGGACTTCGGAAGTATCAAAAATGTTGGAACAGTACCTGTTGAAAATATAGTAAAAGAAAGAAATGAAAATGGTGATTATAAAAGCTTTACAGACTTCTGTGAAAGAATAGCAGATGAAGCAGTCAATAAAAAATGTATAGAGAGTCTTATTAAAGCGGGCGTTTTTTCTGAATTTGAACAAACAAGAAGTACATTACTTGCATCTTTTGAATCCATTGTAGATACAATTCAAAGCGGAAAGAAAAAAGGTTTTGCAGGACAAGTATCTATGTTTGATTTAGGAACTGAAGAAGAAAAAGAAGAAATGCAAGAAATAAAATATAACTTTGATGAACATGAAGAAATGTCAAACAAAGAATTATTATCACTTGAAAAAGAAATGCTAGGAATTTATATTTCGGGACATCCACTAGAAAATTTAAGAAAGCAAATAGAGAGACAAACCAATATAAATACAATGCAAATTAGAGAAATTGATGAACAAATGTCAAGTACAATAAATGATCCTGAGATGGAAGTAGTAAAACATAATACAAAACCTAAATTTAAAGACCGGTCAGAATATTAAATATGCTGGAATTATTACATCAATAAAAAAGAAATATACAAAAAATAATAAGATTATGGCATTTATAACAATTGAAGACTTATATGGAACAGCAGAAATCATCGCCTTTGAAAATGCTTACATGAAATCAGGAAAAAGCTTAGTGGAAGAAAATATTGTTATGGTAGATGGAAGACTAAGTATACGTGAGGATGATACAACAACCATTATTGCTAATGAAATCAAAGACTTTGGAGAGCAAAAACAAAAAATACTTACTTTGGATATTACAAATAGTACAGAAGAAGAAAAAGAAAAATTGAGAGGTGCTTTGAGATATTTTAATGGAGATAAAAATAATATAAATGTTCAAATAAAAGTACAAGAGGAAACAAAGCCATGTGGACAGATCTATTTAACAGAAGAGATATTAGAAATATTTCAAAATATATTAGGAAGGAATCAAGTTAGAATAGATGAAAAGTAATAAATGTGCAATTTTAAAAGGGTTAACAGATGAGGAGATGGTAAGAAAATTATATGTAACTTTGGGAAATAAATTTTCTTATGATAGAGATTATATATATAGTAATGATTGGAACAGAAATAAAGAAATTTATGAAAAGCCAATTTTGCCAGGAGTACTAGAAAATATAAAAAGTCCCAATAAAATAAAAGTAACTTGTAAGCAAATGGCTGATAGTTTAGTTGAAGCAATTAATAAGATTCCTGAAGAGTTGACACAAGAAAAAATAAAAGCTAAAGCAGTTGGATATAGACAAGATGAGGAAATGCATATAGGAACATTAGTAACAATTGGGAAGAAAAATTATTATTTGGACTTATATAAAGATTTATATAGAATACAAAGAGGAATGAAAACCAGATATTTTGCACCATCAAAAGAAAATTTAGAGAAGATAAAACAGCAGTATTCATCGGTAAGAGAAGATATTGAAGGCATAGAATTAAAAACAATAGATGAAGAACAACTTAGACAAATGGATCTTAAAAACGGATATTTGAAATATGGCTTATATATGGATGATGCAATTGAAACAATGAGAAAGGAAATGCAAGAGGAAGAAAATTTAAGAAAATATATAGAAAATTATGATAAGATAAATAACAAAGAAGAAAGAAATAAAATTATTTTTAAATGGAAAATAGAATTTATATTTAGATATATGAAAAATGAAGTTTTAGAAAAAGATATAGGAATTTCAGAGATAGATAAATTTTATAAAAAAATATACTATAGTCTGTTGACAGAAGAAGAAAAACAAATTAGCATTCTTTCTTCAATTGACATTCATAATAAAGATGAATATGGAAATAAAACAGAGGGAATTCTATATAAAATATATATAAGAGGAGAAGAATTAAATTATATTTACGAAGATAGACAAAAGGGGTTTGTTCCAATTAGTAAGGAAGAGATAAAAGAAAGAAGAGATAATAAAAGTTTATTATATGACAGTTTCGAAAAATAAAAGGAGAATGGATCAAATCCATTCTCCATGTTTTTTGATATAGACTTTTTTAGCAAACATAGCAACAAAGCAATATAAAATTGGAACTCCAATAATAATTGACATATAAGGAAGTGGGATTGGAACTAAGCCAATTACTTCTCCAAGCCAAGTAAATGGAACAAGAATTCCTATAATGCTAAGTAAAATTGACGAGAAATATACCATTTTATGAGCATTGCTCTGAATAAATGGAATTTTTGCGGTTCTAATAATATGCATTCCTAAAAGGTTTGAAACGATACTATAAGTAAACCACACGGTTTGAAAAAGTGCTGGTTCTCTTAATTGAAAGACAAACCATAAACAAGCAAAAACTAGCAAGTCAAATGCAGAACTTAATGGTCCCATAAATAGCATAAAGTTTTTCAAACTCTTTAAGCTAAATTGTCTTGGTTTTTGTAAATATTCTTTATCCACATTATCAAAAGGAAGCGTTAATTGTCCGAAATCATAAAGTAATCCTTCTACTAGTAATTGAATTGGTGTTTCTGGTAAGAAAGGGAGAAGAACACTTGCAATAATAACAGACATAACTTCTCCAAAGTTAAAGCTAGTTGCCATTTTTATATATTTCATTAAATTTCCAAAAGTTTTTCTTCCGTTCTGTTACACCATCTAATAATACATGTAAATCTTTTTCTAAAAGAATAATATCTGCAGACTCTTTTGCGATATCAACAGCTGTATCAACTGAAATACCTACATCTGAGTTAGTAAGGGAAGGAGCATCGTTAATTCCATCTCCCATATACCCAACGACATTTCCTGCTTCTTTTAAAAGTCTAACAATTCTTGCTTTTTGAATCGGAGAAAGTTTAACAAATATATTGGTTTTTCGCAATAATCGGAAAACACCTGCATCAGAAAGTTTTTCAATTTGACTTCCTTGAACGATATTCTTAGAATTAATTCCAACTTTTTTGCAAATACATTTTGTAACTTCAGCATTGTCACCTGTTAGCACGACAACTCTGATTCCTGCTTTATTTAATTTTTCGATAGCAGATTTTGCAGATTCTTTTGGTGGATCTAAAAATCCAATAAAACCAAGAAGAACCATATTTTTTTCGCTTTCTACTCCAAAATTTTCTATATCTTTAATATCATTTTTTTGACATACGGCAATAACTCTTAAGCCATCTTTATTTAAATTCTTAGCTATTTGTTTAATATTGTCCTTAATTTGTTTAGTAATAGGTGAGGTTTGACCTTTATAATCTACCATGCTACAAATTTCTAAAATTTCTTCAACAGCACCTTTTGTGATCAATTGTTTCTTTTCACCGTCTGAAACAATAACAGATAGACGTCTACGAGAAAAGTCAAAAGGTATTTCATCTACTAATTTATATTTTTCAGTATATTCTGCCATTCCATTTTGTAGAGCTCTTGAAACAACTGCTTCATCAATATTTCCTTTTAATCCGGTTTGAAAATAAGAATTTAAAAATGCGTGTTTTAAAACTCTTATATCTTCATCACCATTTATGTCTAAATATTTTTCAAGAACAATTTTATCCTCTGTTAAAGTACCTGTTTTATCTGTGCACAGAATGTTCATAGCACCAAAGTTTTGTATGGAATCGAGCTTTTTAACAATGGTCTTCTTTTTTGACATTTTAACAGCACCTTTAGAAAGGCTAGAAGATAAAATGACAGGAAGTAGTAAAGGGGTGATGCAAATGGCAATGGCAACGGCAAAAGTAAAAGCAGTTACTGTAGAATGTTTCCAAGCATTTAAAAGAAAGACGATTGGTGTTAAAATAAGCATAAAACGAATTAACAATTTACTAATACCTTCGATTCCAGTTTGAAAAGAAGATTTTGGTTTTCCTGTTGTTATCGTGTGAGCAACCTTACCAAAGTAAGTACTATCAGCAGTTTTGATAACAACACATTTAGCAGAACCACTAATTACATTTGTACCCATAAAACAGATAGTATCTAAATCAGAAATACTATCCAATTCATCAAAAGTAAGTTCAGAATTCACATTCTTTCTTACAGCATCTGATTCGCCAGTTAAAGAAGATTGACCGACATATAAATCTTTGGCTTCTAAAACTCTTAAATCAGCTGGAATCATACTACCAGCAGATAGAATAACAATATCACCCAAAGTAACCTCTTTAATAGGAATTTGTACTTCTTTTCCATCTCTTAGAACAGTAGTAGTTGTAGCAACTAATTGTTTTAATTGTTCAGCAGCTCTATTAGAACGATATTCTTCAAAAAATTCTAATAAAGTACTAGCTGTAACTAAAACAAGGATAACAATAATATTGGCATAACTTGGTGTTTCAGGAAGATACACATCTGTATAAAAAAGAATCGCAACAATACCGAAGTAAAATACAATTAAAAGGACTAAATAGGCTTTCTAAAAAATAATTGTACCATTTTTTTTGTTTTGTTTGGCGTATTTCGTTAAGTCCATATTTTTGTATTTTGCTTTCTGCTTCACTAGAAGATAAGCCTTTTTCGTTTACATGATATGTTTTTATAAAATCTTCTTTCGAAAGAATACATTCTTCACCGTACAGTTTTTCAATATTAACCTCCTCTTTTTGATTTTTTACATTTTGCATTTCAAAAATCATCTCCAATCTTTTGTATAAAAATTTCTCTTAAAATTATACCACTAATTTTTAAAGTTGAAACAAAAATATGGAAAAAATTATAAAAATATGATAAGATGATGCATCTACTTTGTTATTGCCATTAGAGATAAAAGAAAAATTGCTAAAAGATATGGAAGATATTTTTTTGGTGTGAGTAAGAAAGATTTAGGAGAAATGTTAAAAATGTTGTAGCATAATGTCAAACTAAACATATTATGTAATATGAGGTGATTGAAATTGACATGGTTTGAAAATTTAGGTCCAGTAATTCAAACACTGATTGCTACTACATTTACATGGGGAGTAACTGCATTAGGAGCACTTATTGTGTGCTTTTTTAAAGAAATGAATAAAAAAGCACTGTGTACTATCTTAGGTTTTAGTGCTGGAGTAATGATAGCAGCTTCTTTTTGGTCATTAATGGTACCTTCATTAGAATTATCAAAAGAATTAGGATACATAGAATGGATATTACCAGCAATAGGTTTTATTGCAGGTGGAATGTTTGTACTATTATCTGATAGTTTCTTAGATAAAGCATTAAGTAAAAGGAGTAAAAGAAGTAGTGAAAATATAGCATCATTAAAAAGAAATTTTATGCTAGTATCTGCAATTACAATTCACAATATCCCAGAAGGAATGTCGATTGGTGTTGCATTTGGAGCAGTTGCAAGTGGTGTGTCAGGAATGACATTGATTGGAGCAGTGATGTTAGCACTAGGAATAGGGATTCAAAACTTTCCGGAAGGTGCTGCAGTATCATTACCTCTAAGAAGCGAGGGATACTCAAGATTTAAAAGTTTTTTTATAGGTCAAGCATCAGCTTTAGTTGAACCAATTGCAGCCGTGATTGGAGCAGTGTTAGTAATATATATAAGAAGTGTATTACCATTCTTGCTTGCTTTTGCAGCAGGAGCAATGATAATAGTAGTTGCTAGAGAATTATTGCCTGAATCAGTTAAAGATTATAAAAACTTATCAACCTTAGGAGTAATTGCTGGATTTATTATAATGATGATATTGGATGTAACATTAGGATAAAACAGAAAGAAAGTACTATTTATAAAGAAGTACTTTTTTTCTGTTGACAAAAAAAGAGTTTTGTGCAAAAATAAAAAAGAATTTTTGGAAAAATAGGAGGAGAAAAAATGAACAAACAAAGAGGATTTGAAGTAGCAAAAGGATTCGAAGATAAGGGAATTAACTTACCAGTTAGAAAAACAAAATATTCAGCTGGTTATGATATAGAAGCAGCCGAAGATGTGGTAATACCAAGCTTTAAAAAAGGAATGAATCCAACTTTGGTAAAAACAGGATTAAAAGTTTATATGCAAGATGACGAAGTTTTACTTTTATATAATAGAAGTTCTAATCCAAAGAAAAAAGGATTGATTATGGCAAATAGTGTGGGAGTAATTGATAAAGATTATTATGGAAATCCAGATAATGATGGGCATTTTATGTTTGCATTCTACAACATCAAAGAAGAAGATATTGAAATAAAAAAAGGAGAAGCAATAGGACAAGCAATATTCCAAAAGTTTTTAATTACAGATGATGATAAGGCAGAAGGAGAAAGAACTGGAGGGTTTGGTTCAACAAGAAAATAAATAGCGGAATGCATTTGAAAAAAATTTAGATAAAAAAATTTGAAAAAAATTTAGCTTAGAGACACAAGGAAAACAGAGAAAATATACATAAAAAAATCATGGTAAAGGCTTTGACTTTTACCATTTTTTATTGTATAATAAATATGGTTAAAAAATCCAATAAAGTTATTTAAAGTAAAAATATTTACATAACTTTATTATCTTTTTTCGCCGAAAAATATAAAAATGCTGAAAGGAGTTGACTTACATGTTTAGTGTAGGAGACAAAATTGTATACCCAATGCATGGAGCTGGGGTAATAGATTCAATAGAAGAAAAAGATATTTTAGGGGAGAAACAATCTTATTACATATTAAAGATGCCAGGAGAAGTTAAAGTGATGGTGCCAACTGCAAAGGCAGAAGAAATAGGTGTAAGAAATATTATAGATAAAAGTTCAGCAGATAAAGTAATAGGTGTACTAGAACAAGATGAAACAGAAATGGATAAGAACTGGAACAAAAGATATAGAGATAATATGGATAAAATGAAAAGCGGAGACATATATGAAATTGCAGATGTTGTAAGAAACCTAAGCTTTAAACAAAAAGAAAAAGGACTTTCTACAGGCGAAAAGAAAATGTTAAATAATGCAAAACAAATATTAGTAAGTGAATTAGTACTAGCAGAACATGCTACGCAAGAAGAAGTAGAACAATTAGTGGAAAACAAAATAAATACATCTTATATGATGTTTAGAGCAGATGATATAGCACAAGAAAGTGTAGTAAATAAATTTATACCATTTGATAGTACAGGAACATCTGATTAGATATAATGTCCAGTTGGGGACAGGTCCCAATTGGACATTTAAAAATATTTTGAGAAAATAGAAAAAAATTGAGAAAATGGTATTGACAAAATAGAAACCTCATATTATAATAACAATTGTCGTAAATAGACAGCCAGTTCATTAAATATGCAGATGTGGCGGAACTGGTAGACGCACAGGACTTAAAATCCTGCGGTTGAATAAACCGTGCCGGTTCGATTCCGGCCATCTGCACCATTAGAACCTCAAGTGTTTCGTAAGATTAAGCTTGAGGTTTTAATTTTAAAAATAGTGCAAAGTTCTAACAAAAGTTCTAACACTTTTCCAAAATTAGAATTTTTATAAATAGTTAGAAATGTATTTTTAAGACAGATTACCTAAATAGCGAGTTCGGTAATTTGTTCTTTTTTTGTATCTAATGCAAGTTTATCACTAATAACACTTGCAGAAATTCTTTTGTTTTCTATATCAGCGTGTGCATATCTTAAAGTAGTTTGAAAATTAGAATGACCTAGCCATATTTGTATGTCTTTAACTGGTACACCATTTTGAATTAACAAAGTACCACAACTATGCCTTAAATCATGTAATCTAATATGTCGTAGATTATTACTATCTAATACTTTACTAAAAGTTTGTGTTACATATCCAGGTTTCATTAATTCTCCATTTTCCATTAAGCAAATATAGTCTTTATAATCATTGCAATAAGTGTTGCCATAGAATTTTTTATATTCATCATACTTATTTTTATAAGAGTTTAGTAAATCAGCAATAAAATCAAATAAAGGTAAAGTTCTATAACCTGAATCACTTTTTGCTCTATCTTTGAAAATGAATTGTGTAACGCCATCAATTTTACCACGACCTACAGTATGTCTAATTGTTAATGTCTTAGCTTTAAAATCAATAGCATTCCATTTAATACCAATAACTTCTTCACGCCTTAATCCATATACGCCAGCTATAATTACTGGCAATTCAATAGGTGTAGTTTTTATGATTTCCATTAGTTTTAGTAGCTCATCTTGTGTATAATAATCTGCTGTATATTCTTTAGTTTTAATTGTTTCTAATTTAGTAGCTGGGTTACTATCAATTATTCCTGTAATAACTGCACTTTTTAAAGCTTTACTAATATTTGCTCTATAATGTTTTATAGTATTTCCTGAGAGACCTTCGCTAAAAAGTAAGTCGAAAAAGTCTTGAATGTGCTTAGGTTTCAAATCTACTAATTTGATTTTCTTTGCTTTAAAGTATTTGTATAATCTACCTTTAATAACTTGTTCATAGCCAATGTATGTTGTTTGTTCAACTTTTCCTTTTTGTTTTTCTAGCCATTCCAACATATAATCACAAAACAAAATATTTTTATATTTATCATATATGTTTGGATCTCTTAATTGTATTTTTGATTTTTGTTCATATTCAATTTTAAATTGTTCTAATTTTTTTTCAGCCTTTTTCTTGTTTCCTTTTATAGTGTAACCTGTAGGAATCCATTTCGGTTTTCTTTTTCCATAGTCATCATATAAATTTAAAACAGCATAATAAAGACCTTTCTTTTTCTGTAAGCTACCTGTTATCATTTTACTCCTTTCCGTTGTAACAGTTTATATTTAACTTATCATTGATATTTTGTGTATTATACCATGATAACAAAAAAATTCCTACTGTTCTGTCATCACATATTTGATAACATTAACTTTAGGAATTTTATATTCTCTGCCAACTTTTTTACTTTTAATTTTCTTTTCTCTTAACATACGATATGCAAGAGTGTTACTAATACCACCTAACATTTTTCTCATTTGTGTAAGATTTACAATGTCTGGGTAGTCTGTAAACATTAAAGTATAAGTTTCTTTCATATCAGCCATATTTTTATACCTCCTTTGCTAAAATTCAAAATAAAAAAGACCTATTCTGCAATAGGACTAATTAAATACTATAACAATACTTTTTCTTGTATTTCTGTGTTGGTATTTTTATATTCATATTTATTGATTTAGGAACATCTGAGCCAACTTTTAACTTTCTATCTATAATTAGATTACCTTTGCTATTTCTATGATAAGCACTTGAATTCCATTTTCTATATGCCAAATCACTCATTTCAGAAGAATAAGATAACTCTTTACTTGCTTCAATATGTTGCTGTTTAACAAATTCATATAATTGTTTATCAGATTCACTTTGTCTTTTGTTTCTAATCCAGTCTCTTTTTGCAATTTTACGATTTTCTCTACTTATTTGAGCTCTATATTCTTTTTCCTGAATATATCTTGTATCGCTTTTGATTACCTTTGTTATATAAGATGGATTAACATTTAATTCTTTTGCAATATTAGTTGGTTTATCATGTTCATTATAATACTTATCTAGTATATAGTTCTTGTTATCTATATTAATCACAACCTTTCAAATAATTTGGTAAAATTTGTGTCTACATATTTTTTATACAAGTATAGCACTTGACATTTTATATCAATTGTTGTAATATATTATTATATTTCAACTATTAATGTTTGATATTATTATAAAGTAATAATTGTAATATGTCAATATATTACAATAAAATTTTTAAAAAATTTTAAGGAGAATAAAGTAATGGAATTTAATTTTAAAAGTAACAGTGCATATTCATATATGAGATATGGTGGCTATCAAGGAAAATATAAAGGAAAAGAATATTATATGGTACCAAACCCAGAAGCTAGTATAAATATTAGAGATTTATATGACATGTTCAGTAAAATGGATTCAATATTGGTTGATTTACTTAATATAGGAAGAATATGTATGGATTCAGATGATGATCAAACTAAATTTACTTGTGCATATTTTTTTGTAGAGCAATATGGTTTATTGGGCTTTATGGTTGAAGCACCAATCAATACAGATTTTCTATTAAATGAAGAGGTAACATTAAAAGAAAGTAATTTTATTAATAAAAATTGTGTAATGCGAACGAAAGAATATTTTGATTTATTCTTTCCATTTGCAAAAGATACTGAAATGAATTATACAGTAACAAATGGTAAAGTAGAAATAGAAACAAATTCTGATTTACAAAGAATGTTAAATCATACATCACTTAGCAATCAATTAATTTATTCTAGTTTTTATTGTGAAAAAATAGATTGGATAATTGAATATGCAAAAAAAATGTATAAAATATTTAAAAAATATGTAGATTTATCAAATAATAGTGTAAATAATTATGATGAATATAAAGCAAGAGAAACTATAAGTGATTACTATTTTTCTGGAATACCATACAAAATTAATATGTATGGAAATACTCCAGAAATATCTTGGCAACCTAATTCTTTAAAACAAGCAATAGATATGGCTTTTGGGTTTATGCTTTGTAGTGAAAAGAATCCATTAAGAATATGCAAACATTGTGGTAAAGTCTTTTATGCTAAAAATCCAAAGGCTGAATACGATAGCAGTCAATGTAGAAATCAAGCTAATGTATATAAAAGTAGAAATAAGAATAAAGATACTAAAAAATAATTGTTGAAATTATAGAAAAAATGTTGTTTTTTTAACGAAATTAAAGTATAATAGGCACATCCTAGCCAAAGGAAATCTTTGTGTGAAGGAGGTGAGTTATTTGAATGGCTACATGTTGATATGGATTCTGCTTCAGAAAATTGAAAAATTGGAAGAAGAATTGATGAAATATCGAAAAGACAACAAAACCTAAAAAATTACATAGTAATTTCAGAGCAGTTCTCCCTGCTCTGTTTTCTTTTATGGCATAAAAAAAGATATGTGTTTCTCCCCACATATCTGATGCGTTATTGCCAGGCTACACTAGACAACTTCGCTTAAGCTAATATTATTATAGCATTTATTTTAGTATATGTCAAACAATTTTGAAAAAAATTCCGGTTCAATTTATATTTTGAAATACGTAAAACTAGTGGATGTGGTAATGACATAAATTCAATAAGTTATATTATATAAAAAAATTTGATAATTATAAAAAAAAATGTTATACTTTAATAAAATTATGAGAAAAAACTAGTATTTATAATTGAGTGTAAAATAATAATAGTTTGTGATATTATAAATTAAATATTGTAGGAGGCTACTTATGAAAAAAGGTATAGCTAAAGTTATTGCTTTATTAATAGTTTTGATTATGATTGGATTTGCAATGAGATTAACAAACAAATCTACATTAAATAATAATATAAATGATAGAACAGAAAGCATAACAAATAATTTGTTTTATGAATATTCAGATACAAACAATGCTTTTAGCTGGAATTTATATAATGGAAAGAAGGCATTATTTGATTCTACAAAATCTGGTTATTTATATTATATTTTGAATAATGAGAATGAAAACAATAAGTATAATCAACTATTAATATCTATGAGTGATTTTTCTTTTTGGTTTAGCGACAACTTAAAGTATTCAGCTATTATTTCAAACGGAAAAGCTACTGAGAAGAAATTAGACTTAGGGAGTGACTTAAGAAATAACTGGAATAAGAACAATAGTAAATATCTAACTTCAGATATTACAAATAAATACAATATTGAAAGAAAAGTAACGCTAAATTCTTCTTATACAGACCAAAATAATAGAATAGAGTATTATACAAAAGAGTATTTTTCTTCCTATATGGATATATATGTTAATTCAAACAACAGTATTATATATGCGTTGCCTGAAGATATTAGAACTATATCTTATGTAACAAAAGATGAAGTAAATACAAATGCTGTTCAGGAAAATTCTACTGTTTTGGAAGGTAAAAAAATTTCAAATATTAATAATCTTGTGGATTCTTTAGGAAAACCTAATTATGTTATTGCTACAAACGATGTGGATGCAGCTAAGTTGACATATGTATGGTATATATTTGATAATTATTATTTTTATTATACTATGCAAGTAAATTACTATTTGGATAGTATGCTTCCAGGAGCTGACAAAATAAAAGCACCTTTAACAGGAAGTAATATATCAGATTTTGAGTATGGTATTGTTAATAAAGATTATATTTATTATACAAATAATGAGTTAGCTAGACTATTTGATGCAAAAGAAAATAAGTATAATACTGAAACGTGGATTTCTGTTAACGAATAGAGGAGAAGATGATGAAAAGAAAAATAATTATTACATTTTTTATTGCTATTTTAATTTTTAGTTTATACTATTCAAAAGTATTTGCAGAAACCAATATTAAAGAAACAATTTCTGCTAGATTTCCTAATTATGATGTGACAGCTGAATATAAAGTAGAAGTTACAGATAATACAGATAAGAAAATTATTGTAAAATTTCAAGATATGACAATTATAGAAAGCTATGCAGAAAATAGTAATGGAAAACTAGACTTAAAATCATTATCAAGAATTTCGTATTCAGAGCCTAATGATACTTATTTTTTGTATATAGAATATCTAACAGATAGAGCCTATTTATTGGATTACACTCAACAATATAAATATTCAATATATGTAAATGATAAATTAAAAAAAGAAATAAAAACAGCTAATTCCTATATTGATAAAACAAAAGGTAATGCAAAAAATATATATTGTACATTTAATATAGAATATGACAAAATAGCAGATACATCTAGTCAAGTTTATGAATTTGGTGAAAAGGTTTATATTGTTACATATATTTTGTTTTTAATACTTTGTGTCTATATGAATTATTATGGAATAAGGCATATTCAAAGTAAAAAATATGGAGGCATAGTAAACGAGAAGAAAATTGATTACTGCCGTGAACTACCTAAATGGATTGATTTAGAAACAGCTTATGCCAGTTTATACTATTGTTCAAAAATTAGTACAAAGAAATTAAAAAATGGAATTATTGGTGCATTTCTTTTGAAATGGTCTAATGATAATAATATTTTAATAACAGATAAAGGAAATAGAGTATTTAGCATTGATTTGAAAAGTGGAGATTTTGAAAAGACAGAACTTGAACAAGAGCTATATGATTTGTTAAAAATAGCAGCTGGAAGCAATAACATAATAGACAATAAAGAACTTAAAATTTGGTCTAGAAGCCATAAAAGTGTTTTGGAAATATGGCATAAAAAATTATTATCAAGTGCCTTTAATGATAATTTGAAATCTGAAGCTGAAGCATTATTAGGATTAAAGAAATTTCTTCTTGATTATTCGCTAATTGATGAAAGAAGGCATATTGAAGTTAAATTATGGGAACATTATTTAATATATGCACAACTTTTAGGAATATCTGATGAAGTAAATAAACAATTTTCAAAAATTTATCCAGATTACAGTAAGATTGGAGAATTATCTGTAATGAATCTCAATGAATTAGTAGTTGAGTATATTTTTATAAAAATATTCTTGTTGATACCAATGGCTCTTGCAACATTTGTTACAATTATGATTTCTATGGTATACTATATTATTCATTTATTATGATGACAAATTGCGATTAAATTTGGCCCAAAATTCATTGACATTTTCTGAGATTTAGTATATTATTTTAGTATAAAATACAAAGGAGTGGATACAAATGAAAATGAAAAAAGTGTTGTTATTTATTGTGCAATTTGTTTTATTAATACTTTTATCAAGTAATGTTTTAGCAACTGAAGGAGAAGAAACAAAGGCAGACTTTAGTAATGCAACCTTTAAAGCTATATATACAAATAATAGTGTACAATTTTATAGTTTAGAAGTATCAAATATCACATTACCAACTAAGAGTAATGGAAAACCTGTAGAAATGAATATACGATATACTATTGGAAATACACAACCAGAATTTAGTAGTACATATGGAGAAAGCTATTCTGGAACATATGATGAAGAAACAAAGAAATTAGTGTTTCCACGTTTGGAAACAGCACTACAATTAAAAGGAGATGTATATTTTTGGATTTTTCAATTAGATGACACAGCACTTGGAGCTACCAAAACAGGATCTCTAGTATATAGTGCTAAACTAGAAAGACCAGCAGATAAGAAATACTCAGAATTATTTGAAACACCACTAATAGGATCTGCTCTTACTTATATATCAATCAATACGCCAATGGAAAATTATTTAACAAGAAAAGCACAATTCAAAATAGGGGAAATTACGGATAATTCAATTTTATCAGCAATCAAAAATAATGACACAACTAACGGATTTGAAAAACTATTAACTTATGGGAAAAACTCATCAGTAATTTATGATGGAGTACTTGAAGGAAAACCAAATTTTGCAGCAAGCTTACATGATAATTTACTAGGAAAAGTAAAGAGTGATACCTATTACTTTATATATGTAAAATTTGATGATGAAGATGGAAAATACTATCCAGTAGAAGGCATAACTGTGGGATTAGGACTAGCTCCTACTACACAATCTTGTGAAATAGTTTTCTATGGAAATTCAAAATTTAACTGGGATAATTTCACTGATATTGAATTACCAACAGATCCTACTGATGATACAGATAAAAAAGATGACGAGAATAAAAATGATACAAAGCAACTAGATAATGATGATACAGAAGTAAAAGATACAACTATTGCAAAAACGCCATTACCACAAACTGGTGCAAGAAACATTATATTGGGACTATTTATTATCTTAAGCATATTATCAATAATATTATATTGTTTAAATAAAAAGTATAATTTTATAAAATAAAAAGAAAATTTTTTGTTATAAGAAGGCAGGTAAAATCCTGCCTTTACATTTCTAAATCCCATTCTTTTTCTCTTTCTTCCTTTTTCATCTGTTCTACTGGGTCAATAAAAGTACGAGTTTCTTCTTCAAATTTTTTAACTAATTCTTTAGATTCGCCAATACCAAATTTATGACAAATCCAAACTATAAATTTATCAACAGTTTCATAGAATTTATCTATAATTTTGTGTAAATGAGTATTTTCTTCTTCTAAACTTTTAATTTTACTTTTATATTTCCATTCAATATCAAATTCTTTTTCTTTATATTCTGCTTTAATAGTATTTACTTGATTATGAAGTTCTTTGTTATTAGCAAGTATAGAATCTCTTTCATTTTGGTATTTTTGTGCTTTATCAACTAATCGGACTTGTTTAGATAATTCATTATGCAATTCTAAATTTTCTTGATACAATTCCATAATTTTATCATCTTTAGGTTTAATAATTTCATTTTCTACTTTTTCTCGATTAAGTTTTATTAGTTTAATATCATTTATATCTGGAGTCTCTGGTAATTCTAGTTTTATATTATCTAATACTTTTTTAGTGTTTTCAAAATTAGTCAGTTTCTTTAAATCTTCTATTTTTTCGTGTTTAACTCCTGTTTCTTCTACTAGTAAGCCACGTTCTAAATCAAAGCCTTTTGAAGTTATATATTTATGAAAAGCATTTTGTAATTGTCTGTAACTATCTCTGCCTTTCCAAAAATCTCTACAACATATTTTATCAATGTCTTTTCCTTCTTTATCTTTTGTATGAATTACTGGTATATAAACTAAATGCATATGTGGTGTAGTTTCATCTAAATGTACTGCTGCTGACACAATATATTTTTCTCCAAGATTTTTATAATTACATACAAATTTATAACTTTCTTTGAAATATCGTTTTGTTTCTTCTAAACCAATCTTATTAAAAAAAGCATTATCAGAAGTAATCATCATTTCACACATGATATTACTATTACTTCTAATAGTGCCCTTTAAATCATATTCTTTTCTTATTTTATCAAATTCTTTTATATATGTTAGTTCATTTTTCTTACACCAAAAATTAAGATGTGTTCTTGTAGGGTTAATATCTTTATTAGAATGACCTTTTGACCTTCTATCATTGTGAATGTATGACCCTTGTGCATCCACTCTTGTTAGCTTATCATTTCTTATAATAGCATAGCTCATATCTTCTTGCACCTCCTTCTTTACTCAAGATATTCTTTGAATGTCTAACATACTAGACAAACAAGTTTGTCCCGTATGGCAGGGTTTTACAACCCCACACCCCAAAACCTAAAAAATTGCTATTCGCATTTTTAGGTTTTTTCATAAAAATTTGCTTGTCGCAATTTTTATGAAAGTTGAGTAATAAAAATAAATTTTTCTTACTCAATTCACTTTAGCAACTACCAAGTAGAAACCAGAGGAAGAGAGCTAAAGTGAATTAGGTGTAATAATCCCATTTGTGAAAAATAGAATTATTACACCTATATAAGCCGAAACCGTCGGTCGTTCGCCTCGTTTCATAGGTAGTCTAGTAAGTAGTGATATTACTACTATAATTGCTGATACATTTAAATATCTTGGTTCATACTTGCCCAAACTTTTTACAATTACAAATCCATTTCAAGTTTTGCCACCGAATACTCTTTAATTTATTGTGAGTTTTTGTTCTAAGATCTCACTTACGCACTTTGTATAATTAGACTGCTCATACAAATACGAATGAACTTTATAGCATCGGCTCATCACACCAAACACTTTTTAAGAGGTGTTGCATTTCTCTTTTGCACGACAAAAAAGCCCATTTGTAGATTTTTATTCTACAAACAGACTTTGTCGCTAATATTCTTATTTAATTTGCCCTCACAATCGCTTTGCGGCGATTTAAAATTGGAGAGAGTATAGTTTTATATCTATAATATTTTTTACTAAAATTGCAAAATTTGATTTTAAAATATCAATAATACGTTAGACTGTTATTCTATCAAAAGTTCTAACACAGTTCTAACACTTAATTCAAAATTTTAGAAAAGAAGATTTTTGTTTTTCTTGCATATTTATCAATGCTTGTGTTATAATTTTCTTACAAACAAGTAAATTAGAGAGGTTAATAACTACAACTAAAATAGGTTATCTAATGGTAAAAAGCAGATGGCGTAAAATTCTTAAAATCCTGCGGTTGAATAAACCGTGCCGGTTCGATTCC
>JBJFFC010000031.1:0-113666 GCA_051891395.1 Clostridia bacterium | reverse complement strand
TTTCTAATAATGGGCTTTGGATTGCTTCTTTTGCTGCATCTTCTGCTCTGTTTTCACCAGATGCTTTACCAACACCCATATGTGCCATTCCTTGGTTTAACATAATTGTTTTTACATCTGCAAAATCTAAGTTTACAAGTCCTGGAATTGCAATTAAATCTGATATTCCTTGTACACCTTGTCTTAATATATCATCTGCCATTTTGAACGCTTCAATAATAGATGTTTTTCTATCTATTATTTGTAGTAATTTGTCATTCGGAATCACCACTAATGTATCTACTTTCCCTTTTAAGCTTTCAATTCCACGTTCTGCTTGTGATAATCTCTTCTTTCCTTCAAATGTAAATGGTTTTGTAACAACACCTATTGTTAATATTCCCATTTCTTTTGCAGCTCCTGCAACTATTGGTGCAGCTCCTGTACCTGTTCCTCCACCCATGCCGGCTGTAACAAATACCATATCTGCTCCTCTTAATACTTCTGCTACTTCTGCCTTACTTTCTTCTGCTGATTGAGCTCCAATATCAGGATTTGCTCCTGCTCCTAGTCCTCTTGTTATTTTTTCTCCTATTTGTATTTTTGTTTTGGCTTTTGAAGTTTGTAGAGCTTGTCTATCTGTATTAACAGCAATAAAATCTACGCCTTTTATCCCAGCATCAATCATTCTATTAACTGCATTATTTCCAGCTCCTCCTACTCCTATAACTTTAATGGTAGCTGTTCCATCCATCATTGCAATATTGCTATCATCATTATTGTTATTATTGTAATCCATCATTTAGTTCTTCCTCCCTTTCTTAAAACTGCTTTGTTATGGTTGTTGCAGTTTCTGGATACAAAAATGAATGCTTATTCATTCTACGATCCCTATATATTTTTATCTGTTATGCAAACAATTTTATTATTTGCATCCGTTATCCGTAACTCCTATACATTCGAACGGCTAACTTAAAATTAATAACTTTTTTATGAATAAAAGAACTCTTTTATTCTTTCAAGTGCCATTTTTATAAAACTTTCATTGCTTTGCGTATCAATACTGCTCGATACTGTTTTCGCAAATGGCCTTGCTGCTATATATCTAACTAATGCATAGCTAGTTCTATATGCTGGTTTTACTGTGCTAATTGCTCTTCCTGTTGAAATTTTTACAGGTATATTCAAATTTATTTTTCCAGCCACATCGCTTTTATTGATATTTACAATTCCTTGTCCTGTTAAAACTACATTATTGATTTTTTGTTTTAAGCCATGATTGGTTATATCTTTATTAATAATTGAAAACATCTCTTCTATTCTTGCTTCAATAATTTCAATCAATTCAGAGCTTTTAATAATCTTATTTTTGCTTGTATCTTTACAAGTATTTAATATAATGTCATTATCATTGTCTATAAAGGATTTTAATGCTAGTCCATATTGTCTTTTTAATTTATCAGCTTCTTCCTCTGCTATATTTAATACAAGTGCTATATCATTTGTAATATTGTCTCCTCCTAACGGAATAGAATTTGTATATAAAAATGATGATCCTTCAAATACTCCTATGTCAGTATTCCCTGCACCTATGTCTAAAAGCATAATATTATCATGTAATTCATTTGTATCTAATACTAAATTTCTTTCTGCCAATGTAATTGGTACAATTCCATCTATCTCTAAATCTACTTTCTTAAAGATATTGCTTAATTGTCTTACATACTCTCTTTCTGCTAATATTACCTGAGCACTTATTGTAAAACTAGAACTTAAATTTCCTACTGGATCGGTAACTACTGTTCCATTTTCTAGCGTTATTTTATCTGGTACAATATCGATTAAAGTTTTACCTTCTGGAATTTCTATATCCTTTACTTGCATAATAGCACTTTGTACGTCTTTTATAGATATTCCTGAATATTTATCTTTAACTTCTTTTGTTATGCTATTTTGTACTATTGTTACATATTTACCTGGAATAGTTACATATGCTGAATTTATTTTTAAATTTGTTTCATCCTCGGCATCTTTAATTGTTTTGGCCAGGCTTAAAATTATTTCATCTTCGTTTATTATTTTTCCCTTCTTTAGTCCACTACATTTATATGAGGTATTGCATATAATTTCAATTTGTCCAAAATTGTTAACTTCTCCAACAACTGCGCAAACCTTGCTTGTCCCTATGTCAACACCTACTATGATATCTCCTATTGCCAAGTTAATTCCTCCATTTTTTTAGTATAATTTTTCTAAGTTTATATATATTACATTTTAAAAAAAATGTCAATAGTATTTGTTATATTTTTGTAATATTATCGTAATATTTTTGTAATATTTTCATAATTTGTATTTTTATAATTTTTATACAAATATTTAGGCAGGATGTAATTCCCGCCCTTTTATCTTTTCCTCTAATTCTTTTCTGTTTTTTCTTCTGTATCTTTTAACTTTCTTTTTTCAAATTTGTTTATCCATTTATCCACATAATATCTTCTTATAATTGCTAAATTCACAAACATTCTTCCTACAAATACAACAATTGCAGCCAAATAGATATCTACATTCAATTTTTGTCCCAATATTGTTAGAAGAATTGCTAAAATAGCATTTCCAAAAAATCCTGTTACAAATATTTTTAAATCAAAATTTTTCTTTATAACTGATGTAATTCCTCCAAATACAGAATCTAGTGCAGCTATAATTGCAATTGCAAGATAACTTGAATAGGTGTATGAAATCATAGGAGCATTCATTCCAATTAAAGCTCCTAAAATACAACCAATTAATATCATTATAAAAATCATAATATTTTCCTCCTAATTTTTATTGTTATGTTATTGTATATATTTTGTACTTATCTCATTATCATATTTAAGAATTTTTACTTTATCAAGTTTTTGAATTGAAACATCTTGCCCTATTTTCTTCATCTCGTCTACATGTCCGCCATTTCCTGTTAGTGCGGCTTCTAAATAAGATGAATTTCCAATTGCTTTAATAACATAGGGAGCCAATATTCTTTGTCCATTTATTTTTATAAAAGATTCATTAATATCCACTATATCACTCATATTAATAATTCTTTCATCATTAATCGATATTGCTTCTGCTCCTGCCATTTTTAAAGAATTA
This sequence comes from Clostridia bacterium, assembly GCA_051891395.1. Lineage (GTDB taxonomy): Bacteria > Bacillota > Clostridia > TANB77 > CAG-508 > CAG-269. Next base: position 110,552 of record JBJFFC010000031.1, on the reverse strand, counting down.
ACAATAACTAATAAATCATCTGCATTTATTCTTGCCACTTCTTCATCTTCCGTATCTTTTAACGTTACTTCTATCCCTTCACCTTGCACATCCGTCTTTCCTAAAAGCAAATCAACTTGTTCCACTTCTTGTTCTACTATTTTTTCAGTTTCCTCATTGGATTGTTTGGTTTGCTTATATTCCTCAATTTTTGCAACTGTTTCTTCATATTTTGTTTCTGTTTCTTCATATTTTGATTTCCAATTTGCAAGCTCTGTTCTTAATTCATCTTCTCTCATATTTTCAATAGAAGTAATATCTGTTTCATTTACAATTTTAAATTGCATTGACATAACTAGAGCTAATGCAAAGCATGCTATTCCGATTGTTATGGCCATAGTGATTTTACCCTTTTTTATGGTCTTTTTCATGTTTCTCCTCCTTTTTGATTACTTAGCCGTTTTCACATATTGGTAATTAATAACTCCCGTATATTTAGGTATTGTTATATCATTTGATTTTTTTAGTTCTGCACCAACACTAGCATTTTTTAATATTTCTAAATATCCACCAGGTCTTGATAATCCAGCTAATTGTTCTGGAAGTCCAATTGCCTTTATAATAAAAGGTGCTCCTACCTTTTCTCCATTAATATCTATTATATTGCCTCCACATGAAATACTAGTTGTTGTGACTAATCTTTGGTCATTAATTGATATCGCTTCTGCTCCTGCATTTTTTAATTCATTTACTACACTCAAAACATCCACGTCATGAACTAGTAAACTACTAGGATTAAGTACTGTACTAGTATCTTTTTTACTGTCGCTTAACGTAATAATTACTCCTGGTCCAGTCACTTCTGTTAATCCAATTATTTTATTTCCTTGTTTTATTGCTTCTTCCTTTTCTTCTAGTTCACTATTATTTTGAGTTGAATTTTGTCTTTCTTGTTCTAATTCTTCTTCTGCTTTTTCTAATTCTTTGTATTTGTTATCATATTTCTCTTTATATTTTAGGACTTCTGCTCTTAAATTGTTTTCCTCATAGTTATTACTAACGGTTGAATTTGAATTTGTCACAGTTCGAATTTGAATGCATATTCCTAAAGTCAATGCAAAACACATGATTCCTAAAACTATACTAATAATTTTTTTGTTCAACATATATTCACCTTTCTTTATCAAAATATTTTTCTTACTTCTTTTATAGTTTTTCTCTAAAATAAGGTTGGAATTTGTTATTTAAGTCTCCATTAACATAAATATCTCCTTCTTTTCCAGACTCTTGTTCCATAATTGCTACCACATATAACATCTTATTACTTAAATTGGTAACATCCCCTAAATGTACTTTCTTCTTTTCTTCCTCTAAATATATACTATATTCATCTTTATCACTAATGTCAATACTTGTGACTTTTCGGTCTAATCCATTTTCACTTGCAGAATTCATAATTTTTATAGCATCTTCTAATCTGCTTAAGTCTTCATTATTTAATCGATTCCCTGGTACTACTTCCTCCTCTTTTGTTGTTATTCCTTGTATAATCGGAAGGCCCCTGCTATCTTCTGAAATTTCTAATATGTAACCTTGCGTATTTATATATGCATATTTTCCCATATAGTCAACGCTATATTTAGCCACTCTTTCTTCCACTTCAATTTCAATTGTATTTGGGAACTTTCTGCGTATTTTTACATTTTCAATATATGAATTTTCTTTTATTTTATTAACAACACTTCCCTTATAAAACCTAAAAATGTTTTCCTCTTGCTTTAATCCAGATAAACTAATGACTGTATCACTTGCTACCTCACTATTATTTATTACATTTATGTTTTTTATGTTAAAAATTGGTGATGTTAAAGCAAAAATAATTGCTCCAGAAATCAATCCGATAAATAAAATCAATTTTAAGAAGAATTTAATTCTTCTATTTCTTTTTTTTCTCTTTCTTTCTTGCTTAGTCAGCTCTTTTCTTCTTTGTTCTTCCTTCTTTATTTTATTTTTATTTGTCATTTGAATAACAGTTTCCGTTTCCAGATCAAATACATCTTCCTTTTTTAGTTGTTTGCCTTCTCTAATTCTTTTTTCACGTTCTTTTGCCTTCTTTTTTTTACTCGCATCTTCCCCCATCGTTTCTCTCTCAGCTTGTCCATTATTCATATAATATAAGTTCATTTGATTTCCTTTGTTTTTTTTTGTCAATTCTATTCCTCCCTTAGAATGAATTTCTTAAGGGCAAATTATGCCCTTATTTTACATAATAGGAAAGTTCTCTGAACTTCCTATTATATAAAATACTTTGCACACAATTTTTTACAAAAATTGGCGCACGAACAAATACGCGGACTTTATAATGTTTTAGATAGAGAAAATGTTATTAATGTCCGCTTTTGTTCTTTGTTCTTCTGGATATGCACCCCTAATTTTTCTAGCTTTTGGTCAAATTTCTCATATCCTCTTAATATATATTCTATATTTTCTATTTTGGTTGTCCCTTTTGCGACTGTTGCTGCCATCACTAAGGCTGCTCCGCCTCTTAGATCTGTTGCTTTTACATTTGCTCCATATAATCTTCTAACACCTTTTATTACAGCTGTCTTACCTTCCACTGAAATTTTTGCTCCCATTCTAACTAGCTCTTGCGTATATTTATATCGATTTTCAAATATATTTTCTACTATTATTGAACTTCCTTTAGCAGTTGTTAACAAAGTAGCAAAAACAGATTGCATATCTGTTGGAAATCCCGGATATGGCATTGTTTTTATATTAACAGCCTTTAGTTTTTTAGGAGCTAAAATTTCTATTTGTTTTTTTCTTACCTCTAAATTACAGCCTGCTTCTTCTAGTTTATCAATAATTGGTGTAATATGAGATTCCTCTACATTTTTTATAATAATATTTGCGTGATTCATTGCTGCCATGCATAAAAATGTTCCAGCTTCAATTCTATCGGGCATAATGTTATAGCTTATATCTTTTAAATGCTTTACCCCTTCTATTTCAATTTGACTTGAGCCAGCCCCTTTTACTTTTGCTCCCATTTTATTTAAAAACTTTTCTAAATCGACTATTTCTGGTTCTCTCGCTGCATTTGTTATAATGGTTTTTCCGTTCTGCTAAGCAACTTGCTAGAATTGCATTTTCTGTTGCGCCGACACTCGGAAAGTCTAAATCTATTTTTTCACCTATTATTTTATCACAACTGCACTCAATATTTCCATAGTTTTTGTTAATATTTATTCCTAATTTTTCAAAAGCCTTTAAATGTAGTTCAATTGGTCTTGTTCCAATATCACATCCCCCTGGATATGAGAAGGTAACATTTCTATGTTTTCCAATCAAGCTACCAACAAAAATTACAGAAGAACGCATTTGTCTCATTAGGTCCTCTGGTATTTCATATTTGTCTATTTTACTAGTATCTATAATTACTTTATTAGACTTTTTTGTTACCGTTCCTCCTAATTTTCTTAATATTTCAAACATCATTTGCGTATCATGTATATTTGGTACATTATATAGTGTCGTTTTTCCTCCATTTAAAATGGTAGCTGCAATAATGGGTAATGCTGCATTTTTTGATCCTGATATTTCCACTTCTCCTTCTATCCTTTTTCCACCTTCTATTATGTAGTCTGACATAATTCTCCCACCTTTCACATTATTTTGCTATATATTATGTCTTCTTTACGTAAAAAGTGAATGTTAAAAAGTTCTAAAATTTCAATATCTCTATTAAAATTTTAGAACTTTTATTTTCTATGGTTTTTTTATTACTTATTTTCCATAATAACTATCCAAAAGAATTTGTTTTAATTCACTAACCAATGGAAGTCTTGGGTTAGCTGTTGTACATTGATCTTCAAATGCACGATCTGCTAACATATCCACTTTCGCTAAAAATGCTTGTTCTTCAATTCCTGCTTCTTGGAAAGATTTTGGAATATTCATATGCTCATTCATTTCTTTTATTTTTTCAATTAGGCTATTAATTCCCTCTTCTTTAGAGTCTGCCTTTAATCCTAATTTTTTAGCTAGCTCATAATACTTTTCGTCTGCTATAAAGTATTCATATTTAGGGAATGATACAAATTTAGTTGGTTTATTACTATTATAGCGAATAACATATGGTAATAAAATAGCGTTAATTCTTCCATGTGGTAAATGGAATTCTGCTCCTATCTTATGTGCTAAAGAGTGATTAATTCCTAAAAATGCATTGGTAAATGCCATTCCTGCAATGGTACTTGCATTGTGCATTCTTTCTCTTGCTACTTTATTCGTTCCATCGTTATAGGCTGTTTCTAAATATTTTATTACTAATTCTGATGCTTTTTCTGCTAATCCATCTGTGTAATCAGATGCCATGTTTGATACATAAGCTTCAATAGCATGTGTTAAAACGTCCATACCTGTATCTGCTGTAATGGATTTTGGTAGACTCATTACTAAATCTGGATCTACAATTGCTACATCAGGCGTTAATTCGTAATCTGCTAATGGATATTTCTTGTTTTTCTCTTTATCTGTAATTACGGCGAAAGATGTTACCTCTGAGCCAGTTCCAGATGTAGTTGGAATGGCTACCATTTTGCATTTAGTTCCTAATTTAGGGAATTTATACGTACGCTTTCTAATATCCATGAATTTCAATTTTAATCCTTCTGCATCTGCATCTGGATATTCATAGAATAACCACATACCTTTTGCAGCATCAATTGGGCTTCCTCCACCAACTGCTATAATAACATCTGGCTTAAAGTTATTTATGACTTCTACACCTTTTTTTACAGTATCAAAAGATGGGTCAGATTCTACCTCACTAAATATTTCTGAATGTACATATTGATGTCTCTTTCTTAAATGATATAAAATTTTGTCTACATATCCTAATTTTATCATAGATTCATCTGTTACAATAAATGCTCTTTGGATATCTGGCATTTTCTCTAAATATTGAATAGATCCTGCCTCAAAATATATTTTTTCTGGGACTTTAAACCATTGCATATTAACCCTCCTCTTCGCAACTCTTTTAATATTAATAAGATTGACAGATGATACATTTGCTGTTGTTGAATTTCCACCAAATGAACCACATCCAAGTGTTAAAGATGGCATATTTGTGTTATATATATCACCAATTGCTCCATGTGTGGAAGGAGAATTTACAATAATTCTTCCTGCTTTCATTGCTTCTGAAAATTTCAAGTTTACTTCTCTATCTTCAGAATGGATGACAGCTGAATGTCCAAGTCCTCCAAATTCTAGTAATCTTTCTGATTTTTCAATTCCTTCATCTGCATTTTCTACAATATAATAGGTTAATACAGGACTTAATTTTTCTTTAGAGAATGGATAATCTCGGCCTATTCCCTCTTCGTATACTACTAAAACTTTTGTGTTTTCTGGTACATTAAATCCAGCTTCTTTTGCTATTACATAAGGAGATTGTCCTGGTACATGTGATTTTAATTTATATCCATATTCTTCATTATATTCAAACATACTTTGTTTTAATTTTTCTTTTTCTTCTGGGCTGACAAAATAGCATCCAGCTTCTTTCATTAATTGTTCAAATTCTTCGTATATTTCTCTATCTACTAAAACTGCTTGTTCTGAAGCACATATCATTCCATTATCAAATGCCTTAGATAAAACTAAGTCATTGACAGAAGTTTTTAATTTAGCTGTTTTATTGATATAACATGGTACATTCCCTGGTCCTACTCCTAATGCTGGCTTTCCACAAGAGTAAGCAGCTTTTACCATTCCTGTTCCTCCTGTTGCTAAAATTAAATTAACATCTGGATGGTTCATTAATAATCTAGTAGCTAGTACACTTGGCTCTTCAATCCATAAAATACAATTTTCTGGCGCTCCAGCTGCTATGGCTGCATCTCTTACAATTTTTGCTGCTTCACTACTACTTTTTTGTGCAGATGGATGAAATCCAAATATAATAACATTTCTCGTTTTAGCTGCTATGATAGATTTAAACATAGTGGTAGAAGTTGGATTGGTAACTGGCGTTACTCCAGCAATGATTCCAACTGGTTCTGCAATTTCTACGTAGTCTTCTTCTTCATTTTCATTGATAATTCCAACTGTTTTTTCATATTTGATACTATGGTATACATATTCTGTGGCAAACATGTTCTTTGTTATTTTATCTTCATAAATTCCTCTTCCTGTTTCTTCTACTGCCAATTTAGCAAGTTCCATATGGTGCTCTAACCCTGCCATGGACATTGCTTTTGTAATGTTATCTACTGTTTCTTGGTCTAGCTTTAAATATTCTTTTGAAGCTATTTTTGCTTTTTCTACTAGTTCATTAATCATGTTTTGAACTTTTTGTTGTTCTTCTGGACTAATATTTTCAGACATTTTCATTCCTCCTCATTGGTATTTAGTTTAACTACAATCATTATATATTATTAGAAAAATTTGTCAAGAATTTTTCGTCTTGTTTTATCGACATTTTAAACTATAGCAAAAAAACTCAAGACTAATCTTATATAAGATTAAATCTCGAGTTTTTATTTTAGTGATATAAATAATTTTGTGGATTAACATGTTCCCCATTAATTCTTATCTCGAAATGTAAATGCGGACCTGTCGAATTACCCGTTGAACCAACTGCTGCTATTACTTCTCCTGCTGTAACTGCTTGCCCGACTGTTACATACATTTTACTTGTATGTGCATACCATGTTTCAACTCCATTTTCATGACTAACTTTTACTAGATTACCATAGGCACCATTATAACTCGCACTAGTTACTATACCGTCTGCAACTACCTGAATTGGAGTTCCCGTAGTCGCTGCTATATCTAATCCTGTATGTGTTGACTTTCTTAATCTACTACTCTCACCATATCTTGATGTAATAGTTCCTGATATTGGATTTGTAGCTAATTTTATACCATTTATTTCTGGCATAGCATCTTGTTCCTCTTTTTCTTTTTGCTTTTGTAGCTGTTCTTCTATTTTAGATTGTGCCTCTTTTTTTGCTATCTCAAGCTCATTAGTTTCTATCTCTTCCTCATTTTGAGTGTATTTTTCTATAACACTTAAATCTAGGTCTTTATCTCTATTTGTTTCCTTCATTTCTTCAATTAATTCTTCTGCTTCTTCTAATGTGTTTACTGAATCTATCTCTTCATTATTTAAAGCAATTTCATAATATTTATATGTTATAATTAAATCATCTTGTACATTATTTATAATTTGACCTTCATCTATTTCAAGTGTTCTATCGACAAGTTTTAACTCATATTCTGGATTTTCCTTAATATCAATTGCATCAATATTTTTATCACTATCTACCATTAAATTATTTTTTATACTTTCTTCCAAAGCATCCTTACTTTGAACAAAGCCTACTTCTTTTCCAGATATACTTACCTTATAGCTTGGTTTATATTTGATTAATATTATCGCGATTATAAAACCAAATGCTATAATTGTAATGTTAAAATACTTTAAAATTTCTTTTGTATAGTATTTTAATTTCTTGTTTAAAATATATATTCACTCTCCTTTTTTGATTGTGTTTTTAAACGCGACCAATCTTTATTATACTATATATTTTTCCAAAAATCAAATTATGTATACTTTTTTTGAATTAATTTGTCAATTTATATTAAAAATATTTGTTATTTTTTTCTGTTTTTGTCATTTTTTCTCTTTATTCCTCTGTTTTACTTCATTTTATTAGAATTCTTATACTAATTTATTCATACTGTTTCAGTTTATATTTTATCAAGTTAACTTATAAGTTACATATGTATATTTTAGTTTCTGTAAATTTAAACCATAAAATGCTATTATTTGACTAAAGAATAGGAAGGTGATAAAAATGGCTTTAGATTATAGTGTAATAGGTCAAAGAATAAAACATGCAAGACTTGCTAAGAACTTAACCCAAGAAGATTTAGCAGAAAAAATTGACATATCTGTTGCATTCTTAAGCAGAGTTGAGAGAGGAAACTCTCATATAAATTTAAAAAGATTAAATCAATTATGTAGATTATTAGATGTTTCAGAAGGATACATTTTAAATGGTGCTTCTAGTAACTCGACAAATTATTTAGATAAAGAATTTTCTGAATTATTAAAAGGATGCTCATCAGAAAAACAAAGACTTATATATGATGTTGCAAAAGTAATCGCAGAATCTGATAAAAATGACTAATTATATAACTAAAAAGCCAATTATATTGGCTTTTATTTTTGGGCTTTATTCATTATTTGTATATTTTTTAAAAATTCAATTGATAATGTTTTTTTGTTGTGTTATTATAATAAATGGTTAAAAAGTTAATAATATCATTATAGGAGGTAATTTTATGAAATTTGAACAATGGAAGGATTTTCAAAAAGGCGATTGGGAATCAGAAATTAATGTAAGAGATTTTATTCAAAAAAATTATACACCATATGAAGGAGATAGTTCTTTCTTATCTGGAACTACTGAAAAAACAAAAAAACTTTGGGATGAAGTTTTAGAACTTTATAAAAAAGAACATGATTCTGAGGGTGGCGTATTAGATATAGACACAAAAACGGTATCAACTGTATCTAGCCATGAAGCTGGATATATTGATAAAGATTTAGAAGATATTGTTGGACTTCAAACTGATAGCCCTTTAAAAAGAGCTATTATGCCATTTGGAGGTATTAGAATTGTAGAAAAATCTTGTGAAGCTTATGGAAGAAAAGTAGATGATGAAGTTGAAGAAATCTTTCATAAATATAGGAAAACTCACAATGACGGTGTATTTGATGTATACACCCCTGACATAAGAGCTGCTAGAAGTTCTCACTTAATCACAGGACTTCCAGATGGATATGGTCGTGGAAGAATCATAGGAGATTATAGAAGAGTTGCCTTATATGGAGTAGATGTTTTAATTGAAGAAAAGAAACAAGAATTAGATGTTTTAAATGTAGATGAATTAACTGAAGAAACAATTCGTGAAAGAGAAGAAATTAGTGAGCAAATTAAAGCATTAAATGCACTAAAAGTTATGGCAGCTAAATATGGATTTGATATTTCAAAACCAGCCGCAAATGCTAAAGAAGCAGTTCAATGGCTATACTTCGGATACTTGGGAGCAATTAAAGATCAAAATGGTGCTGCTATGAGTATTGGTAGAACATCAACTTTCTTAGATATTTATTTTGAAAGAGATTTAAAAAATGGTATGATAACAGAAGAAGAAGCACAAGAAATCATGGATCATTTCGTTATGAAATTAAGACTAGTTAGATTTCTTAGAACCCCAGAATACAATGAACTATTTAGTGGTGATCCTGTATGGGTAACAGAAAGTATTGGTGGTATGGGAATTGATGGTAGAACTTTAGTTACAAAAAATTCTTTTAGAGTTTTGCATACATTAGAAAATTTAGGTCCTGCACCAGAGCCAAATTTAACTGTTCTTTGGTCTACTAGATTACCAGAAGGATTTAAAAAATTCACAACTGATTTATCAATCAAAACTTCTTCGATTCAATATGAGAACGATGATTTAATGAGAATTACTTTAGGAGATGACTATGGAATTGCATGTTGTGTATCTCCTATGAAGATTGGTAAGCAAATGCAATTCTTTGGAGCAAGAGCAAATTTAGCTAAAACTTTATTATATGCTATTAATGGCGGTAGAGATGAGAAATCAGGAAAACAAATAACTCCTAAATTTGAACCAATTACTTCTGAATATTTAGACTATGATGAAGTAATGGAAAAATTCAATCAAATGATGAATTATGTAGCAAAAATATATATAAAAGCTTTAAATGCGATTCATTATATGCATGATAAATATTCATATGAAGCAATCGAAATGGCTTTACACGATAAAGAAATTTATCGAACAATGGCTTGTGGAATTGCTGGATTATCTGTTGTTGCCGATTCTCTATCAGCCATCAAATATGCCAAAGTAAAGGTCGTTCGTGATGAAACAGGATTAGCAGTAAATTATGAAGTTGAAGGTGACTTCCCTAAATTCGGAAATGATGATGATAGGGTTGACCAAATAGCTGTTGATATTGTTAAAAACTTTATGAATAAATTAAGAAAACATCAAACTTACAGAAATTCTACACATACATTATCTATTTTAACAATCACATCAAATGTCGTTTATGGTAAAGCAACAGGAAATACACCAGATGGTAGAAAAGCTGGAGAACCATTTGGACCTGGAGCAAATCCACTTCACGGAAGAGATACAAACGGAGCTTTATCCGTTATGAACTCAATTGCAAAATTACCATTTGACTCAGCACAAGATGGTATCTCTTATACCTTCTCTATTACACCAGGAACACTTGGAAAATCAGAAGAAGAAAGAGTAAATAACTTAGTAAACATGCTTGATGGATATTTTGCACAAACAGGACATCACATAAATGTAAATGTATTTGACAGAAGTTTACTAGAAGATGCTATGGAACATCCAGAAAAATATCCTCAATTAACAATAAGAGTTTCAGGATATGCTGTAAACTTTACAAAACTAACAAGAGAACAACAACTAGATGTAATTAATAGAACAATACATGAAAGAATTTAATGTCCATTTGGGGACACATCTTTCATATAATAAGGGAGCACTCAAATGGAAGAAAAAGATTTAAGATATTATGCTAAAGTTCATTCAGTTGAATCTTTTGGTACAGTAGATGGTCCTGGTATACGCTTTGTACTTTTTTTACAGGGCTGCCATTTACAATGTAAGTATTGTCACAATAGAGATACTTGGAATATGAAAGGCGGAAGTTATAAATCTTTAGATGAAATATTTAATAAAATAATAAATTATAAAAATTATATTTGTCCCAATCGGTGGTGTTACAGTTACAGGTGGAGAACCTCTTTTACAATCTCAATTTATATTTGAACTTTTTACTAAACTAAAAAAAGAAAATATTCATACTTGCATCGATACTTCTGGTATGGTTACTTTAACTGATGATATAAAAAAGGTTCTTTCTGTTACTGATTTAGTTTTATTAGATATAAAACACATTGATAGTGAAAAGTGTAAAAAATTAGTTGGTCTTTCTAATAAGTTAGAGTTAGATTTTGCTAAGTATTTAAGTAACAATGATATTCCTATCTGGATTAGACAAGTTTTAATTCCTGGCTATACTGATGATCAGCAAGACTTGTTAAAATTAAAAAAGTTTATTGCTAGTTTAAAAACAGTTCAAAAGGTAGAATTACTTCCTTATCATAGTATGGGAAAATTCAAGTGGAAAAAGCTAGGACTTAAATATGATTTAGAAGGTGTCAGAGAAGCTACTTCTGAAGACATAGAAAAAGCCAAAAAAGTATTAGAAATATGATTATATTTTAAAAGAGTTAACTTTCTGAAAGTTAACTCTTTATTTATTACAATATCACTTTTTCTAAAAAATCTTCAATCGAATTAGAATTATTACATTCCTAATAATTTTAATTCCACATTTTCCATTTTATATTTTCCATTTACCAATTTGAATTCTACCAATGTATTTTCTAAAGTTTCCTCATTTTGTCTTAAGTCAGTTGTGAAATATAATTTTATTTGTGGTATTTCTACTTGATTTGTTACAATTTCTTTAAAAGTTTCTGCCATGTGCTTTTCATCTTCACAAATTAGAATTAATTGTGGCATACTACTAAATCCTGAGTCTCCTGGTACAAAGTTTTCATAGAACTCTTTGTATAATCTCATTTTATCTACTGTTTTCTTTTGCCACTCAACTTCTCTTCTAATTACTTCAAAAACAAATTGAATTGATTTACTATTCTTTGTTAATTTAACTGATCCACCAGTTGCTTTAAATATTTTTCCTGCTATTTTTGCATTAATTGCTGGTTTAACTACATAAGAGTCAAAGGCTTTAACTTTTCTTAAGTAAGCAATTAGTGTTTGATTTCCAGCCAATCTTTTCTTAATCATTGGAACTGGTTTTGTATTATCAGATGGTTGCCATTTACATTCTATTTCCTTTGAATTTAATAAATATTTTCCCATCTTTTCTAAACAATAAATTCTATAAATTCCTTTTCCTTCATCAGAAGTAAAGTAATATCTTGTTAATATTTTAGATTTTACTAATTGCTCTAATTTATTGTTTAATTTATCTTGAGATTTTGGGTCAAACCCTTTTATTTCAAGCATTTGGTATAGTTGTCTTGAAGTAATAAATTCAAATTCATTTACTAAATCTAATATAGCAAAATGAATTTCATTAATATGTCCTATATTTATCTTATGTACAATTTGATTCATTGACACATATCCATCTTTACCATCAAAAGTTTTAATTTCTCCTTCTCTAATAGCAAATGGTGATACTTGTGCCTTAATTTGGTCATCTTTAACCATTTTTATTCCTCCCTTTTCTGGTACTACTGCTATTATGTTATTTAGTAGTATCAGTACATAAATTATAATAATTATTTATATATCTTACATTTTTAACTTAAACAATTAATAATTTTACCTTTTTCTTATTGGCATCAATTTTTTTAATATAAACATCTACATCTTGTCCATACCTAAGTCCTTCTTCATATTCTGCCATACCAACCAAGTTAGGTGCAAGCTCTATAAAAATCCCATTTTTATTTTTTTCTGTTTCTCTTACAATGCCTTTTACTTTTACACCTGGTGTAAATCTTTTAGCATTTTCTTCCCATGTTCCTAACGTTTCTTTATATGATAAAATTACTTTACCTTGCTCTCTATCTATAGATTTTACCACAATATCAATTTTTTGTCCAATTTTTAGCCTCTCATATGGTGTTTTTATTCTGGCAACTGATAAATCCTCGATATGAACAATTCCTACTACTCCTCCACCAATTTCTACAAAAGCTCCATATGGTTTTATATTTTTTACAATTCCTGTTACCATGTCTCCAACATTCAAATTATTTTTAATCCAATTTAAGGCTTCTTTTTGCACTTGTTTTCTAGATAAAATTAGTGTATTATCATCTTCTATGCCTTTTATCTTAAATTGGATAAATTTATGTACTTTTCCTGTGCATAAATTTACTTTTGGTAATCCATCTTCTTGTAGATTTATTCCTTCGACCTCTTCTCTTGGCATAATTCCATTTAGTCCATTTTCAAAATTTATATATAGATTGTAATTTTCATCGCATTTCTTAACTAAACCTTGTAAAGTTTCTTTGTTGTCTATATACTCATCAATCTGAGCTTTATCTAATCTTGTAATTTCATTATTCCATCCCTCGGGCATAAATTTTAATGTACTCATGTATCTTTCTCCTTTTATCTTATGTTTATTATATTATATCTTTTATAAAACTATTTTTCAATATTTTCATTTAATATTTTCTTTACTTCTTTGGAACTTAAATACCTCCATTTTCCGAAGTGGTATATCTTTTACTCCTATACCTGCTATTTTACTTCTATGCAAAGCCAAAACACTATGTCCTATCTGCTCACACATTTTTCTTACTTGCCTATTTTTTCCTTCATGAATCGTAATTTCTAATCTAGATTGATTTTTTTCCTCGTCTGTTTTCAAAATTTTTACTTTTGCTGGTTTGGTTATATAATCGCCAATATTTACACCTTTCTTTAATTGTTCTACAGACTCTTTTTTTACCATTCCTTTAATCGTTACTGTATACGTTTTTTCAATTTCATGTTTTGGATGTGTTACTTTATATACAAAATCACCATCATTTGTAAGAATTAACGCACCAGAAGTATACATATCTAGTCTTCCGTACAGGAACTAATCTTCTATTTGTCTTTACTAAATCCAAGACCGACTCTCTGCCAAATTGGTCTTTTGCCGTTGTTACATATCCAATGGGTTTATTTAACAAGATATATACTTTTTCTCTTTGTATGGTTACAATTTTTCCCTGATATTCCACTTTATCTTTACTCGGATCTATTTTTATTCCAAGTTCTGTTACTTCTTTGTTGTTTACTTTGACTTTCCCTTGCTGAATTAATCCTTCCGCTTTTCTCCTTGAGGCAATCCCCGCTTCTGCTAAATACTTTTGTAATCTTACTTCTTCCAAACTCTTTCCCTTCTATTCTTTTATTTTTTCTTCTATAAACTGAATACTGTTCTCCCAATTAGTTAATAATTCTTTTTGCGTAAACATGCTATATTCCTCTTTTTTCTTATCGCTTTTTGTATATACCATTTCCTGAATAAATAGAATTGTATTTTCTATATCTTGTTGTGTAAATTCAAACTCTTTCAAATCTTCACAACATTTTAAGATGTTTTTATTATAAAACGGAATTACTATCTTTTCATTATCTTTTAAATAATTTGTAAATTTATTAAAATCTTTTTGTTTTATTCTTACTGCATCATCCCATTGCATAATCTTTTTATTTCCATCCTTTAATTTTATTTTAACTAGTCTTTTTTCTTTATCAAAATTTTCAAAATAGTTTTCATATGTATAGGTATTCCAAAAATAATCTGTTAACAAGTGACAATAATATCCTTTTATAATAGGATTTTGCATTTTACCTTTATATTCCTCTTTAAATCGAAAAATATCTGGTAATGGAATACTAATTCCATTAATCGTTTTTATAACTGGATAATGTGTTTCATAGTTTTGAATAAGTCTAGATACCTTTTTAATATGGTATCCTTCCAGTATGTCTGGCATAATATTAGCAAATATAAATTCATTTTTTTTACTATCTTGCTTTATTTTATTGGCTGTAACAAGATGTGTAATCCATGATGGCATCTTGATTTTCCTCCTTTAGTTCTCTCAATCTCTTTTTAATTCGTCTACTATTTTCTCAAAATATTTTGGTAATTTTGCTTTCAAAAACATTTCCTTTTTTGTAATTGGATGTTTAAATTTTAGACTTTTTGCATGTAAGCATTGCCCTTCTACACCCCATTCATTTTTACCATTGGAATATACAGTATCTCCTATAATGGGATATCCAATTTGAGATAAATGTACTCTAATTTGATGAGTTCTTCCTGTTTCTATTTTCACTTCTAATAAAGTACAATTATGTTTCGGAAATCTTTCTATTACCTTAAAATGTGTAATAGCTTCTTTTCCACTTTTTGTTACAGCCATCTTCTTTCTGTCTTTTGTACTTCTTCCAATTGGCATATTAATCGTAGCTTCTGTTTCTTTTACAATACCTTTTACTAGCGCTATATATATTTTTTCTACCTCATGATTTTTTATTTGCTCACTCATGTTAATATGTGCTTTGTCATTTTTTGCCACAATTAATACTCCTGATGTATCTTTATCTAATCTATGCACAATTCCGGGTCTGATTTCTCCTCCAATTCCTGATAAAGAATCTTTGCAAATTGCCATAATAGCATTTACTAAGGTTCCATCTGGGTTTCCATTAGCCGGATGAACCACCAATCCTTTTGGTTTGTTAACTACAACAATATCTTTATCTTCATAAATAATTTCAATTGGTATATCTTGTGCTTTTAAAGATATTTCCTTTGGCTTTTCTTCTTCTAGTGTAATTTTATCATTTTCTTGTACTTTATAAGATGATTTGGTTTTTTTATTATTTACTAGCACCTTTTCTTCTTCTATTAAACGTTGAATTGTAACTCTAGAAATATCTTGACTTTTTTTGGATAAATAAGAATCGATTCTATTATTTGATTCCTCTTTGTTTACAATAAATTCTTTCATTTCTTACTTCCTTTATATTTCTACTCTTTCATATATTACAAAATATTTATCACTATATAACTCCTTATATTGGGGATCATTTGTTTTAGTTATAATCATGTTCATCTTTGAATTTTTATATGTTATAACGTGTGTTATATTATATTTCTCAAAAGTATCTTGATAAAATTTACTAATATTAGCTGTTTCTATAAAGTCCATAAATATATCTTCTTCCTTACCACTAAATTCAGGAGCATATAAATCTGCTCTTGAATCAATAAATACTGGTATTCCTCTATATAACATATAACTTCCATAATTATATTCATTATAAAATCTTGCTTGTCCTAAATCGATGTTTTCTAAAATGTAATCACATGCTTGTACTGGATATGTTGATTCGTCAATATAACTGTCATTTACCTTATCTTTTGCCATATAATAACTAAATCCTAGCATAATAATTGTTATAACTAAAATTCCAATGACGTTTGTTATTTTTTCTTCTACTTCTTTCAAAGTTATTTTTGTATATTGCTGTATTAAATCTACTATTAATCTATTTAAAATAATAGAACATATTAAAGCAAAAATACTTAATTGCCTTCTAGAAGCTAGCATTAAATAACACAATCCTCCTAGCATAAATAGATCACTTAACCTAATTTTTGCTTTTGTAAAAATTAATATTGCTAAGAATATTATTAGGGTACAAATAACTTCTGTATCATTAGCAAGAGTCATTGGTAAATGTTCGTTTATGTTTTGTGTTGTATTTCCCTCCATGGTTTTTATTAAATAAGTATATGGCGTATTTCCTAATGGTGTTAAGAGTCCTGTAAATATACAAATTATCATAATTAAAATTAGCCATTTTACATTGTTATTTTTCGCTAATCTTATTTTATATGGATTTTGTAACTCTTTACTTCTCTTTATCTTTATTTTATCAACTTTTTCTTCTAGTTCCACTAATTCCTTTTGCAATTTTTCTATTTCTGCTTCTTTTCCTTCTATCTTTGATAATTTGTTGATTTTTCTTTTTAATTTTTTAATACTTGTTTTTCTATATACAATTTTCTCTGCAAAATTTGCAATTATATATTCTGCAATATATGGTAAATAAAGTATAAAGTAAAATGGAAATACCGCTAAATGTAAGTTAGCAATTAAAATTGGAATAATAATTAAACCTATTGCATATCTCTTCTTTTTATTTTCCAAGAATTTTTCAATAAAGAAAATAGCTAAAACAAATAATATGAATGTTACAAGTTGTGCCCTTGCGGCTATATATCCTCTTATTAAATACATAACTCCTATTATTATAACAAATGATAATAAGTTATTTTTAACTAATTTTTTGTTCACTAGATAAACAGTAATTCCTAACATTACTGATAATATGCATGTAGTAATATAAATTCCAGTCATCCCAAATGTATTATAGATTAAATAAGTAATTAGATCGTATAGCCAGTGAGGATATGTGTATTCCAAATCTTCATGCCATGAGAAAGGATCTTGCATATCAACACCATTTTGAGTAATATGTTCCCCTATTTTTATCGTATAATACGTATCATTTTGTAAGGTTACTGGGGTTAGCGCCACACAAAAAATGGCAATTAGTACAATTGCTAATATAGTAAATTTTATATTTGAACTTATCTTTTTTTGATTCTTGCTTTCCTTTACTTGTTTTTTATTTTTTTCCATTGTATCTCTCCTTGCTTTATTTAATCCCATATTATACTTTTATGGATTATATCAAAAAAAGTTTCAAAAGACTAGACTTTTGAAACTTTTTTTATATTTATTCTATATTATATTTATACAGCTTCTTGATTTTCTGTTTCTATTTGTTCTTCATCATTTTTTTCTTCTATAACTTCTAAACTTCCAATTGAAACTTCATAGGCAATTCTTGTTTCTACTGTACCATCTTCATGCTTTTTCTCATATGTTCTAGATTGTACTCTACCTACTATTTTTACTTGACTGCCCACTTCTAAGTTTTGACAAAATCTTGCATTTCTTCCCCATGCTATACATGGAATGTAATCTGATTTATTATATGCTCTATTTACAGCAAGTAAAATATCTGATATTTCTCTTCCAAATGGCGTTTGTCTATAAATAGGCTTTTTACAGATATATCCAATTAATACTACTTCGTTTGTTATTGTTTCTTTTTTTACTATTTCGTTCTCTTCTTCCTCTTCTTGTTCGTTTTCTTCAAGTTCTACAATATCTTTCGCAAAAACTGTTAGTATTAATCTATTCTTTTCGTTTTCATAGCTATTATATGATCTAAATTGTCCCTTTACTAATAGTTTGTTTCCTTCTTGTAATGTATCCTCTTTAATCAATCTTTCTGAAATAGTAATTGGTATGATATCACTATTTCCACTTAGACGAGGTATTGTTAAATTAAAGATATAAAAACTTTCTCCGTATATCTCATGACTAAATTTTTTTTCTCCTGTAACTTTACCAACTAATGTTAAATAGTTGTTTTCTAAATAATTTGTATCCAATTCTTTTTCCTCCCTATTTTCTAATCTTTCATCGGTTTACAAAATCACTTTGTAATTTTGCATAAATTATCTGTAGATCACTTTCCCAGTTAACTACACATAACTTAATTGTATACTTTTCCTTACGCACGATTAATTTACATTTTTTATTATACACCATTTTTTTGGTTTTGTCTACATAAAAAGTTAATTTTATTCAAAAAAGTTAGTTTTTTCCTATATTTGCTCAATTATGCAATTATTATTTATTAAAAATATGATATAAATAATTAAAATCTCATAAATTTTCAGTTTATTGTTTTCGTTTACTTTTATTCTTTTTTCTTCAACTTCTACCATTTTATTGGTTACAGTTCGAATATTTCGTTGTAAATAAATTAATACATCTGTATCCGTTATGCTAGATACTGTAATGGTAGCTTTCTGATTAAGTCCATAAGTTATAATATTTATTTTATTATTATTCGATATATTAAATTTTAAATTAATATCTGTATTAATAATTAAATACTTTGAATTTAAGCATATTTGTTCGATAATATTCTCTTCCTGTTTAAAATTTTCTAAATTTGAATCAATAATAATCGTTTCAAATCTTATATTTTTTATATTCTCTATGCTTTTCTTATTAATATGAATTAACTTAAATTTATCACTTTTCAAATGCATATTTATATTTTCAAAAATTTTATTATCGGAAATCACTCCTATAAAAGTCATTATTTATCCCCTTAAATTAATTTCTATATTCTATTATTTCCTTATCTTCCCTATTTATACATTATTTGTTTTTTATTTGCGTACCATTATTATTAATTGTATATCCATCTTTATAAATTAAGTCTGATACTTTTACTACATTTAATCCCTTTGCTTTTATATTTTTTATTATTTGATCTAAACTATCTGCTGTATGCTCAGTTCCATTGTGTGTTAAAATAATATCTCCTGACTTTATTTTATCTTTTAATCGATTCCACATTTCATTGCCAGTCAATCCTGTATAATCTAAAGTATCTAAATTCCATTGAATGCAATAATATCCCTTGTCTTCTGCTGCCTTAATTACAGTATCATTGTATTCTCCATAAGGTGGCCTATAGATATTTGTTCTGCTTCCTGTTATTTTTTCAATTTTTTCATTACTTTTTTCTATTTCCTCTATATTCTTCTCATAACTTAATTGATTTACATGAGGATGTGTGTCGCTATGACTCGCTATTTCATGTCCAGCTTCACTAATTTTCTTTACGCTATCAGGAAATTTTTCTATCCAATCTCCCACCATAAAAAATGTTATTTTCGTGTCATTATTTTTTAAAGTTTCTAAAATACTATCTATATCATCTGCATTCCAAGCACAATTCATAGTTAATGCTACTTTGTTTTCATTAGTTTCTACATTATAAATCGGTAGTCTTTTTTGATTTGTCACAGATGTTTGTACTGTATCTTGATTACTATGATTTAAACTACTTGCAACACAAAATAGAAATACTACTGTTACTAATGATACTACATATGTATATATTTTTTGTTTATTAAATACGAAAAACATAATAAAAACCTCCAAATTCAAAATTCAAGCTACTTTAATTGTATGCTTGTTCTCAGAGAAAAATTCATTTTTTATTCTACATCTTTATTTTTAATCATAACTTTACTGTCATATATCTTTTTTTCTAAATTATTAGCCAAAAAAGTTCAACTTTCTATCTTTTTCCTCATATGATATATAAACAACACTTATGTTGTTAAAAAGAAAGGAATGAGAAATATGGAAATGGATGGTAAGAGACCTTATTGCCCAATTTTAGATGTAGATGGTGTTATTTCAGGAGGTAAGCAATTCGACCTAGATATTACTTTGCCAGAAGATAATCGTGATGTAATTTATGGCGTAGTAAAAGATTGCTTTAAAGAACCAGTAGACAATGCAGTTGTTAAATTAGTAGAAGTTGTTTGTGAACATGGTAAAGAAGAAAGAAGACCTATCGGCCATACTTTCACAGATAAAGAGGGAGAATTTGTATTTGGACCTTTATGCCCTGGAAAAGAATATGCTCTACAAATTTGGGTTAATGATACAAAGAAAATCAAAATATGTGCAAAATGTCATCATGAAGGTAAATGCTTAAAAGGTGAAAAATGTGATAAATGTGATTGCTTTTTAGATGACAAAAAAGAACATTGTGATAAATGTGAAAAAGAAGATTACTATGATAAATGCGACAAAAAGGAACACTGTGACAAGTGCGAAAAAGAAAATTACTATGATAAATGCGACAAAAAAGAACATTGCGATAAATGTGAGAAAAAAGAACACTGTGATAAATGCGACAAAAAGGATTGTTTCGATAAATGTGAGAAAAAAGAACATTGCAACAAATGTGATAAAAAATACGGCTTTCTAAGAGAAGAAGATTTTAAAGATATGAACTTCTAATTAGAATTTAAAGTTTAAATTTTTGCTTTTTATTTGGTAATAGAACAAACAAATTGGTATTTAGTTTGAGTATATACTCAAATTAAATACCAACTTTTATTACATAATCCCCATTTTCTTTGCCATTTGCTTTCCCTTTTTCATCATGTTTTTTTTATTCATCATACCTGTTTCTGTATACAACATTACTAACCCTGTTGTTAGCAAACCTCCTATCATAACGCCTTTTATAAATTTCATTACAATCACCTCTCTTTTTCATTTATTATCTGTTTTTTTAGCTTTTTTATACTGTTTTGTCATGGAATATATTTCATTTATTGCTACAAGTGCTAAAAAAATCCCAAAACATTTTTTTAAAATATTAACATCTGTA
Organism: Clostridia bacterium; assembly: GCA_051891395.1. GTDB lineage: Bacteria > Bacillota > Clostridia > TANB77 > CAG-508 > CAG-269. The sequence continues at coordinate 89,504 of JBJFFC010000031.1, read as the reverse complement.
TGAAGAGATATATTAGCGCCAATAATAGCTCCCAATATTCCAAATATTGATATAATAATAGCTAATTTTAAATCAATATTTTTATTTTTTAAATTTACAATTATCGCAACAATTGAAGTGGGAATGAAAAAAATTAAATTTGTCGCTTGTGCCATATGTTGTTCTACTCCCATTATAAAAGTGAGAAGAAAAATTAAAATAGTTCCTCCTCCCATTCCTGTTCCACTTACAATTCCAGATATCACTCCAATTAATATTTCAGCCATTTTCTCTCCTTTTTTAGCTCGTTATCATTTTAAAAGATACATAAATCAAAAATATGGTAAATGCAATTTTTAATACTTTTGGTGGCAACTTTTTTAGTAATTTTGCACCTAGATATCCTCCAACACATCCTCCAATAGCACACAATATTGCAACCTTCCAGTTTATATAGTTTCCCTTATAATAGAAAAAACTACTTGTTACCACCATAGGTAAAATACAAAATACTGATGTTCCTCTTGCTTTTGTATCTTCTAGTTCTAATAAATGTATAAAAGCTGGTACCAATATCATTCCTCCTCCTGTTGAAAATAAACCGCTCACAATTCCAGCTAAAATTCCTATCAACACTTTTTTTATCATAATAATCATAATATAAAAACCTACTTTTTAGTAGGTTTTCCAATTTTCTATAAATTTATTCATGGACAATTTGGGACGGTTCTTTTTAATCACAAAAGAACCGTCCAAATTACATCTATTGAATATAATATTTTGTTCCTAACATCTTATCTGGAAGATATTGTTGTTCTACATAGTTTCCTGGGAAGTCATGTGGGTATAAATATCCTTCATGGTATCCTAATTCTTTCATTTTTTCAATTGGTGCATTTCTAATGTGCATTGGTATTTCTCCTGTGTCTTTTGTTGCTACGTCCTCTAATGCTTTGTTAATAGCCATGTAAGATGCATTTGATTTTTTAGAGGTTGCTACATAAATAGCTGCTTCTGATAATAAAATTCTTGCTTCTGGCATTCCTATCATATGTACTGCTTGCATAGCGGAATTGGCAACCACTAAGGCATTTGGATTTGCCATTCCCACATCCTCTGATGCACATATCACAATTCTTCTTGCTAAAAACATGGGATCTTCTCCTCCATTTAAAGCTCTTGCTAAATAAAAAACAGTTGCATCTGGATCTGAACCTCGCATTGATTTGATAAAGGCACTGATGTTATCATAGTGTTCTTCTCCATTTTTGTCAAAGATTGCTTTTCTACTTTGTACACTATTTTTTATTACTTCATCTGTTAAATGAATATATCCATCTTCGCTCATAGCTGTAGTTAAAGTTGCTACCTCTAAGCCATTTAATGCAGTTCTAACATCTCCATTTGCTATTCCTGCTAATTTTTTTAGTGTACTTTCCTCTATTTTTATGTTGTATTCTCCTAATCCATCTTTTCTTTCTATTGCATTTTTTAAAATCTGATAAATATTTTCATCAGTTAATGGATTTAATTTAATTACCATAGACCTAGAAATCAAAGCCTTATTTACTTCAAAGTACGGATTTTCTGTAGTTGCCCCTATTAGTATAATGGTTCCATTTTCGACATAAGGAAGTAGTGCATCTTGTTGTAGTTTATTAAACCTGTGAATTTCATCAATAAATAAGATACTTTTACCAATGGGATTTAGCATAAAATTTTTAGTCTCTTCAATAACTTTTTTTATATCAGCCACTCCCTCTGTTACTGCATTTATTTTATAAAATTTATATTTTGTTGTTTCACTAATAACTCTAGCAAGTGATGTCTTTCCACAACCTGGCGGTCCAAATAAAATAATACTAGACAATCTATCTGCTTTTATAGTTCGATATAAAATTTTATCTTTTGCTAAGACGTGTTCTTGTCCTACATATTCTTCTAATGTTTTTGGCCTCATACGAAAGGCTAATGGTTCATTTGAATTCATTTTTCTTCTTCCTCTTCTTTTTATTTAGCTTTACTATTGCATATAATTCCACAATAATTAAAATTGCAATTAATACATATACTTCTATATTATTACTATTTTTTTCAGAAACTATTACTACCCCAACTTCCAGTACAATTAATAATAGCATTAAAATTATAAAAAAATATTTACTTATTTTTGTAGGAACTAAATCCTCATATTCCTCTTCTATTCTTTCTTCGTCATCTAACTCAGAGTTGTCTTCTTCTCCTTGTTCCTTCAATTCTTCTGGTATTTCTAATGGTGCATTTTCATATTCATGAATTATACTTTTCATCTGCTGTAAATATTCTTTGGTCGTATATAAATTTAATATATAAACTTTTTGCATATTTACTGCTGACCTTCTACCTCTAACATATTCCGTATCTTGAGTAATCTCAAATTTACATTTAATCTTATATTGTTCTAATATTTCTTTCCATTCTTTTTGTTCGAGTTCTATCAAATTCTTCTCTTTAATTAAATTACTCACTCTCACTATTTCTCTAACTTTAATCCACTTTTCTTCCATTTTTATCTCCAAAACTAATTTTTCTTTATATTGTAAAAATCATTTTGATATTTATATTTCAGCTAAAATTATGCACCCAAAATTGATAATCCTTTTTTAATTAACTCCTCTGTTGTCATTCCTTTCACATCCATTTTCTTAAATGCTTTCTCAATTTCCTTTTTATTATATCCTAATACTTGAAGAGCTTGCATTGCCTCTTCTATTTTATCATCATTCTTAATTGCTTCTTGTATTTTTATATTAGATTTTTCATTGTTATTGATTTGATTTTTAATGTTTTCAATTTCTTGTTCTGCTTTTATTTTATCTTTTAATTCTAAAATAATTCTTTTAGCTGATTTTGGACCAATTCCTGGTATTCCGAGTCAATGCTTTTACATCTTCTGAAATAACAGCTAATGCAAATTCAGACGGTTCACAAACTGCCAGCATTGCTAATGCTGTTTTTGCTCCTACTCCACTCACGCCAATTAATAATTCAAACATTCTTAGTTCTTCTAATGTATTAAAACCAAAGATACTAATATCATCTTCTCTTACTTTATAATAAGTATGTACTTTTACCTTTTCTCCTATACTGCCTAATTTTTCTATTCCCACATCAGACATGAATACTTTATATCCTAATCCTCCTACGTCGATAACTACATAGCCTGTCATCTTCATTTCTAATGTCCCTTTTATATATGCTAACATTTTTTCTTTCCTTTCCAATTAAATTTTTATGTGTCATAAAAATAAGTTGCTTCCAAATCCGCCTCATGTGTTAATAAAGCAATTGGATATTTTGTATAACTTGCTCCGAATTGCATTGTAATTTTCTTTTGGTTCGGTATATCCCATATGCCAACGAATGGAATATTTTTCTTCCGGTGTTAATTTCATATATTCTGTAATCATCATAACAGATTTTTCTCCATGTCCATATGGTATTGTATCTTCTACCGTATAGTAAGGTACTTTTTCCCATACTCCCAATGCATTCTTTGCATTTCTAAAATCTACTTTGTAAAAGTTTGTTTTACAAATATCATGTAGTAGCCCAATAATGATAATAGATTCTTCTGGTATATCAATATCCATAATGCAATTTTTCACTTTATGTTTTAGTATTTCATATACTTTTATACTATGTTCTACTAATCCACCTTCATGGTTTCCATGAAATCTGGTACTTGCTGGTGCGATAAAAAAGTCTGATTTTTCTAAAAATTGAATTAGATCTTCTATTCCTTCTCTTTTTACTTGTTTTAATATTTCTAAAAATTTTTCCTTCATTTTATTTCCCACCTTGACTTTTTATTTTTTATATCTTGATTCTGATTTTCTCCTATTTTCTTCACTAATTATATAAATATTAATTAAAAATGTCAACACTTTTACACAAATTTTTGTTTGTACGATTGGTAGGAATTTTGCCCAATCCTATATGTATATAGAACTAATAAAAAGAATAGTATAGTTTTTAGTTTCTATACTACTCTTTTATGATTATAATTTCTTAATTCTCTCAATTGCCTCTAACGTTTTTTCTTTTGTATTAAAAGCTGTTAATCTAAAATACCCTTCTCCATGTGGTCCAAATCCACTTCCTGGTGTTCCTACTACATTAGCTTTTTCTAATAATTCATCAAAGAATTCCCAAGATGTCATACCTTGTGGAACTTTTAACCAAATATAAGGAGAATTCACTCCACCATAGCAAGTAAATCCTGCTTCTTCTAGTCCTTGTTTTATTATTTTAGCATTTCCTAAATAGTAATTTATATTTTTCTTTATTTGCTCTTTCCCTTCTTCAGAATAGGTTGCTTCTGCTGCTCTTTGAACAATATAAGATACCCCATTGAATTTCGTACAAGTTCTTCGATTCCATAATTTATTTAAGCTAACTTCTTCTCCTTCTTTTGTATAGCTCTTTAACTCTTTTGGAATCACAACATAGGCACATCTTACACCGGTAAATCCAGCTGTTTTTGAATAACTCTTAAATTCAATCGCTACTTCTTTTGCTCCTTCCACTTCATAAATGCTATGTGGGATGTCTTCTTCTGTTATAAAGGCCTCATAAGCAGCATCATATAAAATAATCGATTGATTTTCTTTTGCATAGTCTATCCATTTTTTTAATTCTTTTTTATTTAAAGTCGTTCCCGTTGGGTTATTAGGGAAACATAAATAAATCATATCTACCTTTTCCTTTGGTAATTCTGGCACAAAATTATTCTCAGCTGTTACTGGTAGATAGATTATCTTTCTTCCTGACATTATGTTTGTGTCTAAATAGACGGGATAAACTGGATCTGTAATGGCAACTTTGTTGTCTTTTCCAAAAATATCTACTATATTTCCACAGTCACATTTTGCACCATCTGAAACAAATACCTCATCTGGTTCTATTTCAACACCTCTTGCTCTGTAATCATTTTCTACAATAGCATTTCTTAAGAATTCGTAACCTTGTTCCGGTCCATATCCTTTAAATCCTTCTTGCGTTCCTATTTCATCTACTGCTTTATGCATAGCCTCTAGGCAAGCTGGCACAATCGGTTTTGTAACATCTCCTATTCCTAATTTTATCAGTTTTTTATCTGGATTTTCTTTTGTAAATTTTGCTACTTTTTTTGCTATTGTTGAGAACAAGTAGCTATCTTGTAATTCTAAAAAATTCTCATTGATTAAACTCATTATTATCAAACCTTTCTATTTAACTAATTCTCCCTCAAAAACAGTAACTGCTGGTCCTGTCATATAAACATGATTATCTTCTTGGTTCCATTCGATTTCTAAAATTCCTCCGAAGTAATTCTATGTATACATGTCTGCTTGTTAATCCATTTAAATTACAGGCAACTGCTGTTGCACATGCTCCTGTTCCACATGCTAACGTTTCACCTGCTCCTCTTTCCCAAACTCTCATTTTTATGTGTTCTTTATCCACAATCTCTACAAATTCTACATTTGTTTTATTTGGAAAAGCTTTGTCTACTTCTAATATTTTTCCATAATTTTCTACATCAAAATCCTTCGTATTTTCTACTACTGTTATGGCATGTGGATTCCCCATTGATACACAAGTAAATTGGAATTCTTTATCGAATGCTCTTAATTTTAAATTCTTTACTGGATTCTCTTTTGCTACAACTGGTATTTTCTCTGGTTCTAAAATTGGTTCTCCCATATCAACTCTTACAGTTTCTACTTTCTCATCTTTTATATTAAATTTTAATGTTTTAATTCCTGCTAAAGTCTCAATTGTTACTCTTGTTTTATGGGTTAATCCTTTATCATACACAAATTTTCCTACACAGCGAATTCCATTCCCACACATTTCTGCTTCGCTTCCATCTGAATTAAACATTCTCATTTTGAAGTCAGCAATATCACTTTTACAAACCAAAATTAGTCCATCTGAACCAATTCCAAAATGTCTGTCACTAACAAAACGAGCTAGTTCGGATTCATTGTCTATTTTTTGGTGTATGGCATCCATATAGACATAATCGTTCCCTAGCCCGTGCATTTTTGTAAATTTTTTCATTTTTATCATCCCTTTCACAAGGCTCAGCTTTAGTTTGGAAAAGAATCGTTATTTGGCTAGGCAAACAAGATTTAAATTTATGAGACGTGCTTATGCACGTTGATTAAATTTAAATCGAAGTTTAACAACGCCAAATGATGGTTATTTTTCAAACTACTTCACCCTCTTTAGGTATTAATACTTAATAAAATATAGTTATATTTTATTGATTGCTATTTTATCATATGAGTATTTTTTTGTAAAGCTAATTAAATCTTAATTTTTTATAAATTCACTTTCCAAAGTATTAACTTTCATGTATAATGTAAAAAAGGTGGTGTACCTATGAAAATAATAAAGAAATTATTAATTATATTATTAATCTTACTATTACTCGCAACAACTTTTATTTTTTTAATTGGCTATGGGTATTACTCAAATACCTTACATGAAAAAGCTTTAACAGAGCGTGTAGAGGAAGTAACAAATAAAGAACATTTCGTTCCTTTTGACCAATTATCAGAAAATTATATTAATGCTGTTATAGCAGTAGAAGACCATCGCTATTACGAACATGGCGCTGTTGATTTTATCGGAATCGCTAGAGCTTTATATACTAATATTCGAGATGGTGAATTTGATGAAGGTGGAAGCACCATTACTCAACAAGTTGCTAAAAATGTCATCTTTAATCAGGATAAAACTTTAATTCGAAAAGTCGGAGAAGTTTTTGGTGCTTATGACTTAGAGAAAAATTATACGAAAGATGAAATTTTCGCTTTATATGTTAATTCTTCTTATTTTGGAGATGGCTATTACTGTATTTATGATGCTAGCATGGGTTATTATCATAAAGAGCCAAAGGATTTAACTTTAGCAGAAGCAAGTATGCTTGCAGGTGTTCCTAATGCTCCTTCTGTTTATAGTCCTACTGTTAATCCTGATTTAGCCAAAAAACGTCAAAAACATGTCTTAAATAAAATGGTAGAATATGGTTATATTACACAAGAAGAAGCAAATAGTATTTTATAAAAAGTCACAAAAGTGACTTTTTTATATTTTTGCTTCATATATTTAACTGAGGAGATTATATATGAAAATTATTATTTTAAAAAGAAAACTTTTATTTACTATTTGTTTATTATTCTTTTTAATCTTTTCTATTTATCTTTCTTTTTATCATCCATTTTCTATGGCTGTCAATCTTTCCGTTGACAGTGCTCTAGATAAAAATCTAAAAGAAAAGATAAGTTCTTTGACTAAAGACGATGAAAAAATAGCCTATCTAACTTTTGATGACGGCCCCACTCTTCGAGCTACTCCTAAAGTATTAGATATCTTAAGAGAAGAAGATGTAAAATCAACCTTTTTTGTCATTGGCAAATATGTAGCAAAACATCCCGAATTAGTAAAAAGAGCCTATGATGAAGGGCATTATATAGCTAATCATGGTTATGACCATAGTAATAAAAAATTGTATGAAAGTAGTGAAAGTTTCATACATGAGATTAAAGATACCGATATTGAAATTGGTAAAGCAATTGGTATTACTAACTATTGTTCTCATATTTTTCGTTTTCCTAATGGATATATGTCACCCAATAATAAATCTCAGAAGAAAAAATGTGTTAAACTTCTTCAAGATATGAATTATACTTATGTTGATTGGAATTGTCTTAATAATGATTCTGTTAAAAGATATAGTAAAACTCAATTATTGAACAATCTTAAGAAGTCTGCTAAAAACAAGGGAACTTTGGTAATTCTAATGCATGATACTTCTGATGTAAGTGATACGCCTAGTGTCTTAAAAGATTCTATTGATTATTTAAAAAAAGAAGGATATACCTTCCAAAATTTTTATGAATTGATAAAAGACAGTTCTGAATAGGTCGAACTGTCTTTTAAGTAAGAGAACTTTTATCCCATAATAACCTCGATTTGATAGATATTTCTACTACCATCAAGCTTAATACAGTTTTCTACTTCCTCCCCATTTAAAATAACTTTACTAACACCAGTATTTTTACTTTCTGAATTTTTTACTTTAATATTATAAACACTTTCTTTCCACTTATATTGCATTTGGTATTCTTTCCATTCTTTCGGAATACACGGTTCTATTTTTAAATATCCCTTTTCTACTTTCAATCCCAATAAATATTCGATCCCTGCTTTATAATACCAACTACTTGATCCCGTATACCATGTCCAACCACCTTGTCCTGCTAAATTTCCTGCTCCATAAACATCTGCTGCAATTACATATGGTTCTACTTTATATTTTTTACTTGATTCTTTGGTTCTTGCATGTTCAATTGGATTAATCATACGATATAACTCCGTTGCTTTATCACCAAATCCAAGCATAGCTTCTGCTATAATAACCCATATGGCACCATGTGTATATTGCCCTCCATTTTCTCTAACACCTGGCAAGTATCCTTTGATATATCCTGGCTCTAGTTTTCCTTTTTCAAATGGTGGATCTAGTAATTTTATGATTCCATTTTCTTTATCGACTAAATGATTTTCTAAGCTTTCCATTGATATATATTTTTTATCATTGTCTCCTGCCCCTGAAATGATACTCCAACTTTGAGCTATGCTATCAATTCTACACTCATCATTTTCCATACTTCCTAAAACATTACCATCATCCATAAATGCTCTTCTAAACCATCTACCATCCCATCCATTGCTATTTAATGCTCTTTTTAAATTCATTTTAATTTCTTCATATTTTTTTGCTAATTCTTCTTCTCCTTTTTCACAGCAGATTGGAATAAATTTATTCAAAATATAGTATAGGAAAAATCCTAGCCATACGCTTTCTCCCTTTCCCTTGTTTCCAACCGTACTAAAACCATCATTCCAATCCCCTGATCCGATTTTAGGAAGACCATTTTCTCCAAAGTTTAAGCTTCTTTCAATTGCTTTTATGCAATGGTTATAAATACTTCCTTGTTCGTTGCTTTCTGAATATTTATCATATCTTTCGTCTTGATTTGTTTCTAATATTTGACCTTGTAAATAAGGAGTCTCTATATCTAAAATGCTTTTATCTCCTGTAAATTCTATATATTCTATTGTCAAATAAGCAAGCCATAATAAATCATCTGAAAACTTCGTTCGAATTCCTCTTCCGTGTTTCTTCATGCCACCAATGAAGAACATCTCCTTCTATGAATTGGTGTTTGCTGTGTTTAATAATTTGTTGTTTCAATAATTCTGGTTCCAAATATTTTAGCCCTAACGTATCTTGTAATTGGTCTCTAAATCCAAATGCTCCTCCAGATTGATAATATCCGCTTCTTCCTATTAATCGACTACTAATCGTTTGATAAGGAACCCATCCATTTAAAATAATATTAGTTGATTCTAATGGTGTATATACTTGCAGGCGCCCTAATCGTTCTCTCCAATCATTTTTTACTTTTTCTAGTTCTTGTTTGCAATTTTGCAACTTACTATACTTGTAAGCAATATTTTTGCAATCCATTACACTTTCTTCTGCTCCCAATATCATTGAAATCTCTTTGTTTGCAAAACTTTCTAACTCTATTTCAATTTCATAAGCGATACACGCTTTTTTTCCTAGACCATTTTCATTATTTAAACTTACTTTTCTTAAAGCTTGCGGATTGGCTATTCCTCCTTCTCCTAAAAAGAAGTTTTTGTCTCCTGTATAAGAAGATATCCTTTCACTACAAGATACATAAATTTGAGTATTTTCTAATTCACTTCGATACAAATTTTTAGCTAAAATTATATTATTATTTTTATCAAAATTAGTGGAAATGAAACTATTTGATTTCAATTCGTCTTCTCCAATTACTGGTTTTATATAATAATATAGTTTTATTTTTTTACGATTTGGTGTTGTATTTTTCAAATTTAAAATTCCAATTTTACAAGAATCTTCTTTCGGAACAAATATAGTTAATTCTTGCTCTATTTCATCACTTTTGTGTAAATATTTTGCATATCCAAATCCATACACAATATTATAATTTCTTTCATCAGGCATTGGATTTAGTCCTAATGACCAAACTTTTTTGTTTTCTTGGTCTTTCATATAAATAATTTCGCTCGGAATATCATAACTTGGGTTATTCTCCCAACTCGTAACTCGGTTTAATCTACTGTTTAAATACCAGCTATATCCTCCCATATTTTCTGTTACAACACATCCAAACTTTTCATTTGCCATAATATGACTCCAAACCGTTGGCAATCTATTTTCTTTATTTACTCTGATTAAATATTCTTTTCCATCTTCTGAGAATCCACCATATTCATTATAGTACTTTAATCGTTCTGGATTTATCAATATATCGATATCTTCTTTTTCTTCTATTAACGGTTGTATCCTACTTTCTTCCTCCCCTATTTGTTTATATTTTTCTAAATATTCTTCTTCCCATTCTTTTATATTATTTTCTATTCCACCTTTACTACTATCAATAATAATACTTGATACAAATTTTAAAAGTGCAATATCTTTTTTGTCTATCTCTCCTTTCGATAAAGTAAAGATTCCTCCTTTTATATTTTTTAAATAACTCATATGCTGATTTAAAATAGATCCTTCTATTTCTTCTTTGACATAGTTTTCATAGCTATGCTTTTCTTCATCTAAAATTACAATTTCAGTTTCTATATTCTTTGTTCTAAAAAATTCATAGGCCTTTAATACTTCTCGAATCACATATCCATCATTTACATCTTTAATTTTCACTAAAATGATTGGTAAATCTCCTGAAATTCCATATTTCCAGAGATCTTCTTGTTTATATAGATTTTGATGATTCTTCTGAACGATTTGACTTTTTACTGGATTATCAAAAATAAGATAAGACAACATTTTTTGATAGATTGCAATTTCCCTTCCTTTTAATCTTAAGTATCTGCTTTCCGCTTCAACCCTTGCTTTTGAAAGGTCAAATTCTGTTTTTATATTTTGACTTGATTGATATTTGCGTAAATTTTCTTTTACCTTTTCCTTCTCTTCTCCCACTGATAAAATAAAATCAACATTTGTTTCTTCTCCTGGTTTCACTTTTATCGTTCTCTTTAAAGCAATGATAGGTTCTGTTACAAGCCCTATTCTTCTGGATAATGGAATAGAATTCTTTACCATATTTGGTAACCCAAAATTTCCTCTTCCAATGAACTTTTCTGCATTTATTTCATACTCTAAATCCCCAATTGTTTCACTTTCTGTGAATAATGTTGCTCTAGCATATAATCTTTTTCCATTCGTTTCTCTACTTCTTCTTTTTAGCATAATACTTCCGTTTTCCTCATCATAATCTAGCATCAAAAATAAATTATTAAAAACAGGATGTGAGTAATCTTGTTCTTTTGTGGAAAGAACCGGTTCAAAATAAGCTGTTAATTCTATAATTTCTTCTTCTTGACCTTGGTTCTCTAAAATTACTCTTCGTAATTCTACTGGTTCGTTTGAGCTTACCGTTGTTTTAATCTTTGTTTTGATATTTCCATTTAGCATTTCTTGTTCATCTTTATCTGGCATAAAACTAATTTGATACTTGGTTTCTTTGTGTTCATTATGAGAATAATTAGAACTCCATATTTTTTTATTTTTAATGTTCTTCATGGTAAAGAAAATACCTTGTGAATAATCATCTGTTGGTTTGAATCGATTTACGTAGTAATCCTTATATTTACTAACACCTTGTCCTTTTTGATTCATAGCAACTACATAATTTTCATTTGATATGACATTTCCTGTAATGAGTCTTTCATCAATTTTATGATAAGTAGTTTGAATATAATTTTCATAATCTTTGTATTTTAATTTTTCTATTTTTTCTTTCTTCTCTTTTGTAATAATTGATGTTTCTGGCATAGTTTCCTGTAACAAAATACTAACCGCCTCCATTTCTGGATTTTTCATAAATCTTTTCTGTAAAATCTGATTGTTAAATAAATTATTAATCGATAACAATATTAATCCTTGATGGTGTGCCATATAGGTTTTAACAACACTAGAAGTTTTACCTTTTTCCACCCTTTCTGGCGTAAAATCAATTGCTTCATAAAATCCAAATTTATCATACATTCCTTCTTTTTCTAATCTTTTTAAATTTTGTATTTCTTCTTTTGGTGTATCATTAATTGCTAAAATTCCGCCATAACTTGATACTACCAACTCATCTGCTAGTCCTCTTTTTAATCCCAACCATGGTATTCCAAAAGCTTTATATTGATAATTAGATTTTAAATCTTTTACATTAAATGCAGCCTCAGAAATTCCCCATGGTATATTTAACTTTCTTGCATATTCTTTTTGACTCATTATCATAAATTTACACGACTCATCCAATAGACTCCCTTCATATTTAGGAATATTTATATTTGGCATTAAATATTCAAAAGCTGTTCCAGACCATGAAATAAGTCCTTTATATTTCCCTAAGATTGTTAAAGTTCTACTTAAGTAATTCCAATGTTTTGAAGGTACATCTTTTTTAGCAATTGCAACTAAACTTGCTTGTCTCGCTTCTGAAGCTAACAAATCATAATAAGAATCTGTTAATTTGTTTTCTTCTATATTAAATCCAATCGAAAAAAGCTGTTGTTCTTGACTATATAAAACAGAAAAGTCAGTTTCTTTTATTATCTTGTCTACTATTTCAATTAAGCCCTCCACTTCTTCTTTGTTTTCTTCTTCTATACTTTCTTCTAAAAAAGACTTTACAACATATAGATAACCAACAAAATTTCCACTATCTACTGTTGAAATATATCTAGGAATTAGGGGTTCTTTTGTTTTTATCTGGTACCAGTTATATAAATGTCCATTCCACTTTGGTAAACTTTCAACCGTGAAAATAACATTTTTTAATATTTCCATTGCCTCATCTTTCTTTATATAATGCATGTCATACGCTGAAATAATAGCAAGCATTGACAGTCCTATATTGGTAGATGATGTCCTTGGAACAATTTTTTCTCTTCTGTCTTCTTGATAATTATCTGGTATTAAATAATTAGTTTCTTTACCTAAATAAGCTTCAAAAAACTCCCATGTTTTTTGACCTATTTCTTTTACATATTCCTTTTCTTTTTTATCTAACTTTTGAATTGCGCTTTCCTTATCTCTATCTTTACTAATAAAACACATAACACCTGGAATAAAACTCCAAAATATTCCTAAAAGAATCGCAAATATATTTTCTCTAAGCCCTCCTATTCCGATACTAACAACTCCTGTTAATACATTAACTGCCATTTGATTATAATACGATACTAAATTAGACTTTGCTTGTTTTTCTGCTTCTTCTGATGTTGTCCATTCTAATAAATGCTTATGGCTAAATAGGACTCGGTACATAGTAACCAAAATTGCTTTTAATGAGACATACGCTTTATATGGTAAACACCCAAATGTTAAAATTCCTCTAAAAAGTGTTCCTTTCACACCTGATATTTTAGGGGTAAAAGTTTTTTGTTTCTGTTCACCTTCTTTTTTGAATATTAAAAAATTAAACAATTCCAATATAAATGGCATAACAGCAATTAAGGATAATATAAAAATAATCATATAAATTTTTTTATAATACAAAATTCCTATTACATTGCAATATACCATAGCAACTATAATACTAATTTCTAATAAACTTCTTCTTAAATTATCAAATATTTTGTACTTTGAAAGTAAGTTTAAAGGACTCTTAGAACTCGTCCATTTTGTAATTTGCCAATCTCCTCTAATCCATCTAGATAAACGATTCATAAAACTGTTATATTTAGTTGGATATCCATCCATAAGCAAAATATCCGATACTAGCCCACATCGTAAATAGCATCCCTCTAATAAATCATGGCTTAATACTGTATTCTCTGGTATTTGGTCTTTTAACACTTCAGAAAAAATTTTCAAGTCATAAATTCCTTTTCCTGTAAAAATTCCTTCTTTAAAGTTATCTTGATAAATATCAGATATGGCATTCGTATAACAATCAATTCCTCCTGCACCCGCAAATATTTTTGTAAATAGCGTTTTATAGCTAATATCTAAATTTATCCCTACTCTTGGTTGCATAATCCCATATCCATCTACAACAATTCCTTTTTCTTCATCCACTACCGGTTTATTCAGAATATGAGCCATGGCTCCTATTAATTCAAATGCTGAATTTAAAATTAAATCTGTATCAGCATCTAATGTAATAATGTATTTTATATTTTTTAATTCATCTCTAAAATTCAGTTCATTTTTATTATTCTTTATTTTTCGTTCTATGGAATTTTCTCGAAATGGATTTTTTAAGTTTCCTAAAAGATATTCATTTAATTGATTTAGCATCCCTCTTTTTCTTTCCCAACCAAGATAAAAGTTTTCACTTTCATTAAAAATTCTCTTTCGATACATAAAATTAAATATTGGTAGTTCTTGTTCTTCTTTCAGATTATATTTTTTGTTTAATCTTTCTACTTGTTTTAATCCCTCTTCTATAACCTCTTTATCAATTTCTTCTTCCTCTTTACTACTTTCGCTACAATCTCCTAATAATGTAAAATAGATATTGCAAGACTTATTGGCTAAATAATATACCTCTAATTTTTTCATTAATTCTTGCACTTTTTCTTTTGATTTTACAATCGTAGGTATTACTACCATAGTAGCATTTTCTTTATTAATTCCATTAGAAAAGTCCATTTTAGGTATTAATTTAGGTTTTACTGTTTTGCTTAAAATATATTGAATCATTTGAATGGATACTTCTGATGCTGGAATGAGAAATATAATAAAGCTTATTACAGATAGGCCTATATTTTTTATTTGGTTATTTAATAACAAAGTCATTCCAAAAGAAAGTAACATACTAAAAAAAATGGTTACTAATATATAAGCTTTTGTTTTGTCTTTTTGACTTCTTACTTTGTATTCTAAACTATCATATAATTCTTTTATCCCTTTATCTATTAAGAAATATCCTATATGCGCTTGTTTACTTCCTTCTGGTTTTGCCTTTGCAATTTCTAATATCTTTCTGGTGATATAAATTTCTGATATTTTTGTTTTTTGAGATATCTCTTTAATTTTGGTTCTATAATATTCCTTTGTTTTGCTATCCATATTTTCGTATACCTTGGCAGGATCCTGTTTCAACAACTCTTCTACCCCATTTACTTTTTCAAATATTTCTAAAAAGTTAATTCTTTGTATTTTTTTCATACTCGTAATACTATTTCCAATTGAAACTTTACGAACAGCTATATCGAAATGTTCTTTTTTTATTACATCAGATACCGTCATCCCTGTTAGCTCCACTGCCTCTTCTAATGCATTTAAATAGCTATATCCTTTTTTTCCATAACGTTTTAAGATATACGACATATATTCAATAAATGGATATCGCATATCTTCCAAAACTTTCTTATCGATTTTTCTATTTGGATTATTTTTAAATACTAATTCTGATTTTTGTTTATTTTCCACTAATCTTTCTACAATATTTTCTGCTTTATACTTTTGCATCTGTGAACTATATATTTTCTCACATATTTCTCTTATATTTTCTATAATTGCAATCTCAAGAAATAAACCTATATTCCAAATCTCTTCCATACTTAAAGTTTTCTTTGTTTGGTAACTAGCTAAATAATCTTCTAAATTTCTTCTTTCAATTTTATTATCCGTATATGCTACAATTTCAGAGGCTAATACGTAAATACGTGCAAATCCTTTATAGGGGCCATTTGCAATTCCTAAAAAATTAGTATATTTTTTTAAGGTTAATTCCTTTTTTATTTGTTTTACTATTTCTTCAATTACATAGAAGTTATCTAATAACCATTCTCCTGCAGGGTGAATACTAATTCCTAATTTCAGATGCTCATTCAATAAATAATATACTTCTTGTATGAATCTAAAATTTTCTTCTATGTGTGGTACTGGATAAGTATCTTTTTGTGATTTATTCACTAAATTATGATCTGATGCTATTTTTTGTAAATGTCGTTCTAGTTGCTTTTTATCTAGCATGGTTCCATTTATCTTTAATATTTTATTTGTCTTCAAAAAAATTCCACTCCTTGCTAATATGTTTTATCCATATTGTTTGCAAAGAGTGGTAATCTTATGCAAATATTTTTCTAATAATTGCTATTTTTACATTTTACTGTTATAATATATAGTATAAAGATAAAGGAGGATTTTATATATGAATCATAAAAAAGTTACTCTTCTTTTTACAGATTTAGAAGGAACTATTCTTAGAGAAAGCGATGGTCAATACGATGATGAAGCTATGTTTAAATTTTTAGAACAAATAGATAATTTACAAAATAATACAGATTCAGAAGTATTAATTCACATAGTTTCTCCCATAGAAGTAAATTTCATGGAAGAAATACTAGATAAATTAGATAGGAATATATATAGTTATGATAGAATTAAACAATCTAACTTAAAAGTTCCACAAGGTGCGCTTGCTTCTGAGCAAAATGATGGGTACCATTCTCAAGAATTTCTAGGAGATAGAATACTTCCATTAGAAAGGATTCCTGGGATTTATGGTCCTGATTTAGCAAGAATAGCAAAAAATAGATATGCAAAAAGTTTTATAGAAGAATATAAAAGCAATCCATATAATGATTTAGTGATGTGCCTATATTGTGGAAATGGTAGAAATGATTTAGATGCTATGAAAACAGTAAAAAGAACCGGCATTGGTTATGTATTATGTCCGAAAAATAGTAGAACAGAAGCAAGAAAAATAGCCAATTTTGTATCTGACAAAGAGGATTTACCTGGCATAACAGAATGTCTTAAGAATTTAAATAGGCAACTAAATCCACCCAATACAGATGAAGCTACTAACAATCAAGTAAAAAACGATATCGATAGATAGTAAAATTCTATGCCAAAAAGTGAAAATTAAAAATTTTCACTTTTTTTGTTTCATATTATTCATAAAAATAATCTTGAATTCCATTATAAATTCCCCAAGCTAATCTATTTTGGTAACTATCCTCCAATAGTTGTTTTTCTTCTTCTGGATTTGATAAAAATCCGCATTCAACAATTGATATTGGTATTTCTACATGTTTCATGATATATACTGTATCTAATTTCATTGCCACCCTATTGTTTTCTTTTTGTATCGATTCATTTAAATTTTCTTGCAATTGTTTTGCTAGTTTTATACTATTATCATCATTTGCTTTATAAAAACATTGCCATCCATAATATTGACCTTGTGGTATCTTATTTAAATGGATTGATACAAATATGTCTGCTGAACTCTCATTTCCTATTTTTACTCTATTATGGATGTCTGAAATCTTTTTTTGCTTTAAAGTTGTGCTATCCACATCATAAATTGCATTTTCATCTGAACGAGTTAATATTACTGTACACCCGCTTTGTTCTAATAAGTTTTGCACTTTTAATGCAATCTTTAAATTTGTTTGTGCTTCTGTAGTACCATTTGAACTTTGAGCTCCGTTCATCAGGAGATCCATGACCTGCATCTATTACTACTGTTTTTCCTGATACCGGTGTAGCTGTGGTTTGCACACTTACGTTATTTATAGTTGTTTCGTTCGTCTTTTTTTGTGCAATTTGGAATGTAAATGTAAATACTGCTATTAGCATTCCTGCTAGGATTATTTTTATTCTCTTTTTGTTTATTACTAACATAAAAAACTCTCCTTTTATAGATGTTTCTTTTTATATCTATATGAGAGTTTTCGTTTTTTATTCTTTTATAATTTATTTTTCTATTTCTGCATTTGTTTAAAATCATCATTCACTACATGCATTGGAAAACTACGAGATTTCAATACTTTTTTTAAACAGTTGGGTAAAATATTGTATTCTTCTATCCTATCTAAATCTAGCCACTCGTATTGTAAATATTCTTTTCCTTCTGTGTTGTGCATAGTACAATTTATTTTCTTGTCTTCTTCATTTGTAAATTCTATTTCATGTAAAAAATAAATTTCATGATATTTAGATTCATTCATTTCAAAAAAGTTCTCAATGGTTGCCACATATCCTGTTATCTCAATTTGTTTTCCTAGTTCTTCTTGTATCTCTCTTTTTATAGTTTCTTCTGAATTCTCTCCTATTTCTACTCTTCCCCCTGGAATACAATAATGGTCCTTGTTTAAATTTCTATGAGCTAATATTTTGTTATTGTGTATAATTACTCCTGCTGCTCTGATATTTAGTTTATAATCTTCTACATCCAATGTTAAATCCATATTTACATCTCCTCTTTTATTTTCTATATTCTACCACTTTGGTTTTATTATATCAACTTTCATTAATGAACTTTATATCAACTCCCAAAAATACTCTAACTTATAATTCAAATTTTTCTTTTATCATTTTTGCGACAGTTTCAGCATCTATATTTGTGTTATCAATTCTTAGGTAATTTTTCTCCTTTATTTCATTTTCTTTTGAATTAAATCTATATTTTTCTACTGATTTCAATAAGTCCTTTTCGCTCCATTTTAAATTTCTCTTTGATGCTTTATTTTTTAATCTATTTTCAGTTTTATTTCTCTTTAATCTTTCCTTTAAGTTTGCCTCTAACTCAACAATATAAATCTGTGCATTATTATCTTTAAATATTCGAATATATTTATAAATTCTATCCCATTCTTCTTCATCATTAAAGTCCCAGGTTGTTGTAAATATCATGCCTTCTTCATCACTTTTTACAAACTCTTTAAATATTTGTATTCTAAATTCTTCATTTAATTTTCTAAATGAATCTCTACTATAATCAAATATCTTTGTCAATATTTCTATTGTCATATGATTGTGTAATAATTTTAAATTTGTTATTTTTACTAGTTCTTGTCCTACTGTCATCTTTCCTACCGCTTGAGGTCCAGTTATTATTATAAATTTCATACTATTCCTTTCCATAGAAGATCTTTAATATTCCTTTATAAAATGGAAATTTTAATTTTACCATTTCTACATTTTTTTAAATTTATTTTATATTATGATATATAAAACTCTTTATATATTTATTTCAGATTAGCTAAAATATTATCATTGTGCGTAAATTCTTTAAGCCATTTATTTAAATCTTTTTGCTTTTTAAAAATTAATACTTTATCTTTTGGTATATCTTTTAAATTATCTACAATTATATGTCTTTTCTTTTTATTATATGTAGCGACATATTTTATAAACTTAAAATCTAAGCGTTCTTTGCAACCAGGTATCTCAGTTCTTTCTTTATTACATGTCTTCAGAAATCTTTTAAAAATACCTTTTAATTGCATAAATGTTGAATAGTCTAGCCAAATTATCAAATCAGCTTTATCAAAACGTTCTTTAAGTGTTTGATTGTAATTGCCATCAATAATCCATTTACTTTCTGATGACTTAGTAGATATTATTTTATCTCTTTCTTCTTTGTCAATTTCAATCCAGTTTGCATTAAAATTAATAGCATCCAGATGTATTGCTGGAAGATTTAATTCTTTTGATAAAATATTACATAACGTACTTTTACCACTTCCAGATCCACCGACGATAGAAATTCGATTATACATAATATTGTTTGCTCCTTCTCCTATATCTTTTCTATTCATATTATAAATTCTATATATTCTGCATTTTTTAATTGTTGAATTTCACCTATTTTCTCTATTATGTCATTATAATAAAAACTCGCAAGTGCCTGTATAGCTATACCATGAGAAAGTATATTTACTAATCGTGTATTATTTATCCAATAAACATCTTTATATAAATATGTTTATTGCAATTTCATTATCTTTATTTTTCATTTTTCTTAAATATATAATTAAAATCAGATATTATTATATCTTTTATCTCTATAGGTAACAACCTTATATTTTTTATTTCTTTTACTGATATTATTTCAGGAATATATGCTCCATATTTTTCATAATTAATATTAGTCATTTCTTCACCATTTCCGCTTCCAATTTCTCCTGATTTATATTCAGCAACAAAGAAATACTGCTTTCTCCCTTGACTTTCCAATTCATAATATTTGTCTGTTAATTCTATTTCTATACCTAATTCTTCTCGAATTTCTCTTAATGTTGCTTCTTCTATACTTTCTCCTTCTTCTTGTCCTCCTCCGGGAATTGTATAGTATTCTTCTCTATTTTCATTATCTCCTTTTATTCTTTTAATAACAATTAAACCATCCTCATATGGAATTATTGCTGAAGCTCTATTTTTTTTCATTTATCTCTCCTGTGTTTTTTATTATCTATATTCTACCACTTTGACATTATCATATCAATAAAATCTCAAAAATTATATTTGAATATTTGTTTTTTATGTAAATTATGGTATACTAATTATACTTTATGCTTTATTGCACAGTATTATATACTCGCTAATTATTATGAAGCAAATACTTTTGAAAGGGTGTTATATATGATGACACAAATTTTGAATTTGGTGTTGACGAAAATGGAACCCTTGTACTTGCATCAGAATGGGAGAAGTTTCTATGTATTAATTTTATTCTTTTATTAGTACTGTTTTTACACTATTAACTTTTTTTATGCCTTCTAACAATTTCTTTATATTCTCATTTCCATTAACTTCTATCACCATATTTATTTTAGCCTTATCATTATCTACTATAGTTGTTAATGATTTTATATTTATATTACTTTTAGTAAAAACATCTGTAATTTCTAAAACCAAATTTTTTCTATCCTTAGCTATAATTTCAATAGCTATATCTTTTTTACTTGCTTCTCTTTTTTGGTTTAATAATTTTAATATTTGACCTTTTGCCTTAGCTGTTTTTACAAGTTCTATCCATTTCTCTTCCGGATTTATCTTATCATTTGTCGTCCTAATTTCTACAATATCTCCATTTTTTAATTTTGTAATAAGTGGCATATCCATACTATTTATTTTACATCCACTCATATGGTTTCCTATTTGCTCATGAATCGAATAAGCAAAATCAATTGCTGTTGCACCTCGCGGTAATACTTTAATGTCTCCTTTTGGCGTAAATATATAAACCTCATCATCTAATAATTCACTTTTTAAAGTATTTAGAAATTCCTTCGGATCTTCCATTATATTTTTTAATTCTAGACTATCATGAATACCTGATAACTTCTTTTTGAATTCTAACTCTTGTTTGCTATCTACTCCATCTTTTTTCATATATGGAAAATAATTTATGATACCATATTTTGCTATTTGATTCATAGCATAACTACATATCTGAACTTCTAGTTCTACTCCTTTTTCTCCCAAAATTATTTCATGTATTGCTTGATACATATTATTTCTTGGTGTTGCAATATAATCCTTAAAAGTCCCTGGTATTAAATTATATATAGTATTTATCATTCCTAATATCATATAGCAATCTTGCTTTTGTCTCGTTATTACTTTGATTGAAAATAAATCCTTTATTTCTTCCATTTCTATTTTTTTCTTTGTCATTTTTTTATAAATATTATATAAGTGTTTTGTTTCTATCTTTACATTCGCTACAATTCTTTGCCTTTTAAGTTCTATTTCAATCTTATTTTTGGTTTTCTCTAGTAATTTCTTTTTTTCACGTATTCTCTCATTTAGTTCTTTTATTATTTTTTCATATTCTTCTGGGTATAAATATTTGAATGAACCATCTTCTAGTTTCATTTTCAAATCATACATTCCCAATTTATGTGCTATTGGTGCATATAATTCTATAGTTTCTTTACTAATTGCTATTTGTCTATCTCTTCTTAAATGTTCTAACGTGTTTATATTATGTAACCTATCCGCAAGTTTTAGTATGATAATTCTTATATCTTTTTCCATTGCAATAAACATTTTTTTATAATTCTCTGCTTGTTTTTCTTCAACAGATTGAAATAAATAATTTAATTTTGTTACCCCTTCTACTATCTGCGCTATCTCTTGACCAAATTGGCTTTTTATATCTTCATAAGTGGCTTCTGTATCTTCTACTACATCATGAAGCAATGCTGCACATATTGTTTCTGTGTCTAACCCTAAATTAGCTAAAATATAAGCAACATTTAAAGGATGAATAATATATGGTTCCCCTGACTTTCTAAGTTGATTTTTATGTTTTTCTTTCGCATAAAAATATGCTTTCATAATCATATTTTTATCAATTGTTCTATTTTTTCTTTTTCCCTGATATAAAATATCTTCTATCGTAATATCAGTTTTTTCTTCCATTGCTTTCCCCTTTATAGTTATTTTTCTTAGGTTGAACCATTTTCTACAAGAGAATAATATCTACACACATTATGCAAAACTTCATTTTTCGAATAAAACTCTCTTCCATCCTTATGTATAGAGTCATTTCTTAGTTCTTCATCTAAGCACCTTCCACAAATTGCACAAGTGTTTTTTTCACTAGAAATTAAATTACTTTCTTCTCTTTCTAAATCAAATATATATTGAGGATAGAGTTCAGCAAGGATTGGGCAAAAAGTTGCTTTTATTCCATCCTTTTGTAACCATATTTGGATACCCTCTCCCCCATTTTTACAATATAGATGACTTTCTGTTTTATATCGTCTAAATTCTTTATCATTTAGAAAAATTTTAGGAATTTTTATTTTTAATTTGTTTTTATTTGCTATTTCGTCTATGTCTTTTACAATTTTTCTCCATTTTTCAGGCTTTATATGATTTAATATTATATTTCTTTTCCATAAAGCTTCAAAACTTCCAGCATGAAATGTAAACCATTTAATGCCTATTTTTAAGTAATGCTCTATTATTTCCCTATAATCCTCTTGATTTAATTCCCATAGTGTTGGTTGTATTTTTATTGTTATATTATGATTCATACCCAATCTTATCGCTTCATCTATTTCTTCTATTTTTATCTCTTTGGTTCCCTTTAAAATTTGTAGTTTTTTATTTTCTACCGTATCAACACTATAACTGATATAACCAATATCCTTTGAATTTATTCCATTTGTTAGTTCTTTTATAACTTCTATTGCATGATATCCGGAAGTTGAAAACATAACCTTTTTATGATTCCTTATAAATTCTTTTGCTGCTAAATTACAAAATCGTGTATCAACTGAAACATCTGGATTTCCAAGTATATATACCTCTTCTAAGTTTGGTAGTTTTTTTATGATAATCTTTATTTGTTCTATTGTTCCTTGATAATCCTCCTGTTTATTTCCATAATTCTCTTGTGTACAACCTATACAAGAACAAGTACATTTCTTTTTACCGTATGTTCCTGTATATAGAGTTAAAGATTTGACTTTTTTTAATAATTTAGTTTTGTCCATCTTTCCTCCTAACCTTTTATTAGTTTATGATGGACTTGTCTTTTTTAGAACCAAAAAATAAATTTAAGAATCCTTATATTTATCTTGTACAAAAAGTCCTCCTACTAGAAAGCCTTGCCTACAATATAAAAAAGCTCTAGTCTCAAATTTAATTTCGACTAAAGCTTTTCAAATACTTATAATTTAGTGTTTTTCAAACTAAAAATTTCTTCTATCAATCGCATAACTACTTCCCATAACAGATTTTGCTGCATGCTTTACTTGTGCCCCTACTTCTCCTATCTCTAAAATATTATGGAATCTTCCCACATCTGCTACAACCACACCGATTGATAATGAAGTTAATGGAAATTGCTCTATAATTCCTTTTCTATTTGCAACTTCTATATAGCCCTTCTCTATGTCTGCCTCTGAGAAATATCTTTCTACGTGTTTATCAAAATATGCCAATATATTTTGGCATAACTTTTCACAACTTGTTCCTGGAATAATTGCAACAAAGTCATCGCCTCCAATATGTCCAACAAAAGTATTTTCCAATTCATTGCTATGAACTAAATTTATAATTGTTTCTGCTGTAAACTCTATAATCTCGTCTCCTTTTAAGAATCCATATACATCATTATATGCCTTAAAATTGTCTAAGTCTGCATATAATACTGAAAAAGGTTCTTGTCTTAATATTCTTTTCTTTAATTCTGCATGAATTTGAACATTTCCTGGAAGGCCGGTTAAGGGGCTTACTCTTCTATTGCTTGCTAGTAATCTATTTAGATTTTTTACCGTATAGTATAAATACTGTTCATCTACTGGTTTTTTAATAAAATATTCTATTGATTCTTGCAATATTTTTACTCTATGGTCTCTTCCACTTTTCGAAGATACTACAATAACTGGTGTTATAGTATTGTCCTCATCTTTTCGGATTTGCTTGCATAAATCCACGACATCTCTATCTATGGCATCCTCATTAATTACAATTAAGGAAGGGATGTTTTTTAATGCAATATCTATTTGGTCTGTTTTAACACTTATAAATTTGTATTCTGGATCATTTTTAAATAATTCTCTAAATATCCATATTGAAGAATCATCATCATCTATGATATATATCTCTTGTACCATATATTTGCTCCTTTGTTTTTACTTTCAAATTATTATATACAGAAAGCAGAAAATTTTTCAAGTGTTTTTTCGTTTTTTTCTAATATCAATTTTCTTATTTAGGACTTCTGCTATTTCTTTTGTATTAATAGCAGGGAATGCTCTTTTTAACCTATATACGTTTTTGTACAGGCGAAGTATGATTTTATTTCTCTTTCTTTTTAATTTATTAACTAAAATCTGAACATTCTCAGTAGCTATTGATTTCTCCGCATTTTTTTCTGCTTCTTTGGTTAACTTTTTAATTTCTTTTACTTTTTCCCTTATTTCTTTATTTAATTCTTCAATTTTTTCCAATGTTACTTTTATATTTTTAACTTTAACAATTGATACTATCATATCTACTAAAAATATAATTGTTAATATTGAAATCACATAATATAATAAATTGCTATCTACTTTAGAAATAATCTGTTGTATAAATGGATGAATATATTTAATAAACATCACTCCTAAAATGCCCCAACAAATTGAATTTACTAAACAAATTCTTCCTTGAAAATTAAATTTTTGATCTGAATAATCCCAATATTTTGTATGAAACATTTTTTCCAATAATACACCAACCAAATATTCCCATATTGTCAATAATATAATTGCTATAAAAAATAATAAGACTGGTCTATTTTCAAATCTATCTAAAAATAAAAATAAAATAATAGCACCAATTCCATAAATTGGGCAAATTGGCCCTTTTAAAAAACCTGTATTAATTAACTTCTTTTCTGATATAGATCTTACAACTGATTCCATGACCCATCCTAAAAAAGAATAGATCATAAAATAAGTCAAAATCTCAAACAGTTTTGCTCCCATACTTTTCCCCTTTTCAATAAATACCTCCTACTTTATATGCAATGCTGTCAGCTGAAGGTGTTATATATTATTTTTTACACCTTGTGTGTTGCAACCTAATGAATGAAAATTTATTGTAGGTTGCTCCAATCGCACTCGCTAATTCGCTCGTTTGATCGCTTACGCGGTGTTGCAAAAATAATATATAACACCTTCAGCTGACAGCATTTACTTTGTGTGTAGGAGGTATTTGTTATTTATTCACTAATACTTTAGATATTTCACATACATCACTCTCATTATAAACTCTTATCTCCAGTTTATTTTCTCCATCATGTAATGGATATGCATATTCAAATTCTTTTCTTTCCTCTATTGAAAATACTTGATCTAGATTCAATACATTTTTTTCGGTTTCATTAATAATGAATTCAACCTTTTTTATTCCTTCTTCATCAGATGCTTTTATGATAAAGTTATCAGATCCATCTGTTGTTACTTCAACCTTTGGGCTTGTAACACCTTTTACTTCTTGTACTTTCGTTTCTGTTTTATTATTAATATCAACCACAATGACCGTTAATGTGTGTACTCCTTTTTCTGGTTTTATCAATTGTTCAGTTTGCATACTATTTAAATCAATTTTTGTTTCTTCACCGTCATCCCATCTATATGTCATATAGGCCAGTTGTTCTTTTCCTTCTGCTATAACTTTATAATTTTTTCTGTCTTCCGTTTCTTTTATCTCTATATTAATATCCCTTTGTATTGTATATATCTTTTGAAAGTTTGATTCTTGTCCATTTATATCTGTTGCATATACATTTAAGGTATTGTCTCCTATTGGTATTTCTATTTTTTCTTCTACCTTTTTCTTTCCTGTACAATCAATTTCTATTTCTTCTTCATTATTCCATTGATAAGTTACTTTAGATAAGTTTTTATCATGTGTTACTTGCAACGTTATTTCTGTTGCTTTTTCTTCTATTTCTATGGTTGGTTTATTGGAAGCAGTTGCATTTTTTGAATTTTGATACATAGCGTAAGAACCTGTTCCTATCATAAATACACCAAAAATTAATATAGCGATTGAGAAAAATCTTAAAATTTTATCAATTTCAATTGGTCCACTCGTTCTTGTTTTTTTCTTTTTTTCCTTTTTTGGACTTTCAACACTTAATATTTGATTCAAAGTTTTCACCTCATTCGTTTTATTCCTAATGAATTATAACATAAGCCTTTATAAAAGTAAATGTTTTGAAAATAAAATAAGGAAACATTTTTTATAAATTGTTTCCTTTTTTACATATTCTTAAATTAGTTTTGTGCATAAGGTAAAATAGCAATATGTCTTGCTCTTTTTACTGCTATTGTAATATCTCTTTGATGTTTAGCACAAGCTCCTGTTGTTCTTCTAGGTAATATTTTTCCCTTATCATTAACAAATTTTTTTAATTGTTCAGGATTCTTATAATCTAATTCAAAGTTTTTATCACTACATAATACACATACTTTTTTTCTTTGTTTTCTAAATCTTGGATTGTAATCCTCATCATAATTTTTATTATTATTTCTTCTATTTTGTTTTTTATCTGCCATTTTATTTCCCCCCTCTTTTTATCTAGAATGGTAGGTCATCACTTGAAGATACTTCAAAATCTGCACCCATACTTCCAGGTTCAGTATTTCCAAATGTGTTTTCAAAAGTGCTATTGTTTGAATCTCCATCTCTTCTGCTATCTGCAAAATAAGCTTCTTCTGCAACGACTTCTGTTACATAATGTTTAGTCCCTTGGTCATCATCCCAAGTTCTTGTTTGTATTCTTCCAATAATTCCTACTTGTTGACCTTTCTTAAAGTATTTGCTACAAAATTCTCCAAGCTTACTCCATGCAACTATGTTTATGAAATCTGCTTGTCTTTCCTCACCTTGTCTTGCAAATCTTCTATTAACTGCTAAGCTAAAAGATGCTACTAATGTATTGTTTGTTTGCGTATATCTTACTTCTGGGTCTCTTGTTAATCTTCCCATTAATATTACTTTGTTCATTTTTTATCACCTTTCTTACTTTAAATAAAGGCCCCTATCTTTATTTAATTTTCTTATTTTTTTACAACGATAAATTTTATGATATCGTCTGTAATTCTGTAGATTCTTTCAAGTTCTGCTATGAAGTCTGGTTTTGCTTCAAAGTTGAATAACATGTATGTAGCTTCTTTGAATTTTTTAATTTCATAAGCTAATTTTTTCTTACCCATGTTTTCTACTGATTCTACTTTTCCGTTTTCATTAATTAACCCTGTAAATTTTTCTTCTAAAGCTTTTAATCCAGCTTCATCAACGTTTGGGTTAACAATGATAATACTTTCGTATTTGTTCATTATTTTCACCTCCCTATGGATTTGTAACCTACATTTTCTGCAGGTAGAGATTTGAAAAATAGCTATGCTTTTTTCAAAACATAGCTATTTTATCATATTTTCTAGTTTTTGGCAAGTGGTTTTTTAGAGATTTTTGTTACTTCTGTTCTATTGACGTTACTCTTTAAACTTATTGATTCCAATTTATTGTAGCTGAACAATTACTATTCCAATATATTTCCCATCCAGAAGCTGCACTTGAATATCCTTGTATATTTATAGTTTGGTTAGACGTCCAACCATAAAATGCACTATTTCCTATAGTTGTTACACTGTTTGGGATTATTATACTGCTTAAATTTGTACAATTGAAGAATGCATTTCCTCCTATATTTGTAACACTACTCGGAATTGTTATGTTGCTCAAACTTGTACAGCCATAAAAAGCACTATCTCCTATACTCGTAACACTACTTGGAATTGTTATACTACTTAATCCTGTATAGCCATAAAACGCAGAGCCTCCAATCCCTTTCGCACCCTCTCTTATCTGTATATTAGTATTACTTGGCATTATTCCTTTATATTTATAAGCCACCTCTCCCGCATAGATTAGTCCATCTGGTTGATTATTGTACCATATTGTATTATTAAACGCATTACTTCCTATACTTGTTACACTACTTGGAATTTGTATACTACTTAAACTTGTACATCCAGAAAATGCACCACTTCCTATACTTGTCACACTACTTGGAATTTGTATACTACTTAAACTTGTACAATCACTAAATGCCCCACTTCCTATGCTTGTTACACTGCTTGGGATTTGTATATTACTTAAACTTGTACACCTAGAAAATGCACCATTTCCTATACTTGTTACACTTCCCGGAATTGTTATACTTGTTAAACTTCTACAATATTGAAATGCAGAATCCCCTATACTAGTTACACTACTCGGAATTGTTATATTACTTAAACTTGTACATTCCGAAAAAGCCAAACTCTCTATATTTGTTACACTATCAGGAATTTCTATATTTGTTAAACTGCTACAATTTTGAAATGCATAATATCCTGTACTTTTCACTCCATATTCCATCACTACTTTTTCTAATGCTGTAAATGATTGATTATTATTAGGATGTCCAAATGCATAACTTCCAATTGAGGTTACTGTTCCTGGTATTTCTACTACTAATATATTGTTTGTAAATGCTCTTGAAGTTGTAGTAGTTACTCCATTATAATCTAAATTATTTGAAAATGTTATTTCTGTACATCTACTTGGAAATCTTAGTACTGTATAATTTTCTATCTTTTCAGTATAACCTATAACAGTACCATAACCTTCATTGTTTGGATCATCACTTTTCCAAATAAAACAGTCTTCAGCTGTTGCCGTTTTATCCCATTCTGCTGAATCAAATGCAAAAGATACTGTACCATCTTTTTTTATTACTATATCATATCCATCTACATTTACTGTTAATGGATAATCTGAATCAGTTATTAAATCTGGTACTCCTGTTATCCCTTTTATATTATTTAAATTAGTTTTTAATAAACCATTATCTAAATTTCCATCTGCTCCATAGCTTCCTAATACTTCTACCTCTACTTGTTCTTTAGCTGATGCCTTGGTTGTTTCTGTCTTGGCCTTATTAGCTTGGTTTAATATTCCATTGTCTCCTGTTAAAGTCGCAATTGTTACTCCTGCTAAAATTAAAAGCACAATAATTGTAATTACTAAAGCAATTAATGTGATACCTTTGTTTTTTCTCAACTTTCCCATAATCTCTTTTCTCCTTCTTTTGTTAGTATTCCGCTTATTTTATAACTGTATACATGACATTTTTGTCGTATCTGTGAATATTTTATATTTTCGTAGTTTTTTAGTCAATACTTTTATGACAAAAATGTCGTTTTATTTTACCCTATCGTATAATATAATATTTTAAATATAATACGGGAGGCCAATAATGATAAGGCAATATCGATTAAAGAAGAAATTATCACAAGAAGAATTAGCTGAAGAAATTGGTATTAGTTGGAGACATTGCAAAGGCTGGAACATAATGAGGAAAATACCAGAATCTCCACTTTTAAAAAAATAGTAAAAACTTTAAATGTCCCAGATGATGAAATATTAAAATTTATAAAAAAATGACTAAGAGAAAATCTCTCCTAGTCATTATATTTTTTGTTCTTCGGTATAAATTATCTTTCCAAATTTTATTTCATTTACTTTTTTCTGTAATTCCATAATCGGTATAGGAAGTATTGATATTCCTAATGTTATTAGCCATTGTGTTTGGTTTAATGGAACTAATTTAAAGATATCTGCTAAAGCGGGTACTATTACCACTATGGTTTGTACTAATACTCCTAATATAAAACTTCCTATCAAAAATTTATTTTCTAAAATTCCAACTTTAAAGATAGATTGTTCACTTTTTATATTAAAACTGTGGACAAGCTCTAGCACTCCAATTGCTATAAATGCCATTGTTCTACCAACTTCAATCCCGTAATATTTGTTTCCTATGCTAAATGCTACTAAAGTAAGCATTCCTATCATAATTCCTTCTACT
The DNA here is from genome assembly GCA_051891395.1 of Clostridia bacterium. Classification (GTDB taxonomy): domain Bacteria; phylum Bacillota; class Clostridia; order TANB77; family CAG-508; genus CAG-269. The sequence continues at coordinate 59,250 of JBJFFC010000031.1, read as the reverse complement.
ATAATTTTATTCCATAATCCATCTGAAAAAATTCCTTTTTTAGAATCGACTGGCTTTCGATTCATAATATCTTTTTCTGGTGGTTCTAATCCAATTGCAATTGCTGGTAATGAGTCGGTTACTAAATTTACCCATAATAACTGTATGGCTAGAAGTGGTGATTTAAAACCTAGCACTAGTCCCATAAAAATTGTAACAATTTCACCTATGTTTGTAGCAATTAAGAAGTGTATCGCTTTTTTTATATTATCATAAATGTTCCTTCCTTGCTTTACAGCTTTTACTATTGTTACGAAGTTATCATCTGTTAATACCATATCTGCCGCATTCTTTGCTACATCCGTTCCATTCTTTCCCATGGCAATTCCAATGTCTGCATTTTTTAATGCTGGGCTATCATTTACGCCATCTCCTGTCATAGCAACAACTGCTCCTGTACTTTGCCAAGCTTTTACAATGCGAACTTTGTGTTCCGGCGTTACTCTTGCAAATACAGAATAATCCGCTATTTCTTTTTCTAATTTATTTTGTGGTATTTTATCTAGTTCTTGTCCTGTAATTGCTTTGTCATGTCGGCCTAATATGGATAAATCTTTTGCAATTGCTTTTGCTGTCGCAATATGGTCTCCTGTTATCATAACTGTTTTAATTCCTGCTCTTTTACAAGTTCTTACTGCTTCTTTTACACCCTCTCTTGGTGGATCAATCATGCCGATTAATCCTACGAAATTCAAGTTATGCTCTATATTTACACTATCTATTTTGTCAGGTAGTCTATCTAAATCTTTATAAGCAACTGCTATTACTCTTAAAGCTTTTTCCGCCATTTGTAAGTTTTCTCTTTGAACTCTTTGTTTTTCTCCAATTGGTATTTGGCATTTATCTAATAAAACATCTGGAGCTCCTTTCGTAATAATCCTATAGCTATTACCGACTTTATGAATTGTTGTCATCATTTTTCTGTTAGAATCAAAAGGAATTTCATTCACTCTTGGCATAATATGATACAATTCTGTTTTATTTTGATTGTTTTTTAATCCATTTTGCACTAATGCTACTTCTGTTGGTTCTCCGTTTACTTCTGTTTTCCCGTTATTATATAAAATATTACAATCGGTACACATGGTAGCAAGTTCTGTTGCCAATTCTGGCTTACTAGCTTTTATTTCCACTACTGTCATTTTGTTTTGTGTTAAAGTCCCTGTTTTGTCGGAACAGATCACTTTACTACTTCCTAATGTTTCTACTGCTGGCAGTTTTCGAATGATACTATTATTTTTGGCCATTTTCGTTACGCCAATGGATAGCATAATAGTAACAATTGCCGGCAATCCTTCTGGAATTGCAGCTACTGCTAATCCTACGGATGTCATAAACATTTCCATTGGGTCAATATTTTTTACAAGGCCTATTACAAAAATAATTAAGCATATTGCTAGGCATACAATTCCAAGTACTTTACCCACTTGACTTAATTTCTTTTGAATTGGTGTTTCTGGTGCTTCATCTTGAATTATCATGTTAGCAATTTTTCCAACTTTTGTATTCATTCCTGTTTCTGTGACGATTGCTTTTGCATGTCCATTTACTACAATACTACTCATAAAAGCCATATTTAGCATATCACCTAACGGAATATCTTTTTTACATATCCTATCTGCATCTTTTAAAACAGGTTCTGTTTCTCCCGTTAGACTAGACTCTTCTATTTTTAAATTGTGACTTTCTATTAGCCTACAATCTGCTGGTACATAAATTCCTGCTTCTAATATAATTAAATCCCCTGGTACTAAATCTTCAGCATTTATTTCATTAATTATATTCTCTCTTATAACTTTTGCCTTTGGTGGTGTCATCTCTTTTAATGCTTCTATTGACTTTTCAGCTTTTGCTTCTTGAATCACTCCCATAATGGCATTTAAAATGACAATTGCTATGATGATAATAGAATCAATGTAATCATTTTCACCTTGTATGTAAGAAATGCCAGCCGATACAATTGATGCTATAATTAAGATAATAATCATAAAATCATTAAACTGTTTCACAAATTTAACAACTAAAGATTCTTTCGGCTTGTCTTCTAGTTTATTAGAGCCATATTTTTGTTTTCTTAATATTACTTTATCTTTTGTTAATCCTTTTTTTCGATCGGTCTTAAGTAACTTAAAACTCTCTTCTTTTCTCAAAGTTTCCCACATCTCTATCTCTCCTTTGTATATATTCTTGTTAAATTTTATGTGGCTTGTACTTTGTTTATGACAGTGTATAATCAAAAAATAAAAACATAAAAGATTTTTTCTTCTATGTTTTTTTCTATATTAGATACATTTTAGCAGTAATGAGCATTTATTATTTAACTTAATTTTTTTATTTCTTCTATGGTTAATTTTGTTGCTTTTTGAATATCCTCTATATTCATTCCTAATTTTAAAAGTTCTTTTGCAATTTCTATTTTACTTTTTCTTTCGCCTTCTTTTAATCCTTCTTCTTTCGCTTCATAAATTCCTGTGTTATAATCCATAATTGCCATTTTTCTGGATTGATATAGCTCCCACTCTTTTTCATCCATACTCATTTCGTCTATAATGTCCATGGCTTTTTTGATTTCTTTATTCTCTTTTTTTGCCATTTCTAATTTCTCCTCTCTACCAGCAATTAGCCATAACCATTGTTCTAACTTGGTATTGGCTTCTGGATTTTTCTTTACAAACTTTGGAATTTCAATAAAATGCATTTCTAAGTCTTGTGTTGCAATTTCATCCTCATTTTGATACCCCAAATCTATAAAAGCATTTTCTTTTGTTTTTTCAAATTTCATATGTGCAATACTATGATAGCTATTTCTTTTATAAAATTCAAAGTTTAACAAATTAATTACAATTGTATTTTTTACTTCTGTATATTTTTCATTCTTCTTAAGTTCATCGGATAATATTCTTGACATATAATAAGTGCTTCTTTTATCCATATTTTTTAAATCTTTTACTTGCATTTCGATATTACAAATAATATTTTTGTCGATTTCTACTTTGACATTTAATATTCCAGCTTTACTCTCATATAAGTTTCTTGGTAATTCTGGATTTTTAACAACAACATCTTGAATTGATATTTCTAAGATAGCTTCTAATAAGGCTTTTAAAATATCCTCATTTCCTTCTTTCGAAAAAACTCTTTTAAAAACAATATCAGATGTTAAGGGTAGTTTTTTTGTTATATTTTTTACCATATTTCCTCCTTTATTGTACTATATTAAATAATGTTTTTCAATACCTAATCAGTATATTTTTACTTTTATGTAATTATCTTTTTGTCTTTAGTAAAAGCTACCCTCCCTTCTGATTTTGTTTTTCTTTTTTATTTGGATTTGTAAGATTTTAAACTTTAGAAAATAAATAATATCTCATAAATTTCTTGAATGAATTTTTATCTGTACTACAAAGTTGTTATTTTTTGCAATTTCAAAAATAATTGCACACTGATATTAAAACATAAAATATCAGTTTTTTCAATATTTCAATCATAGTTTTCGTCGCAAGTGTCGACATATTTTTTGAACTTTTCTGCCTATATTTTGTGTGGATTGTACTTTGTTTATGACAATTTTAATTGTGTTCAACAAAATGATGGCAAAATTCTTTTTTCGACATATGATACTTTAGGAGTGATAATATTATGTTGATTAATTCGATTATTTTAGCTATTTCTAGTAGTATAGATTCTCTCGGAATTGGAATTACATATGGAATTAAAAATACAAAAATTTCGTACATGGCAAAAGTGGTTTTATTTGTCATCTCTTTTTCACTTTCGCTTTTGTCCGTTTGGTTTGGTGATATCTTAAAAAATATTTTCTCCGATTTTGCTACCAAATTGATAGGAAACTTGATTTTAATTGCTATGGGTATTTTTGTTTGCTTTCAAGCAATTCGCAAAGATAAAAAAAATGTGACTCAAAAGGTATCTCCTTCTGAGCCCATTTATGAAAATAATGAAAAAATTTATAGTTTTTTTATTGATTTTTTAGGTGTTACCATTAAGATTATTAAGAATCCTACCTCCTCGGATTTGGATTCTTCTAATTCGATTGATGAGAAAGAAGCTTTCTTTTTAGGTTTTGCTCTTTCTTTAGATTGCTTTTGTATTGGTGCTCTTGATAGCATTATTGGTGTTAGTTCTTTTCTTTTTCCTTTGTTTATTTCTATTTTTCAACTTATTTTTTTGAGCTTTGGAAATATACTTGGGAAAAATCTTCACCGCTTAAGTCATTTGCCGATAATATTTGGTCTGTTATTTCTGGTGTTTTGCTTGTTTTGATAGGGGTGGTAAGATTTGTTTTTATCTAATATTTGAATATTTTCTCAAATCCTAGGCATTATTTTTATTTTATTGCCCCCAAACTACTTTAGCATAACAATTATATCTCCAATCACTATACCATCCTGAAGGTTTGCTTGTGTATTCTTGTATATTTATCGTTTGTGATGAAGTCCATCCTTGAAATACATAACTTCTCATGTTTATTACACTACTAGGAATTGTTATATTACTTAAACTTCTACAATAGGAAAATACGGTGTATCCTATATTCGTTACACTACTCGGAATTTTTATATCGCTCAAACTTGTACAATTAGCAAATGCACCATTTCCTATGCTAGTTACACTACTTGGTATTGTTACGCTACTCAAACTTGTACAACCAGAAAAAGCTGTTGCTTCTATACTTATCACACTACTTGGTATTATATATACTGTATCTTGTTTTCCAGCAGGATATTGAATCAACTTTGTTTTATCTTTATTAAATAGTACTCCATCTTTATTGCTATAATTTTGATTATTTGCACTCACATCTATATTTGTTAACTTACTACAAGAACTAAATGCACTATCTCCTATATTCGTTACATTACTCGAAATTGTTATATTGCTCAAACTTGTACAATCAGCAAATGCACTATTTCCTATGATAGTTACACTACTTGGTATTGTTACACCACTCAAACTTGTACAACCTTCAAATGCACAACTTCCTATGCTTATTACACTCTTTGGAATTGTTATATTACTTAAACTTCTACAGTAATTAAATGTATAATCTCCTATACTTGTTACACTACTTGGCATTGTTACACTACTCAAACTTGTACAATTATAAAATGTATTATTTCCTATACTTGTTACACTGCTTGGGATTGTTATACTGCTTAAACTTGTACAATTATAAAATGCAGAATCTCCTATACTTGTTACACTCCTTGGAATATTTATTTTAGTCATTTGTGTAAAATTATATTCGCTAAATGCATTCCTTTCTATTTCTGTAACAGTTCGAGGTAATTCTACCTCTTTTATATTTTTAGTAAAAGTTCTTTCTTCCGATCCGCTAATATATGAAGTATCAATAACAATATTGGTACATCTGCTTGGAAATCTTAATGTTGTATAATTTGTTATATTAGCATTATACCCTATAACGATGCCATATCCTTCTTCACCTGGTATATTACTTCCCCAAATAAAACAATCTTCATCTGCTGCATTCTTATCCCATTCTTCTGCATCAAAATGTTCTATGAATAATACAGTATAATTTTCATCTACTTCAAATTGATATCCTCTATGATTTATTAAAAATCCGGCTCCTTCTATTTCAACTGTTGATTCTGGTTGTTGTTTTGGATAAAATTGTTTTAAGTCTTCTTCTAATATCTCTCTTTTATCATCTTGTGATATAGCACTTTGACTTTCCTCAATTTGTAAATTTCCTAATGCGAGTTTTACTTCTTCTTCTGCTTGTGATCTTTGGTTTTCTTCTTTGGCATTTCCTACTTGTGTCAAAATTCCATTCTCTCCAGTCAAAGTCGCAATAGTTACTCCTGTAAGGATTAAAAGCACAATAATTGTAATTACTAATGCTATTAATGTAATTCCTGATGTTGTATTTTTACTGTCTGTAGATAGATTTTCCTTGTTTCTTATGCTGATTTCTCTCTTGCTTTTTTGAATCTTTTTCATTTTTCCTTTTTCTCTCCTTCTTTTGTTATTATTCCGCTTATTTTATCAGTGTATACATGACATTTTTGTTATATCTATAGTTATTTTATATTTTCGTAGTTTCTTCGTCAATACTTTTACGACAAATTGTATGACAATTCGTTCCATTGCGAGGTACGAGCAATGTAGTACATTGTACTACATTAATTGTGGCTAGGCATACAAAGTTTCAGCTACTATCCTATCCTATTAGAGTGGTTTCCTTATTAAGTGAATATCTTTATCATTTAAAAATCCAATGTTGGATATCCTGTTTCTTTATCTAATTTCCAACGTATTAGTTCTTTTGAATTTGTATATTCTTTTTCACCACTATTATATTCATCTACATAATTATTTAGTAAATTCAAAAAATATTAGATTTCATATAATCTAAACTATATGTTTGACTATTTGTAACTTCTAAAACTCCATTAGTCGTCGTCACATTCCCTGCTAAATTAAAATCTTCTAGCGAATAACAATTTTCCACATAGTGAGTCCCATATCCCCATTTTGCTCCTAGCACTCCTCCTATATTAGTTTTTCCTATCAGTTCTCCTACAATGTCCAAAAGGAAACATCCCCAATTGTTATTTTAATTTCATAGACAATAATTTAGAAATTCCATTCTCCTCCATGGTTACACCATACACGGTATCTGCTACTTCCATTGTTCCTTTTCTATGTGTTATGACTAAAAATTGTGTATCTTTTGAAAACTTCTTTAAGTATTCTGCAAAACGATATACATTTACATCATCAAGTGCTGCTTCTATTTCATCTAGTACACAAAATGGTGCTGGATTTATTTTTAAAATTGCAAATAATAAGGCAATTGCTGTAAAAGCTTTTTCTCCTCCTGATAATAACATCATATTTTGTAATTTTTTTCCTGGTGGTTGTACGGTAATTTCAATTCCGCATTCTAATATATTTTCTTCATCTTCTAATTTTAATGATGCATTTCCTCCACCAAATAATTCCTTAAATACCTCCGCAAAATTTTTGTTGATAATTTCAAATTGTGTTTTGAATTGTTCTTTCATGGTAGCTGTCATGTCATTAATAATCTTTCTTAATTTTGCCATTGTATCTTCTAAGTCCACTCTTTGCTCACACATAAAGTCATATCTTTCTTTCATAGTTTTATATTCCTCAATAGAGTCTACATTTACACTGCCTAACTCTCGTAAATCTTTTCTTAAATAGTTTACTTTTTTTTGCGTTAATGCCACATTTTCTGGTTTCTTATATTCTTTTACAGTATTCGGCGTCAATTCGTATTCTTCCCACATTTTATTAATAATGGTATTTATATCATCTTCTATTTTGGTCTTTTTTACATCAATCTTAACAATTTGAGCTTTCAAGTCTTCAATTATTTTAAATTTAGCTGTCATTTCATCTTCTTGTGCCTTTAATTTTTCACTTTTTTCTACTCTTTGTTTTTTTAATTCTTCAACTTTTAAGCTGCTATTTTTTACTTCTTCTTTGATTGCTTCTATTTTTTCTTGTATTTCTTCAATAGATTTATTTAAATTAAAATTGTCTTGCTCTATTTGTTCCATTTGTTTTTGTTTATTTTCTATGCTTTTATTTGTATTTCCAACTTCTAAATTAATTCTTTCTTGTATTTCCTGAATGGATGCTTCACTTTCGTCAAAAGAAGATACTGATATTTTTAAATTTGTAATATCAAAATTTAAATCATCTACCTGTTTTTGGTTATCTTTATTTAAGTCAGCAAATTCACTAATTATTTTGTTTAATTTTTCTGTTTCTTCCGTTAATCTTTTCATCTCTTCTTGTATTTTTTGTTTGTTTAAAATTGTCTGTTCTTTTTCTTTTTCTAAATTTGCTTGTTCTTCTTTTAGTTTATTTAATCTTTGTTCTATTTTTGCAATATTTTCTTCAATTGAAACTAATTTCTGTTTTTCTGTTGCATAAGTAATATCTATTTCTTGTAATTCTTTTTCTAAACTGGTTGCTCCTTCCAAAGTATCTTCCACCGATTGTTCATAATCTTGTTTTTCTTTTTCTAATTCTTCTATTTTATTTTTTAATTTTTTAATTTCTTTTTCTAATTTTTCAATTTCTCTTCCTCTTCCTAGAATATTAACTGTCTTTTTTGCCACAGAACCACCAGTAATGGCTCCTGATGGATTAATAACATCTCCTTCAACGGTTATGATTCGAAAAGAATATCCATTTTGTTTTGCTACCTTGATTGCCGTTTCCATGTTATCTACGATAACTGTTCTTCCTAATAAATTTAATATGATTTGTTCATATTTTTTGTTAAATTTAACTAAATCTGATGCAATTCCTATCACACCTTTTTCATGTCCTTTTATCTTATCTAACTTTCTTCCTTTAACAGATGTGATTGGTAAAAAAGATGCTCTTCCTAAATTATTTTTTCTTAAATGCTCTACTAGTTTTTTAGCATCTTCTTCTGTATCTGTCACAATATTTTGTAAGCTTGCTCCTAAGCACATTTCAATTGCTGTTTGATATTCTTCAGGGACTTCTATAATATTAGCTAGAACGCCATGCATACCTCTCCCAAGTTCTTTCATACTTTCGCAGTCTTTTAATAGTGACTTTATACTCTTAATATATCCTTCTTTTTCTCTTTCTGTTTCTATTAAGAATTTTAACTTTGATTCTTTCATTCTCATTTCACTTTGATAAGCATTTATCGTATTTTGGTAATTGCTAATTTTTTTATCCGCTTCTTCTCTTTTTTGATTTATTTCTTCTAGGTTCGTTACAATTTTATTCCTTTTTGAATCAATTTCATGAAATTCTTTTGCTATTTCTTCTTTTTGTAATCTTGTACTATCTAATTCTGAAATATGAGAAGTAATTTCATTTTTTATTTGCTTTTGTCTTTTTTCATAGTTATCAAAATTAATATCTTGACTATTTACATCTGATTGTAGTTCATATTTTTTGTCTGTATTTGCTTCTACCTGTGCTTTATATCCTTCAATTTCTAGTTCTTTGCTTGATAGTTTCTTTGTTATATTAGCTAGTTCTTCCTGCTTTTGTTTCAATTCTTTTTCGAACTTTTCTTTGTTTTGTTTTAAGTTTTCTTTCTTTTCTTGTTTTTGCTCCATTTCTTCGTGTAATTCCTGTAGTCTTGATTTGGATTCTTCTATCTCTTTTTCATATCTTTGCTTGTTTTCTTTGTTATTTGTGATTCTGGTATTTGCCACATTAATATCGGAATTTAGCATTTCAATTTCTTTTTGACTTTCAAAACCAATATTAGACATATCTTCTATTTTTATGGTAATATCATCAATTTCTGATTTTAGTTCTTCTTTCAGCTGTTTAATTCTTTCTAATCTTCCCTCTTCATCCTTACATTGACTCGTATAAATTTCTTCGTCTTTTACAATTTCTTCGAGATTTGTTTTGTATTTTTCTATATTATAAATAAATAACCCTATCTCTATACTTTTTAATTCTTCTCGTAAGTCTAGATATTTCTTTGCTTTTTCTGCTTGCATTTTTAGTGGTTCGATATTTGTTTCTATTTCTGCTAAGATATCATTGATTCTAAGCAAATTTAATTTTGTTCGTTCCAACTTTTTCTCTGATTCTTGTTTTCTCGTTCTATATTTTACGATTCCAGCTGCTTCTTCAAATATATTTCTTCTATCTTCTGATTTGTTGCTTAGAATTTCATCTATTTTTCCTTGTCCTATAATAGAATAGCCATCTTTTCCAATTCCTGTGTCCATAAATAGTTCTAACACATCTTTTAATCGACAAGGTACTTTATTAATATAATATCCGGTTTCTCCGCTTCTATATATTTTTCTTGTTACCGTTACTTCTGTATATTCAATTGGTAAACCTCCATCTGAATTATCAAACACTAAAGAAGCCTCCGCAAATCCTAGAGACTTTCTATTTTGTGTTCCAGCAAATATGATATCCAAAGATTTTGTCCCTCTTAAAGACTTCATACTTTGCTCTCCGAAGTACCCATCTTATACTATCTGATATATTACTTTTTCCAGATCCATTTGGTCCAATTACGCTTGTAATTCCAGGCATGAATTCTAATACTGTTTTATCAGCAAAGGATTTAAATCCTTGTAATTCTAGTCTTTTTAAATACATCTATTATCACCTTTTGTTTTTTCTTATCTATTTATGTAGTTTATACTATTTTTTTGTTTTTGTAAAGCAAACAAAAGCCATTTTCTATACGAATTTTATCCCTGATACTATTTTGGCAATATTGTAAATTAACCTTTGTTTATCTTTTGTACATTGCGATAATAAATCTTGAAACTCTTTATTTAAATAATTCTTACATTCCATTGTGGTTCCATTCAGTAATTGCTCTATTGGTACAGATAATGCTATTGAAATTTGTGATAGTCTTTTTAAATTTATTTGCCCTCCTCTTTCTACTCTACTTATGTATACAGTAGTAACATCAATCATTTCAGCTAATCTTTCTTGTGATAATCTGGCATTCTTTCTTGCCTCTTTTATCCTTTCTCCTATCAGTTTATAATCAATATTTGCTTCAATTATTTTCATTATTTCACGTCCCTTCTCATCAGTAAATTTATCATTATAAGTTCCAGTTGTCAAAGTTTCGTTTTGCTTTATATGTAAAATTTTATTGATTAATTCTCGCTTTATCTCTTTATTTTTTCACTATTCTGTATTTTTGAAGTTTTATGGCTAAAAAGGTGGCTAAATGGGTGGCTAAATGGGGACGGGTACATAGTGACCAAAATTTGGTCACTATGTACCCGTCCCCATTTAGCCACCCATTTAGCCACCGTCCCATTCAGCCTAATCTTCTACATTTTCAGCATATTTATTATTGACTATTTTATCATATGGTACATTTTCCTCTAATTCCCCTGCCATTATCATAACTTCTTCTAATCGTTCAAAAGATTCTTTTGTTAATACTGGTGTATCATTCCATGCTTCAATATCCTTGTAACTTTGAACAGCAGTTGCAAGTTGATCTATATCTGTGTCTGGGAAAAAGCTTACAATAGATTCTGCTATTTCTTTACTTGTATGTTCTTTTACCCATTTTTGTCCTTTATAAATTGCATTCGTAAAATTTTGTATTGTATCTTCATTATTGGCTATATAACTTTTCTTTGTAAAATACGCTGTATATGGAATCTCACCTGCTGCTTCTCCAACAGATGCTACAATATATCCTTTTTCTTGCCCTTCTGTCATAGAAGCTGTTGGCTCAAATAATGTAACATAATCGGCATTTCCACTAGCAAAAGCTCCTGCCATTAAGTCAAATTTAATGCTATCATCTAATATTAAATCTTTTTCTGGATCAATTCCATTCTTTCTTAGTACATATTCTAAAGTCATATATGGTACTCCACCTTTTCTACCTGGTATTACGGTTTTTCCTTTTAAGTCTTGCCAACTAAAGTTTTCTGCATTTGATTTTGAAACTAAAAACGATCCATCCCTTTTAGTCATTTGTGCAAATACTTGTGTATAATCTTCTTTTCCCTCATTATATACATAAATAGATGCTTCTGGTCCCGCAAAACCAATGTCACACTGATTACTTAATACTGCTGTCATAACTGCATCTGCTCCCTGTCCTGTTGTCAATTCTATTTCCATTCCATTTTCTTCAAAATATCCATTGTTGATTGCTACATATTGTGGAGCATAAAATACAGAACGAGTTACTTCATTTACTTTTATAGTTTTCAAATCTTCTTTATTACCAGTCTGTTTCTTTGCTATAAATACTCCTACTGCTATTACTAGCATTACAAGTATTACTGCGATGTAAATTATAGTTCTTTTTTTCATATCACACCTCCTCTTTTCTGTATATTTTATGTTTAGCTAGAAAATTTGTTAACAAAAAAGAATTACTAACTTTTTATATTAGTAATTCTTTCATAAATTCTATCCTACAATAACACAATTTCTGTTCCACTTCTCATAGTAGACTCTTTTACACTTAAATTGATATCATATATTTTAGCAGTAATCTTATCATACAGCATTGGCATTTTATTTGGTTTATAGCAATTATCATTTAATTCATTTACTGCTTTTATGAGAAGATCAATCACATTGTAAATTCTTTTATGAGAAGGAATCCACACATCATATATTTTTTCTAACATAGGAACATATACTTTAACTAATATTTTATCCATTTTCTTCTCCTTTTTCTTTCATTCCTAAAAGTTTTATCAAGTCTGGTTCTCCTTGTTTAATTACATAACCAAAACTTTCGCCACAATTATTTTGGATATCATTATTGCTTGAATTTATATTGATTAAAAATTGGTCACTCATGCCCTTTCCTACCCATATTCCTGTATCTCCAGAAAGGTATTCTTTATACCATTCATCATACTCATGGTTTTTGAAACGATTAGCATTATCTACAATGATGAAGTTGTAATTTCCTGATTCTTCTGCTTTTTTTAGCATTTCATGGAATTCTTCCTCTCCATTTTCTAAATCATTTAAAAATTTATCAATTCCAATAATGATGCCTAATACTTGTTTATTTTTATTGGAATTATTCTCTATTCCTAGTACAAAATTTTTATAATTTAACCCTAAATTTACCTTTTTACTTTGTAATATTCTTTCTGCATCAAAAATAACAATATTAATATCTTCTAATTGTTTGATTGCTTCTAGAACATGAGAAGTAAATTCTATGCTATCTTCTATGTTCTTTGAAGTAATGATATGAATCATATTCTTTTTAAAATCATATTTATAAATATTAAGATTTTTCTTTCTAATTCCAATTGGGAATGAAGATAAGTTTTCTATTGAATCCTTGATTTGTTCCATTGTAATTTTATCTGGTAAGGTAGGTATCGATTTTACTTTTGTCTGATAAATTTTATCTAATTCTTGAATTACTTCTTTTATATGTGAATTCCATTTTTCTGGTTCACATATTTTGGCTGTTTGAAATTCATATATATCTTCTAATTTCACTAATCCTCTACCAAAAATATGAGATGGTCTTTTTTTGCCTACTCCATCAAAAATATTATAATAGTCATCCTCATTATTTAATTGTAACGCTATCTTTTGTTTAAAGTTTTGGGCTAAACGGTATCTAACATCATTTGCGGTATTAGCCGTAATGATAAATACAACACCGCATTTTACCCCTTCTCTTGTTAGTGTTAAAAATAAATCATCATATTCATCTTCATAATTTTCACAAAAAGCTTCATAATTATTTATTATAACAGTAATCATTGGCATTTTTTTTCCACTTGTATCTATATATAAATTATAATTTCCACCATAATCGGATAATATTGCTGTTCTTTCTTTAATTTCTTTTTGTATCATTTCAAAAAATCTGCTTACTTTTTCCGTATCGTTCATGAATACGACATCGCCAACATGCGGGCTTTTCTTAAATATTTTTAATGCTTCGCTACCAAAATCAAATAAATATAATTGTGCTTCTTCTGTATCATAATTAGTTATGATATCATATACAATTGTGCTAAGTAATGTTTCTTTTCCGCTATCAGCATTTCCATAAATAATGGTATTTCCATCATTCGATAAATTTAAATGAACAACTCCTTGACGTTGATTAAATGGATCATCATATTCTCCAATAACAGGACTGACAACATTTTTCGTATTTTCAACATGATATTTTTTTCTTATCTGATTGATATATATTGTTTCTGGGATATTTTCCAGCCATAATGGTTCTGATTTTATATTTTCTTGTTTTGCTATTTCATGCATATATTTAACAATATTGGTTAATTGCTCACCATTACTGCTTATTTTTTTCTGTGTTTCATTTGTTACTTCTTTTATGATACTTCCTATATTAGAAATAATTCCAATTGAATTGTCTACTTTCTTCTTAGTCGTATCAGATGGATAATATGGTGCACCAGAATATCCAGATAATCCCATTGTAAAATATTCATTATTTCCAACCTGTATATAAAATTGACCGGCACGTTTTAAATTTGCGGCATCTGGTCTGTTGATAATATCATTGCTATCTTCTGTAGACTGTACTTTTAGACATATTCCAAATTTACTATTACTACGGATTTGTTCGTTTACAATTCCTGCCGGCTTTTGTGTTGCTAAAATTAAATGAACACCCAAACTACGCCCTATTCTCGAAACACTCATTAATTCGTCCATAAATTCTTCTTGTTGTTGCTTTAACTCTGCAAATTCATCACAAATGATTAATAAATGTGGAATTGGTTTATCTACTACTCCTTCATGATACATTCTTTGATATTTGTAAATATCTATGGTTCCTTCATCAATTCTATTTCTGGCTTCATTAAACATGACTTGCCTTCTTCTTAATTCACTTTGAATGGAAGCAAGTGATCTTTGAAGTCCTGTTTTATCAATGTTCGTAATGGTTCCTACTAAATGTGGTAATTTAACTTCTCGTTTTTGAAAAGCTCCAGCTAATCCACCACCCTTATAATCGATTAATATAAAAGCTACATCATCAGGATGATAATTAATGGCTAACGATAATATGTAAGTAATAATAAATTCACTCTTTCCTGAACCTGTTGAACCTGCAATTAATCCATGTGGTCCATGGAATTTTTCATGAATATCTAACATGATTAGCATTCCCGATGTGTCTATTCCTATTGGTGCTTGCAATGATCTCGTAGAATCATTCGATTTCCATCTTTGCAATATATTTAATTGTTCAATTTTTCCCACATCATACATTTCCAAAAAGCTATAACTATTTGGTAACATCATTTGTCCGGAAGATGTATATCTAATCGGAATGTTGGCTAGTTCTTTACATATTTTTTCAAAGAAGAATGTATAAGAATCATCAAATTTAAATGTTTTCTGATTAGTAGAAGATATTTCACTTTCAAACATAATTCCATGGTTGTTGTTATCTAAACTAATAAAAGTTTTACATTCATTAGGAAGTTTCATTAAATTATCGGTAATACATAAAATACTAAATCCAACATTAATTTTTGTTTTTAATATTTCTGTAATAATTTTTAAATTTTCTATTTTTTTATAATCATCTGTAATAATTAAATAGTATGGTACAAATGATCTATAATCGATTTCTTCATTAATATTAAGTCTATTTGCGAGTTCTTCTTCTAAGTATTTTGAAATTTCTTGCATATCCTTATAATCATCTGCAAAGAAACGAATTTGCTTTGTATTATTCCAAATATGTGGTAACATTTTCATATGTTCCCATTTTTTTTGTCTATCTTCTTTTAATAAAAATACAAGTTTTAAATCTTCATAACTATGGAATGTGATTAATTGCATAATTAAACTTTGTATAAATTTTTCTACTAATTTTTCATTGTCTTGTATCATTAAAGCAGAAATATTCCTTTGGGCTAATGACATAGTAATTGGTGCATCTTTTAGTATTTTAGATTTATTTCCTATCGTGCTTAAAATTTCGACTAAGTTATCATCTTCCATTGTAAATTGCTCTTCTGGATATTCTATATCAATTTCTAGTGGAACATCTCCAATTCCAAGTCTAACTGTTAGGAAATCGTAATCTTCTATATTTCTTTCCCATAATCTAGCATTTTTAGTTTGAATGATATGATTACACTCTTCTGCAGATACATAATTATCAAAAAGGATTTTTCTTTGTTTACTCATGATATTATCTATTAATTCAGCTTTTGAATTGATATATTTTTTATATCTTTCTTGTCTTTTTTCTTCATATTTGATTTTTTGCTTTTTTTCATATTTTCTCTCAAGTATAGGAAGTAAAATCATCCCCACTAACATCAATAAAGCTATTAATAATGAAGGCAAGGATTCTTCAAGAGTTGCCTTTCCAGTTATTAATCCACTTACCGTAGAAAAGCTTGAGATTAACATGACTGCTCCCATTGATAAAGTAGAACCCAATGTCAGAATCATTGGCATTCCTTCTTTATTTTGAGCCTGTGGTGGCGAATCTATTTTTACTTTCTCACGTTCAATGATATTTGTTATTCTAGGTGCTTTCGCAAAATAATCTTTTTCTGAATATATCTCTATATCATCTTCGTCTTCCTTTTTTAAATTTGTAAAATCATATTCCCTCATATTAATAGTAAACATTTCATTATTAAAGCTTACTTTATTTAATGGATTATTTAAAAATATACTTCTTCCCATGATGATTATTTTTAGTCCCATTACAAAAATAACATCACCATTAAATAATAGTTTCACTTTATTTCCGAGCAGGTTTATTATTAATAAAACATCCATAATTCACATCGAAATTTTCTAATAATAATCTACCATTACTATAAAAAATTCGTATATGTTTATTTTTAATGAATGGTCTATCATATGAAATATGATTATTTTTATCTCGTCCAATTATCATTTCAGAAGATGCTCTTACATCTAAATGAATGAACTCTTCGCATGTGGGTGCACAGTATAAAATCCATATTTCATCTGAATTGTTAAAAATAATATAATGAACACTATATTCTTTTAATATTACATTCTCAATTGTTTTTCCTTGAAATTTTTTTGATAGCTTACCATTTTTAATATCATTAACTTCTTTTGAATCTATTATTTTAAAATGATTGTTGCTCACAATTTGCCAATTTCCATTTACACTCTCGATATTAATCAACTTCTTGTCGCTTTCATCATTAATACTATAATTACCTCTTATAAATTCTGGCAAAGTTACTTTATACATTACATTTTTTCCTATTAATGTCGCAATCAATGAAATTCACCGCCTATTTATACTTTTCTTTTTATTGTTCATCCTTTTTTTCTGTTTGTTCTTTTGCTCCAACTAGTAATTCATTTAATTGTGCTTTGAATTTTTCTTCTTCTTCATCAATTAAACCATAATGATATATTTTTTCAATTTGCTCATGGTCAAATAAGCAGGTTTGATTAGAAGATAAAAATCCTTCTGGATATAAACATCCACTATAATCCCACATTTTGTTTTTTTCAGTATTGTGCTCTTCTATAGCACAAAATCCTGATATCATTACTCTTTTTGTACCTCCTTTTAACATTACTACAGTTCCGATTGGTAAATATTTTTCTTCAATCTTTTCCATTATCTTTCCTCCTTATTATTTAAATCAATATCCATTAAAATATATTTCTTACCAATTTCTTCTTGCATCAATCTTTTATATGTTTCCTGTAAGTTTTCTTTTTCTATACCTATATCTTCAAGAATTTTTAATGCTACATTTATATCTAACTTATTAAAAAATGTATTATATTGATTAGTAATTAATCTATATAGTGCATTAAATTTTTCTAGTTCCTTTTTATTACTTTCTTTATGCTCATTTTCCAAAGATTTTATTTTTTCTTTTAGTATTTTTTCTACTTTTTTACGTTCTTCTATCATCCTTTTTTTGTCGCCCCCTTAATAATATTATCAATATTGTCTGCTATATTTATATTTGAATCATTAACTTTATACAAATATTTAAAGTTGTTGTCATCTGTCCAAATTTCTATTACACTAATGGCCTGATCTCCTTTAACATAAAGATGAGCACTTCCATCAGACCCGAAAAATTTTGATACATATTGTCTTGACATTACAAATACATCTAATGAACTATAGTCATTACTTTCTAATATGTCTTTAAAAATATTGATTTTATCATCTAATGATATGGAATTTGATGAGGCTTGTCCATATATATCTATAATATCTTCAAAGTCTTTCATATATTGTTGATTAGAATATCCTATATTTTCATCTATTTTTGATATAGTAGGATTTTTGTTACTATTTATTGCTTTAAAAGTCTGTGCATCACTATCTCCATATATTTTCCTTAGCTTTGCATATTCTTCTGAAGTTGTTATTATAAATCCTCCAGTTGAGTTTCCTAATTTTGAATTTGCTAAATCTGTCATTCCATTAATGTTGTTCGTAGCATCGGCATATAGTATTTTTCCATCATCTAATTCCATTTTTACCCATCTATGTGATCCTACTGCATTTCCTGATTGTATTATCTCTATTTTTTTAGGATTGATTCCTACTTCTTGTAGTAAATCAGCATATATATTTGACCAATTGCTACAAATAATCGAATTAGTTGATAAATTTGATATATCAAAATTTCTATTGTACATCTCAGATAATTCATCCTGATATAAATTTTTTGCTGTATTCATTGCAAAATATTGATCAGAATATGTAACACTTTGATTCAATTTTAAATATACCATTCTTGCTTTTGTTAAATCATCTAACTCTTTTGGGATAGTATCTACAATTCCTTCTATTAAATTTGTTTTATTAAAATTAGAATTTTTAATAATAGAATTTAGCGTATTTTTTATATTACTCACTTCTGCTGTTATCTGATTTTGTATCTCTTTTTTAGACATTGTAGATAAATCTATTTCTTTATTAATGTGTTTATTCATTAAATTTGACTTAACTTGATTTACTAAAGATTCATCAACATCATTATATAACTTTCTATTGCTTATCTTTCTAGTCACTTGTTTTATTTCTTTAGCAAATATGTTATCAATTTCTTCATTTATGCTTGATATTTTATTTAATACTTCATTCTCTAATTCTTCTTGTGTCATTTTTGATAAGTTAATCTTTCCAGCTTGTTGATCTTGCAATAATGCTTCTTTTAATTCTTTAGCCGACATTTCATCTAAATCATCAAATATTTGGCTTTGATCCAAAACTTTTGATGCTTTATTCAATTTTACTCCATCAAAAATTTCTCCTCCTGCAGAACCTACTAGACCAATTCCTATATTTGTCAATAACGATTGCCATCCACCTTGTTCTTCCCACGCCTGATCCCATGTTCTTCCATAAGTAATGGTATCCATAGCAGTTCTAAATGGTGTATCTAATCCATTAAAAGCGGTATCTGCTCCGACTCTAACAGATGATGTAGCTACTTGGTGTCCTTTTACAGCCCAACCAGCTAATTTACCTCCAACATACCATTGAACTCCTTCCCAGACTCCATTTGCTACACCATAAAATAGTCCTTTTGCTCCATTTTCGAAAGTCTTCCAATCTTCTGGTATTTCTCTGATTTGTTTCATAGCCTCATATTCTTCTTCACTTATTGCTCCAGATTTATATTCTTCTTCAATTTCTGCCCATTGTTCATCTGTTAAGTTTCTAACCATAATATAAGACTCATATTGTTCTTCTGTTATTTCTCCTTTTTCATGCATTCTTTCAATACCTTCCCAAGAAGAATCTCGCATTTTTCCCCAAGATTCCTGAGTATATTTACCTGTTCCTGCAGCAGCAGCTACAACTGCTGAAGTCGTAGCAAAAGACATTGTAGTTGCCCCTGCACTTACAGCCGTACCTATTCCTAATGTACCTACTGTTAATGCAATGATACCTGCCACGTATCCAAGTCCTGAAGCGACATTAGTCACAATACCATCTGACTTGCAAACATCTATGGCATGTTCATCTAACCATTGTCCTACCACATTGTTTTTATAGAAGTCAGCAAACGCATTTCCTACATGGTCTTCTGCAACAAATCCCATTACGTTTCCCCACATTGCTCCTGTAACTGATTCCCATTCATCAGATGTTCCATTTGCTAAACTTACTAAATAACTAATTCCATCATAAATTCCAGTTCCAATACTACCTATTGCTGTACCAAGAATAACTACAAGATCCACTAAAGATTCTATGAATTGCCCTAATCCTTTTACAAATCCTATTACTACATTAGATACCGATGCGGCAGTACTTTGTATCCCATCCCATATATTGGGCCATACTTCTGTACAAAATGAATTCCAAGCTGAGCTTATATGTGCTCCTACAGAATTAATCGCCTTTTCTACTTCACTTGCCATAGAAGTAATCGTATTCCATGCTTCTTGTGCAAATGAACTGACACCATTCCATATTTCTTCACCAAACGAACAAATGCTATTCCAGCCATTTGAAACAGTTGCGCAAACATTATTCCAACTTTGTTCTGCAAATGAACAAATACCATTCCAGCCATTTGAAATCCAAGCACCTACATTATTCCATCCTTCTTCAAAAGGATTTGTGTTTTTATTATTGCTCGTCTTTTTTGCACTATTTGTTACTGTTTTTACATTTCCTCCTGTTTTACTTATACTTAACGATAAATCAATATTTTCCATTTGTGATACTAAAGAGTTTACTGCCGTATTACTTTTTTTATCGGCATTTTTAAATCTGTTTTCAATCTCTCCTAGCCATTTATTTATATTATTAACATTTGTTTTTATATTTCTTATATTTTGAGGTAAAACACTTTGTACTCTACTTCGATTAGTGAATTTATAATAATCTGGTGAATAACTAATTGCAGAAAGGCTACTTGCTGCTGATTCTAATTCTGTTTTAGCTTTATTAAGTAGTGGTATGACTTTATTATTTATCCCATCTATATCAATTTTTAATTCTGCCATCTTTTTCCCCTTTTCTTTTTAATTACGTTATAAACTTTGGAGTTCATTTTGTTTTGCACTTATATCTTGACTTAATGAATTGATTTTTTGGTTAAGTTCTTGTACTCTATTTTTTAGTTCTTGTTTTATACTATTAATCTCTTGTATTTCATTTTCTAATTTTTTTCCCTTTTCTTTAGCAACTTGTCCTGTATAAGCTTTTCCCAATTCTGTTTTTGCTGTATTAATATGTTTTTTGGCATTTTCTAATTCTGTTATTGCTTCATTTATTTGTTCTTTAAAATATTCCATTGCACTTTTATCTTGCTGTAAATTCAGCATTTGCGAATGTACTTGTGCCCAATCTGCCATTTTACTCACTCCCTTCTAAAACAAATGGCATTATTTTTTCATATATGCTTTCCTTGGTAACCGTATATCCCAGTTATCAGGGAAAGCACATATAAAATGTGCTTTATAGCTATGATACTGTATTAGATGATTCTGCTTTTTGTACATCATCTTGAGCTTGTTGCATAAGCTTTTTAAATTGAGTATTAATATCATCAAATGATTTATTTATGTTAGTTTTTAATTTATTAAATTTGGTCTTAAAGGCTTCAGAAGCTTCACTTGACCATTTAATTTTGCTATATGCTGTATCAATTTGATTCATTTTATCTTTGGCATTTTTAAAATTAGTAGAAACACTTGACTGTGTTTGTTGAACACTATTAGTTATGAATCTCATACCAACATCATTAGAGACTGATATGTTTTGTATCTTTTTTGGTGCCTCATTACTTACTGATGTTACATTTGTTCCTTGATCAGCTTGTGAATAATTGTTTGCCACTTTTTCTAACATAGATGGTATATCTGTTACAACTAGTTTTAGCATTTCATTAATTTGTGATGTCATATTATTAAATTGTTTTACTAATTCATTATATCTTTTTCCATACCAAGAACTATGCATATCAGCAATACTTTTATAAGCATTTGTCATTTGCGTATTAAGTTCTTTTCCATAGGTTCTCATTTGCTTTGCTTGATTTGGTATTGCTGCATAATCAACTGTTTGAATTTTAGCCATATCTCTTTCCTCCTTTCACTTCCAGTTTTTAAAGGTTTTATTTAGCATCCTTTAATTTTTACAATTTCAATTTACCATAATGAATTTTATTTGTCAACTCTGTAGAGTTAACTTTTTGTAGTATATTTTGGAAAGAAAAGGGACAGGCACAAATTACCCTAAAAGGTATAAAAAGGGACAGGTTACAATTATACATTCATGAATAATTGTACCTGCCATCATTTTTTTATTCGGTTTCTGTTTATCTATTTCTTGACTTTAAAATAAATTTTTCAAGTAGCAATACTGCTAAATACATTATCCCTGCTACAATTCCAAGTATTATTACACTTGTCATTACTAAATCCAGTTTAAATACTTGCCCTCCATAGACAATTAAATAACCAAGACCCGCTTTGGATACTAAGAATTCCCCTGATATCACGCCTACTAAAGATAGCCCTATATTTACTTTTAAAGAGTTAATAAAGGTTGACAAATTTGCTGGAATGACAATTTTCGTTAATATTTGAAATTTCGTTGCTTTAAAGGTTCTTGCCATTTTGATGACTTCTTTATCAGTTTTTAAAAAACCATTTAAATTTTCTAATATTGTTACAATTAGTGAAATTGCTACTGCCATCACAATAATTGCTGGTGTTCCTGATCCTACCCAAATAATGATAATTGGTCCGAAGTGCCACTTTAGGTAAGCTATTTAATACCACTAGATAGGGTTCTGCTACTTTTGATAAGAAGTTTGACCACCATAAAATTATGGCAATTATGATCCCTAATAATGTCCCTAATAGAAAACCTACAACAGTTTCATATACAGTAACTCCTATATGTCTTAATAAATCATTTGAACTTAAATTCATAAAAGTATTAAAAATTCTACTTGGCTGACTTGTAATAAAACTATCAATAATACCTTGATTTGCTAATACTTCCCATAATGCTAAAAAACCTACTAATAGTACTACCTGTGTCATTAATACCAGATATTTTTGTTTTTTTATATTTTTTAAGTATTGCCTTCTTTCTTTTGATATAACCAATTTATCCATCTACTCCAAGCTCCTTCCATAGAGTATTAAAATATCCGCTAAATTTAGGATTTTCTCTACAATTAATTGGTGTTCTGTTTTTGATTTCAAAATCAATTTTATGAATATCTTTTACGGTTCCTGGTCTCTTACTTAGTACTAAAACCCTATCTGACATACTAATTGCTTCTGAAATATCATGAGTTACAATAAGTGCTGTAATTTTTTCTTTTCTTAAAATAGAATAGATATCATTTGTTACCATGATTCTAGTTTGATAATCTAAGGCAGAAAATGCTTCATCTAGCAATAATATTTTAGGTTTAACGGCAAGAGTTCTAATTAAAGCAACTCTCTGTCTCATTCCACCAGATAGCTCAGAAGGATATTTGTCTTTAAACTCATATAGATTGTATTTTTTTAGTAGTTCTTCCACATATTCTTTATTTTCTGTATTTTTCTTTCCTTTTACTTCTAATCCAAACATGGTATTACTAAAAACCGTTTTCCATTCTAACAAGCAATCTCTTTGTAGCATATATCCTATTTTGGGTGATATTCCTTCCACCTTTTCTCCTTCTATGTATATTTCCCCTGTTGTTTTTTCTTCCAATCCTGCAATAATCGATAGTAAAGTTGACTTACCACATCCGCTTGGTCCTATAATACTTACAAATTCACCTTTATTCACTCTAAAATTCACGTCTTTTAGTGCAATTACTTCTCCTTCTTTGTTTTGATATTTCTTGCTGATGTTTCTCCCTTCTAGTATCTTTTCCATGGTTTTCCTCCTTGTCATTTATCCTAATATATCTTATGTAAAACATTCATAAGGAGTTCCTATTTTTGTATTCAAAATATAAAAAGAGCAATTACATTTTATTGTAACTGCCCCACTTGTCATCTTCATGCTAATACTTGTTTCTTTAGTCTTTCTAAATCTTTTTGATTAATTTGAGTAATTTCAATTATTTCTTTTTCATCTTCTCCTTTTCTTATTAATCTTTTTGCTATTTCTAATTTTGCTTCTCTTTTTCCCTTTCTTATCATTTGACGATTCTCATTTACGAGCCTTTCATATAAACTACTCATACTATCTTCACCTTCCTTTATTTTTATATCTATTCTTTCTAATAATTCTTCTTTTGTTCCTTCTTCTAATGAATTATTTAATAAATAGAGTAACATATCTTTTATTTTATCTAGTTGTTCTTTGTGTTTTATGTGTTCAACAATTATTTCTAAGTTTTCCTTTAACTCTTCTTTGTCTTTTGATTTTTCTATTATCATTCCATATCCAAACATAGTTCGTTTTTGTAATAAAAATTTTGTAGACAATTTATTAATTTCGATTAAGTTGTATTCTAAATCAATTTTATAATTTTCAAACACATAGTCTCCTATTTGTTTTTCTTTAAAATTTTTTGGTATCTTCCACTTTTCGTTTCCTGTATAGATAATAATTGGCACAACAATTGGATATTTCGTTCCTCGTCTTATTTTTCTTGCTCTGCTCCACTCTTGCATGATATCAATACAATAGTTTAAAATTCGATATGGCATACTGTTATCAATACTAGATTGATGCTCCACTAAGAAAAATATTTCTTTGCTTTTTAATCGATAAACTATGTCTGCTTCTTTTGATTTATATTTTTTTGTAATATAACTATTGGTGTATTTTATCAAATTTTTACTTTCTATTTTTTCATTTGGTTCTAGAAACCCATTGACAAATTTGGCCATTTCTTTTTCATCTTTTAGTATACTTTTAAGAAGTTTATCATGTCCATTTTTTAATTTCTTTTGTTCGATACTATATTCTGTTCCTTCTTCTGCTAATTGTAAAACCGCATTTAGTCTTAGGGTATGAATACATTTAATATAGTCCTTATACGTAAATGCTTTCAATCTTTTTCCTCCTTATTATATTTGTTTTTTATTAATGTGTCAATATTTATTCCAATGTAAAATCGGTATTATTTTTGTATCGCCTCCTTATTTTTCTCTTTTTTTCTTTGATTTTGGTAATTAGAATTAATCTTTTGAATTTAAAAGTGGAATTAAAATTTCCTACAATATAAAAAAATTCAGACTTAAATTAATATAAACAATATATCTTTATTTATATTAAACCACAAAAATGGGGAAAATCCAAGCCTTTCCCCATTTTTTTATTGATTTTTCATCGCAAAATTCGACAAATCTGTTCTGCCCCCAAAAGTTACATTTCATCAAAATAACTACTAATTTCCTCTAATTGTTCAAAATTCCTTTGTCTTAACACTTCGAAAACCACAATTGCAACTGAGTTGGATAGGTTTAGTGATCTTAAAGTTGGTTGCATAGGTATTCGAATTGTCTGGTCTATGTACTTTTGCAATATACCTTCTGGTAACCCTTTTGTTTCCTTTCCAAATAATAAAAACACTTCCTCCATCTGACTATAGTTCGGCTCCGAATATACATGTTTCCCTTTTGTAGTGGCAAAAAACATATTATATTTTTCTGGTTTATATTTGTCCAAAAATTTTTCAAAAGATTCATGTTCTTCAATTTCTACTTTATCCCAGTAATCCAATCCTGCTCTTCTTACTGCTTTTTCTGAAATATCAAATCCTAAAGGGTGTACTAAGTGCAATTTTGCTCCTGTTGCTGCGCAAGTTCTTGCTATATTCCCTGTATTCTGTGGTATTTCTGGTTCAACCATTACGACATGTAATTTCATTTTTATTCCTCTTTTTCTATTTCAATTTTTTTTACAATTTTATCGTAAATACTTTTAAAAATCAAGCACTATAAGTTTTTACTTGTAAAGGAATTGCATTTTATGTAATCTTATGATATACTTATTAACATAACCGTACCTTTAACAATTGATAGACGATTGTCTATCTCAACCTAAAAGGAGTAAACACGATGGACATAATTAGAGGTAACAAACTACACGAGGGAAAAGCAAATACCCTCTACGAAATCAAAAACAACCCATTTCTTATTGAAATGGAATCAACCGACAGAATCTCTGCCGGAAATGGCGAGAAAAAAGATATTGTAAAAGGCAAAGGCCTTACTAACAACGCTATATCAACAGCTCTTTTTAAACTTTTCGAATCTAACGGAATTCCTACACATTTTGTCTGTGAAGGTTCCAATGAATATTCAAAAGTTGTAAAGAGAGCAGACATGATTAAGCTTGAAGTTATCGGTCGTTTTATCGCAGCAGGCAGCTTCTGCAAGCGCTATGGCATTGAATCTGGAAAAGTATTTGATAATATGACTTTCGAATTATGTTATAAAGATGACTCACTTGGTGATCCATTTATTTCAGAAACTGCGGCTGCTTACGGCCTCGAAGTTATACCCATGGCTGATTTACTGGAAATTAAAGATTTAACCTCTCAAATTGGTGATATCGCTGAAGAATTTTTCAGTGAATTCGGTTTGACGTTAGTTGATTTCAAAGTTGAATTCGGCTATGATGTTAAAACAAGAAACCTGATGCTTTGCGACGAATTTTCACCTGACACCTGCAGGCTGTGGGATGAAAACGGTAATTCTTTTGACAAGGACGTTTTCCGAAACGGAACCGGTAATGTCGAGGAAACTTACAAAAAAATTCTCGAAAAAATTCAGGCTAATTCTTAAATTCATACGTGGTACGGTTACTCCGAAAGCGCACTTATCTAAGTGCGCTTTTATCCTTTTATTTATTAATTTTTCTCCTTACATACTCATACAAAATGATTCCTGTTGCAACAGATACATTTAAACTTTCCGTCTTTCCGAGCATTGGTATTTTTATTCTTTCATCTGCTATTTCTTGTATATGCTTTTCTACTCCATTTGCTTCATTTCCTATGATAATTACTTTTTTATTGTAATCAATATCATAAATACTATTTTGAGTTTGTAAAGAAGATACCACAATTTTAAATTTGTGCTTCTTTATTTCTTTTAGTGTTTTTGCTAAATCTTCACATTCTATCATTTTAACTCTAAAAATCGCACCCATGGTCGATCGTACCACTTTTGGGTTATAGGCGTCTGCCGTTCCTTTTGAAACTAGTATCTGTGTAATTCCTATGCTATCAACTGTTCGAAGTATTGTTCCTAAATTTCCTGGATCTTGTACATCATCTAATGCTACTATAATATCTTGTGTATAATCAATTTCACTATTTACATTATTTTTTTCTACAACTGCTAGAATCCCTTGTGGTTGTTGTACTTCTGATATATATTTAAATATTTTACTTGTAATATAAATACAGTCATATTTTGCAATTTCATACATTAGGTCCTTTGGAATACTTTCTGTTTTTTCACAATCATCACATAAAATGATTTGTTTAATATTTGCTTCTTCCTGAATCGCTTCTTTTACCAGTTTAATTCCTTCTATAAGATATTCATTACTGATATCACGCTCTTTTTTGTCTTTTAATTTTTTTATGTGTTTTATTAACTCATTATCTTTACTTGATATTATTTGCATTGTTTTTCTCCTAACATTTATATTAATTAAAAACTTAAGCTTTATTGGTTGGGACACACAAGGTGTAAAAAAACTAATATATATTACACCTTAAGCTAATGTCTTTTCTCAGAACACAAAAAACTAAGCTAATAAGTATTTCAAAAACTTTGTTGCATCATTTAAAATCTTTCTCTCACTATTACTTCCTATTTCTAATGTTATCATAGGTTTAATTCCTGCCGAAAATTTAATTTTGTTTCCATATTCTTTAACCAAATTTGGTATATCTATTTTAAGTTTATCTTCTTTACCGCTTGGTTGAAAGCTAAATACAAGTGCCGTTTTTTTACTTGCGATTTTTTCAATCTGTAATTCTTTTGCTAGATATTTTATCCTTGCTATATCAATTAGATTTTCTAATTCTTCTGGCATATTTCCAAATCGATCTATTATTTCGTCAATTATATTTTGAATATCTTCTTCATTTTTACATAGAGCAATATCTTGATATACTTCTATTTTTTGGTTTGAATCGCTTATATACTCATCAGGAATGTAACTGGTAACATTTAAATCTATTTGAATGTCAATTTCTGGTCTTACTTCAATTCCTTTCATTTCTTTTACCACTTCATCTAACAAATTACAATAAGTATCATATCCAACTTGTTCTAGATGCCCTGATTGGATTTCACCAAGTAAACTTCCAGCTCCACGAATTTCTAAGTCTCTCATTGCTATTTTAAATCCAGAACCAAATTCAGTAAATTCCTTAATGGTTTTTAGTCTTTTGTCTGCTACTTCTGATAATAATTTGTCTTTTTTATACGTAATATAAGCATATGCTTGTTTATCAGACCTTCCTACTCTACCACGGATTTGATATAGCGCAGCTAACCCTATTCTATCAGCATTTTCAACAATAATTGTATTAGCATTAGGGATATCAATTCCTGATTCTAGAATGGTAGTACATACTAACACATTTGATTTACCGTCTACAAATTCTTGCATAATTTCTTCAATTCTTGTTCCAGCCATTTGTCCATGTGCATAAACCACATTTGCTTCTGGTACTAAATCTGAAATTTGACTTGCTTTTCTTTCAATTCCTTCTACATTGTTAAATAGATAAAATACTTGGCCATTTCGTTCTAGTTCCTTGGTGATTGCCTCTCTTATAACTTCTTCATCATATTCTAATACATAAGTTTGAACTGGTCTTCTATTATGTGGTGGTTCATGGATAATAGACATATCTCTTATTCCAACAATGGACATATGCATAGTTCTTGGAATAGGTGTTGCTGTCATTGTTAAAACATCTATATTATTTTTTAATTGCTTTATTTTTTCTTTTGCTTTAACACCAAAGCGGTGTTCTTCATCAATAATTAGTAGTCCTAAATCTTTAAATTCTACATCTTTGCTAAGCAATCGATGGGTTCCTATTACAATGTCAACTTCTCCTAATTTTAATTTTTTAATAACTTCATCTTGATATTTTTTGCTCTTAAATCTGTTTAATATCTCAACTTTTATTGGATAATCCTTCATTCTTTCTTTGAACTCTTGATACTGTTGCCCAGCTAAAACTGTCGTTGGAGCCAAATATGCTACTTGCTTACCATCCATTGCTGCTTTAAATGCCGCACGTATTGCTACTTCTGTTTTGCCATATCCAACGTCTCCACAAAGTAGTCTGTCCATTGGTTTTGAACTTTCCATATCTTTTTTTACTTCTTCGATACATCTTAATTGGTCGTCTGTTTCTTGGTATGCAAATTTTCCTTCAAATTCATTTTGCCATGGTGTATCTTTACTAAAACTATACCCCAAAGCTTTATCTCTTTTTGCATATAATTCAATTAAATCTCTTGCTACCTCTCTTAAATTTTTCTTTACTTTAGCCTTTGTTTTTTCCCAATCTTTACTTCCTAATCTGTTAATTTTAGGTTGTATCGTATCTCCACCAATATATTTTCTAATGGAATCTAAATCACTTGTTGGAATATATAAAATATCATCATTTTGATATTTTATTTTAATATAATCCTTAATGGTTCCATCTGCTTTTATTGTATTTACACCTATGTAAATTCCAATACCATACTTTTTGTGTACCACATAATCTCCGACTTTTAAATCTGCAAATACTACTTTTTCTCCCTCTTTAAAGATGGTAGGTGTATGTCTTCTTTTTTTCTTCTCTCCACTAATTAATTCATCTGCAACAATTACTACTTGATTTAGTTCATAATTTTCAAAACCAGATGATAGCTTTCCAATTGATATCGTAACAATACTTTCATTTGAAGAAACGATTATTGTTTTGTCTAATTTCTCTTCTATCTTACAAAAAATTTCTCTTTCATCTAATATTTTTTTCAGTTTTTTAGCCTTTTCTTTCGTTTCTAATAGTATATACACTTTCTTTTTTTCATTGATTGCTTTTTCTAAATCAACAAATAAATTTTCTATTTCACTTTTAAAATAATTTATTTCGCGATAATTAAATTTATATTTTTCTGCTTGTACTTTTATGTTAGAATCTTGTTTTGCTATATAAATTAGTTGTTTTTTTTCCAAAATTTCTTCTATTTTTGTTTCATCAATCATATTTGAAATGGCATCTGGTACGATTCTTTTCTTTTCAATTAATGCACTTTGCAAATTCTTATTATCTAATTGTATGTTTTTAGCTCTTTGCTTAATTTTTCCTATTTCATCTAAAAATATGCAATAATTATTGTTCAAATAATCTAATATCGTATTTTGTTTTTCATAAAAACTATCAAAATATTTATCGATTTTACTAATATAATTTCCTGCTTTTATTTGTTCGATATCTTCTTCTATTATCTCTTTATTTAAGTTATTCTTACTCTCTTTTATCTTATTGCAAATCTCTTCAATATTTTTTACTAAAACATATTCGTGAGCAGGATATACTGTTACTGATTCTTTCGTATTAATAGATCTTTGGCTAGTAATACTAAAATCACGTATCGAATCCACTTCATCTCCCCAAAATTCAATTCTTATTCCTATCTTATTATCAATAGAAATATCAACAATTCCTCCTCTTATACTAAATTGTCCTCTCCCTTCAATTAATTCACATCTCGTATATCCAAGTTCTACTAACTTTTGTTTTAGTATTTCTAGATTATAATTATCTCCGACCTTAAGTTTTAGTTCGTTTTTATATAAATAGCTCTTTTCTGGAAGTTTCTGCATAATAGCTTCTATTGTTGTTATTACAATTAGATTCTTTTTAGCTTGCATTTCATTTAATGTTTCTATTCTTTGGTATGGTAAATCTTTGCTTTCCGCAACATAATCATAGGTTACTATTTCTTTTTTAGGAAATAGTACAACTTTATCTGTAAAATATTTAATATCTTCATATATTTTTTTGGCTTGTATTTCATTATAGGTAATGATACAAATTGGCTTTTTTCCAAATTGATTAACTGCTGTTTCAACTTGTACCGCTCCTACGTCATTTAAGCCCGATATTGTTATCGGACTTTGTTTATCTTCTATTTGATTTAATAATTCAATAAACTTTGAATTTTTTCCTAGTTCTCCTAATATTTGATTCATGATCTTCTCCTAGTATAAATACTTTAGATGCCTTTTATTATACTATAATTTTTTTCAAAAAGAAAGTATTGTACTAAAAAAATGTGCTCCATTTTAGAAGCACATTTGTTATTCTTTTATTTCTTCTTTTTTCTCTACTTTTTTTACTTCTTTTTTTGATTCTTTTCCCATTTCGCAAAGTATCCATGCACAATAAGCAATGAAACATATTCCTGCTATCATGTTTACTACATTAAAAGTTAACATATAAAGTAATCCAGTTAGCACTCCTACAATTGCCCCTGCTTTTTTCTTATTTAAAGATAAAAGCATATATGCTAGGATTAATATGACTAATCCTACTGCAATAAAGGATGTTTCTAATTTTGATAATTGACTATATAAACTTGGTCTAAGACCCACTACATCAATAAGTGCCAATGCTTGTAATATTAGCAATATAGCTCCCCATATTACGATAACTGATTTATATTTCTTTTCGTTCATTTTTATTCTCCTTTCTTTTGTATATAAATTTTATATCAAATTGCGAATGTTTTGTCAATTATTTGACATTATTTTCTTTCTACATTTTAACTACTAATTTATCAAATTTAGAATGAATATATTTTTCCAATTTTGTCATAAATTCCTTAGGTTCAATTTCTTTTTTAGCTACCATATCTAATCCCTTTTCCCAACTTGCCGTTAATTTTGGATTTAGCATATCTGGCATAGAGCCATAAACAATATCATAAATGATTTCACCTTTTTGAGTAGGTGTAATAATTTGCGTTTTCGAATTAATTTCTATGTACTTTATTTTTTCAAGTTTTTTCATGATTTCTGCTCTTGTTGCACTTGTTCCAATTCCTGCACCTTTAATTTGTTCTCTTAACTCCTCTTCTTCGATTAGTTTTCCCGCATTTTCCATAGCTAATATAATAGAACCTGAATTATATCTCGTTGGTGGCGACGTTTCTGCTTCTTTTAATTCAAAGTTTTTAATTTCTACTTCTTGGCCTTTTTTTAAATTTTTTAGTATTTCTAAATCTGTTTGTTTTTCTTCTTTTTCATTTAGACTTTCCACATTCTTTTCATTTTTTGTGGATTTTTTATTTTTTTCCTCTGGTTTTAAAATTTCTAAAAATCCCTGATTGATACAAACCTTTCCACTACAATTAAATGTTTCTAATGTTTTATTCTCTTTATCTTCGATTTCAACCGTTACTTGAATTTTATTGTATTCTGCTGGTGGATAAAAAATCGCTAAAAATCTTGTTACAATTACTTTATAGACTTGTTTCTGTAATTCTGGTAAGCTATTATAATTTTCATATCCTTGTCCTGTTGGAATAATTGCATAATGGTCTGTTATCTTGCTATCATTTACGTATTTGGTTTTTACCAAATCAGTAGAGTATTTCTCATCTACCATCTTTTTTATATAGGATTGTACTTCTTCATCTTTAAATCCTCTAGCTATTCCATTCAAATTTTTAGTAATTTCTTTTGCCACAGCCGTTGAAAGTACTCTGGCATCTGTTCTTGGATAAGTAACTAATTTTTTTTCATATAAATTTTGTATAATCTCTAGTGTTTCATCTGGTTTAATCTTAAATTTTTTTGTACATTGATTTTGTATTTCTGCTAAATTAAATAACAGAGGTGCATTTTCTTTCTGTTTTGATTTTTTCAAAGTTCCTATTTTTGCTTTTTTACCTTCAAGGCTCTGTATAAATTGCTTTGCTTCCTCCTCCTTTTTAAAACCTGATTCATTATATAATTTAGGAGATTCAAACATTTTTGACTTTTCGCTTGCTTTCCATTCAGCTTGAAAAGATGCTTCTTTCTCTCCAAATTCACCGAATAATTTTATAATACTTTGTTTTTATAAAATTTCTAATCTCCCTTTCTCTTGAAACAATCATTCCAAGAACACAAGTCATAACACGTCCTACTGAAATAGATGCTCTTTCTTCATTTATCTTACTAGCTAAGTTTCTCCCATATATGATGGATAGTAATCTTGAAAAATTAATTCCTATTAAATAATCTTCCTTTGCTCTTAAATAGGCACTATCAGATAAACTATCGTATTCTGATAGATCTTTTGCTTCTCTAATTCCTCTTAGAATTTCTTCTTCCGTTTGCGAATCAATCCACACCCTCTTCATTTTTGCTTTTGGATTCGGTTTTGCCATCATAAATACTAATCTTTGTATGTATTCCCCTTCTCTTCCCGAGTCTCCTGCATTATAAATTTCATCAATATCTTCCCTTTGCATTAATCCTTTTACAATATTAAATTGATTTTCCACTTGGGGAATAATTTCGTATTTCCACTCTGTTGGAATAAATGGCAAAGTATCAAGTCTCCAAAATTTTAATTTTTCATCATATTTTTCTGGGTAGCTCATGGTTACTAAATGTCCAACACACCATGTAATAATCCATTGTTCTGATTCCAAATATCCATTCTTTCGATTGGTTGTTATTTTTAACGCTTTTGCAAATTCCATTGCTACAGACGGCTTTTCTGTTATTAATAGTTTTTTGCCCAATTTTATCATCCTTTATTTTATTTTTTCTCTGATATAATCATTATTTATAATCTTTTCCTTTTGCTATATCAATCATCTTTCTCTCCTAATTTGTCCTTTATGTATTTTTTGGCTGTTCCATATATTAAATTATATCTTCTCATAGTTTCTTCATCTGAAAAAGTAACTCTTTTGTATAATTTTTCTAAATATTGATTTTCATGAATATATTGTAATCCATAGTTAAAATAAAAATCGAAGACATAAGCAAAATGTGCGACATTCTTATCTGCAGAACTTTGTATTTTTCTATAATCGATTAATTTATGTTCTATAAATTCTTGATAGACTTCATCTGTTATCTTTTCCTTTGATATATCTTCTTTATCATAAAGAGTCTTCATTTCTTCAAAAGTTAATATATATAATATGTCTGTTTTGTCAGCATCTCTTATTATTTTAGCATGAAGTAGTTCTCTTTCTGTTAACCCCTCCTCAATTTTCTTTCGATTATGGTTTAAAATTGCTTTTTTTATAATTTCGTCATACTTTGGAGTAGAAATAAAATCTCTTATCTTTCCTTCTTCAAATAAAATTTTAACCCCGAATTCTCCATGATTTATACTGTCTTTATCTGCAAAAGTGTGATACTGCTTTATCTGTTCAAATCTTCCTATATCATGCAATAAGCCTATTAACTCTGCTAATTCTATATCTTCTTTTTCTAAGCCCAAGCTTTCTGCTATTTTTCTTGACATATGCGATACTCTTTCTATATGTGCTATTTTTAAGGCGATTTTTTTATCTTCTGGATTATAATTTTTAACATAATTTTTAAATTCCTTCTTTGCTTTCAATATATCAATCATTTTTAGCACCTCATTTTTTTATGAATTGTATCATTTTTCATTTTTTTATGCAAGAGCGTCCTCCTCTTGAATTTTTAACTTATTTGTTATATAATGCAATAAACTAATAAAGAATTCTGAAAGGGGATTTAGATATGGATTACAATTTTAATGAAATAGAAAGAAAATGGCAAGACTATTGGGAAGAAAATAAAACATTTTTCACAGATGTTTGGGATTTTTCAAAACCAAAATTCTATGCTTTAGATATGTTTCCCTATCCTTCCGGACAAGGACTTCACGTAGGTCATCCAGAAGGATATACAGCAACTGACATCTTGTCTAGAATGAAAAGAATGCAAGGTTATAATGTCTTACATCCAATGGGATGGGATGCTTTTGGACTTCCTGCTGAACAATATGCCATTAAAACAGGAAATCACCCAGCTGGCTTTACGAAACAAAATATAGAAACTTTTAAGAAACAATTAAAGATGCTTGGTTTATCTTTTGATTGGGATAAAGAAATTTCTACTTGCGATCCAAATTATTATAAATGGACACAATGGATTTTTAAACAATTATACGAAGATGGACTAGCTAAATTGGTTGAAATGCCTGTTAACTGGTGCGAAGAATTGGGTTGTGTTTTATCCAATGATGAAGTAATTGATGGAAAAAGTGAAAGAGGCGGATTTCCTGTTGTTCGTAAAAATATGAAACAATGGGTATTAGATATTCCAAAATATGCTGATATTTTACTAGATGGATTGGAAGATATTGATTGGCCTGAGTCTACAAAAGAAATACAAAGAAATTGGATTGGTCGTAGTGAAGGTGCTGAAGTAAAATTTAAAGTTGCTAATTCTAATAAATTAGAATTTACCGTATTTACAACAAGACCAGATACTTTATTTGGAGCAACTTATTGTGTTTTAGCTCCTGAACTTGACTTAGTAGATGAAATTACAACTTCTGAGCAAAAACAATCTGTGGAAGAATATAAAAAATTGGCATCTTCTAAATCCGACTTAGAAAGAACGGAATTAAGTAAAGATAAAACTGGAGTATTTACAGGAAGTTATGCAATTAATCCTGTAACCGGAAAGCAAATTCCAATTTGGATTTCAGATTATGTTTTATCTACTTATGGAACTGGATGTATTATGGCTGTTCCTGCACATGACGAAAGAGATTATGAATTTGCCAGTAAATTTGGAATTGAAATCATTCCTGTTTTAGAAGGAGGAGACATTTCAAAAGAAGCTTTTACAGGAGATGGATTACATATTAATTCTGATTTCTTAAATGGTCTGAACAAAGAAGAGGCAATTAGCAAAATGATAGAATGGCTAGAAAAAAATAAAGTAGGTACCAAAAAGGTTAACTATAAATTACGTGAATGGATTTTTGCAAGACAACGTTATTGGGGTGAACCTATTCCGATTGTTTATCTAGATGATGAAATGAGAGCTTTAGCTGATAATGATTTACCTTTAGTTTTACCAGAATTAGAAGATTATGCGCCATCGAAATCAGGTGCCTCACCTTTAGATAAGGCAACTGCCTGGGTAAATACTACTTTTGAGGGCAAAGCTGCTAAAAGAGAAACTAGTACAATGCCAGGAAGCGCAGGTTCTAGTTGGTATTTTTTAAGATACATCGATCCTAAAAATAATGATGAATTTGCTAATAAAAAATTACTTGAATACTGGATGCCAGTAGATTTATATGTTGGCGGTCCTGAACATGCAGTAGGTCACTTATTATATTCAAGATTTTGGAACAATTATTTATATAATAAGGGATATATTCCTGTTAAAGAACCATTTGCTAAATTACGTCATCAGGGTATGATTTTAGGTACGAATGGCGAAAAGATGAGTAAATCAAAAGGAAACGTTATTAATCCTGATGATATGGTGAAACAATATGGTGCAGACAGTTTAAGAGTATATGAAATGTTTATGGGGCCAATTGATAGCGCTAAACCTTGGGATCCAAATGGAATTGATGGTTCTAAAAAATTCTTAGATAGAGTTTGGAGATTATATACAGAATCTAATAAAATAAGCGATAAACCAAATAAAAGCTTAGAAAGAATTTATCATTATACGGTAAAAAAGGTTACGAATGACTATGAAACTATGAACTTTAACACTGCAATTTCTCAAATGATGATTTTTGTAAATAGTGTTAACAAAGAAGCAACATTCCCAAAAGAATATGCGGAAGGATTTTTAAAATTATTAAACCCTGTTGCACCTCATATTACAGAAGAATTGTGGAATATATTAGGTAATACAAATACAATTTCTTATGAAAAATGGCCTGAATTTGATGAGGCAAAAACAATTGAAAATACTATTACTTTACCAATTCAGTTTAATGGTAAATTAAAAGCTACTATTCAAATTAATTTAGATGATGACGAAGAAAATATTAAAGAAAAAGTTCATAATGCAATTGATTCTAAATTGGATGGTAAAAACATCGTAAAAGAAATTTATGTAAAAAATAAGATTTATAATATCGTTGTGAAATAATACAATTTAGCCTATTAGAATTTATCTTAATATAAGTTCTAATAGGCTTTTATAATCCCTGAACTTTAGATTTTAAATAATATATTTGGTCATCATGATTTTCTATATGCTTTTCACACATATCTATTCTTTTTTCATGCTCTTCTAGCTTTTCCGAATGTGTTTTAAAAGCATCAAATAAAATTTGTAGTTTTTCTCCATGGTCTACTTCAATTCTAGCTACTGATCTACTAATCCTACGTAATTCCTCTTTTATCTCTGGTATTTCTCTCAATTGTTCTTTTATCTCTGGTATAGCTTTTAATTGTTCTTTCATTTCTGGTATAGCTTTTAATTGTTCTTTCATTTCTGGTATGGCTTTTAATTGTTCTTGCATTTCTGGTATAGCTCTTAATTGTTCTTGCATTTCTGGTATGGCTCTTAATTGTTCTTGCATTTCTGGTATGGCTCTTAATTGTTCTTGCATTTCTGGTATGACTTTTAATTGTTCTTTGATTTCTTTTTGTTCTTGGTATATTTTTAGTAATATACTATAGTTATCTATTTTTTTCATTTCTATTTCCTCCTTTCTTTCTATTCTATAATATTATAATATTAATTTGTATTAGTATTATAAATTGCAATATTTAATATGTCAAGAAAAACTGATAGACAAAATTCGACAAACACTTGTCTAAGTATGTAAATTTAAGCATTAAAATGCAACTTTTTTTACTTTTCTGTCATTAAATTGTAAATAACATTTAATATTACTGAAATATACTTTTTCGTTATTTATAGTATAATGTTTATAGATTATACTAAGGAGAATTGTAAATGAGTGTAAAGTCAGATTTAAAAAAAGATGGAATTACAGTTACACAAAAACTTGATACTTTGACAATAAATTCTATTGCAAGAAATATTTCTCTTAAAATATGTAGAGCATTTCCTCAATATGGTTTAAATCAAAATGAATTATTCATTAAGCTATCTAGATTAAATATGTATAAAGCTAAAATCCCTGAAGGAATGGCAGAGGCTAATTATTTTTATAAAAACTCGACTATTTATTTTAATGAACATATTCAAGATGAAGACATAGAAGAATTCGCAATACATGAATGTATTCATTATCTTCAAGAAGTTAAAGATAAAAGAAATTACTTGCTTAGAATGGGACTTTGTGATTATACTGAATTTAAAATATATGGCCTAGGATTAAATGAAGCTGCTGTTCAATTAATGGCATCTAAAATAAATGGATTTCCAAAGGAATATGTTAAATATTTTGGTATTAGTTTTGAAACGATTAGTCCTTCTTATTATCCATTAGAATGTCAGCTAGTTAGCCAAATGGCTTACCTTATTGGAGAAGATATTTTATTTGAAAGTACTTTAAGAAGCAATGATAATTTTAAAATTAAATTTGCAGAGTCGACTTCACCTAAAATATTTATGGCAATTCAAAATGCAATTGATGATATTCTAAACAACGAAGAAAATATTATCAAATTAAATAACAAAATTGTTCGGAATTGATGATAGAAATAAAAAAGTGGACGGAATGCTAAAGAAAATTGATGAGTTAAAAAACGAAATTACCTTAACTTTTATGAGGACTCAAAACCTTATTATATCTAGCTATTTTGATAAAGCCTTTAATCATATTAGCAATTTAGAAGAAGTTGAAAATTATAGAAAAAAATTGTATTCATTCAAGGATTATTTAGGTTCCACAGAAGGCTATACATTTTTTAATGATTACTATGTAAATAAAATGGAACAATTAGAAGAAAAATATAATGCTTTAGAAAATGGTGAAGTTCAAACGGCAATTAAAGCTATTACAAAAAAAGAAAGTAAATTTACCGCTATTATGAGAACCATAAAAAAATTAATATTCGGTAAAAAAATAGAAGAACAAGATCTTTATTAAAAGGAAGCTTTTCTGAAAGCTTCCTTTTTTATATTGTTTCTATTATTTTTTTTGCAGCTTCTCTTCCAGAATATGCTGCCCATGCTACAGTTCCTCTTACTCCTGCCAAATCTCCTCCTGCATATATTTTATCATTTGATGTCTGATAATCTTCATTCACTTCAATATTTCCCCATTTATTTAAGCTAAGTCCTAAATCTTTTACGAAATCTGCCGGTCTTGATCCTAGAGCCATCACTACATAATCTATCTCTATTTTATAATTGCTATTTTGAATATTTACAGGGACCAGTCTTGTTTCGCCTTCTTTCTGTACTAATTCTGTCTTTATTAATTCTACTTCTTCTACCTTGTTTTTTCCTAATATTTGTATGATATTATTTTGAAACAAAAATTTTACTCCCTCGCTCATTGCTTCTTCTATTTCTTTGTCTTCTGCTGGCATTTGCTGCCTTGCTCTTCTATAAATCACCTTAACTTCTTTTGCTCCAAGTCTTTTTATTGTTCTAGCACAATCCATAGCAACATTTCCACCGCCGACTACTGCTACCGTTTTTCCTTTATATTCTGGATGCATATTATACTCTAATAACTCATTTCCGCCATAAACGCCTTCTAATTCTTCTCCTTCTACTCCCATTTTTGAAGAAATATTTGCTCCAAACCCTAAAAAGATAGCATCATATTCCTTTTCTAACTCATCTAGTTTTAAATTTTTTCCTAATTCTTGATTATATTTTACTTCTATTCCTAGTTCTAGAATATCATTAATTGTTTGCTTTACAATTTGCTTTGATAAACGAAACTCCGGAATTCCATACATTAAAAGTCCTCCTAAATAGTCGTATCTTTCATACATAGTAACTTGTATCCCATTTTTTGCTAAAAAAGCTGCTGCTGTTAATCCAGAAGGCCCTCCTCCAATTACAGCTACTTTTTTATCCCCATTTTTTTGTTTCTTTTCTTTCATTTCGCTTTCCCAACAGTTTGCCAATTTTATTCCTTGCTCTTTTGCTTTATCAAATACAAAAGCTTCTAAATTTCCGATTGAAACAGGTTCACCCTTTATTCCTCTTACACACGAACCTTGACATTGTTTTTGATGTGGACATATTCTTCCGCAAATTCCTGATAATACTGTTGTCTCGCATAGAATTTTATATGCTTCACCATATTTTTCTTCTTTTATTTTTTTTATGAATTCTGGAATATTATTGCTTAAAGGACAACCTTTTTTTGAACATGGCTTCATTTTGCAATTTAAGCAATAATTTACTTTTTCTTCTATTTCTTCCATTTTATTTATCACTTTCTTTATCTTGTTTTTTATTATTTTATTATAAAAAGAATAAGTAGTCAATTACTGACCACCTTTCCTAAAATATCTTTCATTATTAAATTCAATTTTTTATTCCTATTATATGTTAATCTATATCTATTTCTTCGACTACTAATTGCAAATCTTTAATAAAATATATTTTCTTCGTTTCATCTCTAAGTAATGCTGCAGGATGCCAGGTTGGCATATATTTAATTCCTTTTTTTTCAATCCATTTTCCTCTAGAAGCTGTTATTCCATATTCTTTCCCCAATATATTTTTTAAGGCAACACTTCCGCAAAAGTACAATAATTTCTGGTTTAACTAATATTACTTGATTTCTTAAATAATTCATACAAGCTTCACATTCGTCTCCTTCTGGATTTCTATTAGCTGGTGGTCTACATTTTACAATGTTTGCAATATATACTTCTTCTCTTTTAATTCCAAGCATTTGAAATGCCATGTTCATAAGCTTTCCCGCTTTTCCTACAAATGGTTCCCCGAAGTCTATCCTCATCTGCCCCTGGCCCTTCTCCTATAAACATCAATCTCGCATTTTTATCTCCTACTCCAAATACGATGTTTTGTCTGGTTTTATATAATTTACATCGATTACATCCTTTAATTGCTCTCTCTAATTCTTCCCATGTCTCAAACATTCTTACTACTCCTTGTTATCTCTTATCTTACACAATTTTCTATTAATTCTATTTTTATTTCTTTGCTAGTATCTATTCTTGCTTTTGTACCAATTGGAATTACTGTTTTGGTTTCAATATGTCCAAAATTATTTGATTTGATGATTGGAAAATGGTATTCATCTCCGATAACATCTAAGACTAATTTCTCTAATGTTATGCCACTTTCATGTTCATAGTTTCCAAGCCATATTCCTTTTATTTTATCAAATACTTCATTTTGCTTCATGAAATATAACCAATTACTAGCTTGTTCTGGGCAAGTTTCAATCCCTAACTCTTCTAAGAATAGTATTTTATCTGTAAAATCTATTGAATATTTTCCACATACCAATCCTTTTGTTAAAGTTAAATTCCCACCAATTAATTCTCCTTTTGCTATTCCTTCTTTAATTGTTACATATCCACTTTCTTCTTCTCCTAATTCTAAATTTCCTTCAACAAATCTTTTCATCACTTCTCTATAACTATAATCAGTTTCATCTGTGGCAATTGTTTTAAAATTTGTTCCGCTAAAGGTTACTATTCCTGTTTTTTCTGTTATGATATTCGTTAAAGAAGTTATATCACTATATCCACATATAATTTTAGGATTATTTTTTATTAATTCATAATCTAGATATTCAAATGTGCTATTTGAA
Source organism: Clostridia bacterium (assembly GCA_051891395.1). Taxonomy (GTDB): domain Bacteria; phylum Bacillota; class Clostridia; order TANB77; family CAG-508; genus CAG-269. The sequence continues at coordinate 18,022 of JBJFFC010000031.1, read as the reverse complement.
TTATCTCCACCTTTAGCACACCATATCATTTTTACTTCTTTATCTGCAAACATTGCATTGATATCTTCTGCCTTTTCTTTCGGTGTGCTACTGTAACCATTGGCATTTGAAAAAAGATTTTTCGAAAACTTTACTTTGAATCCATCCTTTTCTACTTTTTCTTTTGCTTTCATAACTTCTTCTATGTTCTTTCCAATAATCGGATTAGATGGTGCTACTACACCTATAATGTCCCCTTTTTTTATTTTACTTGGAATTGTCATTTAAACCTCTCCTTGTATTTGTTTTTGTTCATCATATTTAGTCTCTTCTTTTGAATATTCTTCCGGTTTTAAACCAATTCTTGTTTTCATATATTTTCCCATTAATATATATAAGATTGTAAAAATCACTCCCATTATTATCATACAATAGGCTGTTGCCATTTTGTCAAGTAAGAATGATGCACATAGTCCTCCTATTACTCTACCAAAATTTGAAAACAAATTTTTAGCCGCAAAAATTTTAGTATCAATTTCTTTATTAGAAAAATTTCTTGAATATTTATCAATAATCGTATAATACATTCCTTCTCCAAAATTGTAAATCAAATTTGTAAAAATTACAATTATTAATAATATTATATATTGTTCCGCTTTTAGTCCACAAACGCCTGCAATTAAAGTACTAATTGAGAGCATACTAGCCAGTATTATTAAGGACTTATTCTTTAACTTGTTATGATATGCTTCCTGTTTTTTAGATGCATAGGAACTTATAAAACTACCAAGTGCTGCTATAATACCTATTAAAATAGAAGATAATTTTAAATCTTCTAATAAGCTAACATGATAATTGCTAAGGATTACCAATAATGGCGAAATTAGAGATATACATAATAAGAGAGCTTTTAATCTATCAGATTTCAATATATACGCAAATCCTTCTTTCATATCTTTTAACTGCTTTTTGCCTAATAACTCATTTATATTTTTTTTCCTCTTTTTTAGTGGTTCAATAAATCCAATTGATATGATTGAAACAATAACTAAAACAGCAAGTGAACATATAATTGGTAAATATCCATTAATGGTAAACAAAAATCCTGCTATTATTTTAGAAATAGCATTAAATAAATAATAACCGGCTGCTCCTTTGGCACTTATTTTAGAATAAATTTGACCTTTATATTTCGATGGTGGTATTGACTCATTTAATAGACTTGGTTCTGCAATATTCTTTATAGCAAAAGATATTGCACTAATAAATTCTGCAAATATCAAATCTCCTAAGTTTCTACTAAGCATTATTACTACCATATAAAAGCAATTTAAAATATTTCCTAAAACAACACTATTCTTTCTTCCTAAAAACTCCACAATAATATTAGCTGGAATCTGTAGCAATATACTGAATAAAGAATAGAATGTACCTTTTAATACAACATCTGCTGCACTTATTCCTTTTACTTGTGTTAAAAACAAGAAATCAATCGTATAAAAGAATAAATAATCCCACGCCAACTTCTTATAGGTTGGAAATATCTTCATATTTACTTTTCTCATTTTTCGTGTTTCTTCTTTTGTGCCCATTACAATTCCTCCTTTTGAGACAAGAGGGACAGTGCCTTTTTGTCTCATAGTTTTTGTCGTTTTTTGTTGATTCCTTTTTTCGACATTTTTCTATCTAATTTATGAGACAAAAAGGCACTGTCCCTCTTGTCTCATTTCAAACCAATTAATGCTGTATTTAGACCATATCCTTGTTTTTCAACTCGATAAGAATGGATTAAATCCGAATGACAAACACTACAAATACCACTATCAATGATATTTTCTTTTTTTAATCCCTGTTTTTCTAATATGATTTGATTAATTAGAACTGTATCAATATTCCATTTTTTACTTGGTACTTTTTCTTCTATTATTTTATTTAAATTTTCTAAGTCTCTAAATTCCTCTTCAAACATATTCTTTACATCTTTTTCTACTTCAAAATGACATTTTCGTATACTTGGACAAATGCAACAAATGATATCTTTTGGATTGCATCCGAATTCTTTTATCATCTTTTCTACTGTTTTTATTGCTATTCTTTGGAGTGTTCCTTTCCATCCTGAGTGAGTATTTGCTACGACTTTTTTTATCGGATCAAAAAATAACAATAAGATACAATCTGCATTTGTGGTTGAAAGTATCCTATCTTTTTGATTTGTTATTAATCCATCTGTATTATAATACTTTCTTAAGTTAAAATCTGGTTCATCTTTATTTACTTTTTCATCTACTATTTTAACACAATCTGTATGCTCTTGATTAGTTTTTACTAAATTAATATAATTACAATCAATAGAGTTGCATAATAATTGATAACTTTCTATTGTTTTTTTGTATTCTTCTTTGGGTAATTTTTCTTTTTTTATTGTTGATGTTCGAAAATTCAAATCCGTTCCTAATGAATAAGCATGCACTAAAATATCTTGATATTCTAGTAATTTTCTAAATTGAATATATTCATTCATTTTAGTTTTAATATGAATGATATTTCCATTAGATAAATCCATATACACTCTCCTTATTTTAAACTAATTCTTTTAATTTATCATATTTCACTTCTTCCTTTGAATATTCTTCTGGTTTTAAACCAACTCTTGTTTTCATATATTTGCTTACTAATATCATTAAGATTGCAAAAATACTTCCTATAATAATCATGCAATATGCTGTTTCAAGCCTGTCTAACAAAAATGATGCCATAATTCCAATTACTGCACTTGATATACTTCTAATACAATTATTAGCTGTATATATTTTGGTATCAATATCCTTATTCGTAAAATTGCTTAAATATTTTTCTATTAAAGCATAATAAGCTCCTGCACAGATATATTTAACCAAATACGCTACTATAATAAGTATAATTCCAATTCTATATTCTTTTGATACAATTCCTGCAATTCCTGAAATAATACAACTTCCTACTAGTGTTAATCCTATCTTTGTTAAGGATTTATTTTTATATTTTTTGTGAATTTTATCTTGTTTCTTTGTACCAATACTTGCTGTTATTCCCAAAATTGCAAACAAAATTCCTAAACTAGATGCAGAAACATCTAAATCCTCTAGTAAGCTAATCTCATAATTAGACAGTATTCCTAATATTCCCGTCATTAAAATCGAAAATAATATTAAACTCTTTATTCTTTCTGATTTTAAAATATATTGGAAAGATTCTTTTATGTCTTTTATTTGGTCCAAATTTACCTTTTTCTTTTTTCTTTTTTTAACTGGTTCAATAAATAAGGTAGAAAGTAAAGTTACGATTATTAAGGTAATAAGTGATAATATAATCGGAATATATGGATTTACTTCGTATAAAAATCCCGCTAATATAGTGGCTATTCCATTTATTATGTAATAACTTGACATTCCTTTCTCACTGATTCTGGCAAATATTTCGCTTTTCTTTTTCGTAGGAGGAATCGATTCATTTAATAAACTTGGCTCTGCACTCTCTTTAATAGCAAATGCTAATGAGCTTAAACATTCTGCTATAATTAGGTTAAATAGATTTTTGCTAAATATAATAACTACCATATACAAGCAATTTAAAATATTAGCAAAAATCATACTATTTTTTCTGCCTAAAAATTCTATAATTAGAGTTGATGGTATCTGTGCAATTGATGCAAATAAATAATAAAATGAATCAATTAATACGATATCTGCCGGATTAATTCCCTTTATTTGTGTTAAAAAAAGAAAATTTATTGTATAGAAAAATATGTAATCCCATGCTAATTTTCTATAAGTCGGAAATAGTTTCATATTTCTTTTTCTCATTTGTCTTGTTTGTACTTCTTCCATTATCTTCTCCTTATTTCTTTTGTTTCTTGCTGCATCTTTGCTAAAATCTCATCTTTCGTTCTTTGGTCAATATAACGATAATTATTATTATTTTGTCTCGGATTAAAACCACAAATCCCTTTATATTCACAATATTCACATGGTGTTTTTCCTTTTTTATAATATGGCTTTAAATCAATATTTCCACTTAATATTTCTTTTGCAATATCTTTTATCGTTTTATAAATATAGTCTTGTAAAATCTTAAATTCTTCTGATTTTACACCATTTGTCCACTTTTCATTAATCGTTCCTGATGTAGTTAATGCTGCTGGAACTAGCTTTGAACTTCCTGATTTCAAGGTATTATCATTCATTTTTATAATTTTTACATCTGCAATGATTAGCCCTTTCATTCTAAAGTTTTTTCGAATCATTTCTTCAATTTCTTCATCTTTCATCTTTTTTTCTGCTTTTACCATTTGCTCTAATAAAGAAAAATAAAAGATTCCAGCTGGCATAATATCTTCTTCCTTACAAATAGCATCTGCGTAAGTTAAAAGTTGTATTTGTAATCCAGCATATACCTCATTTAAATCAATATTTTTAGCAGATGATTTATAATCAATAATCCTTAAATATTTTCCATTTTTAGAGTCTGCGGTATCAATTCTATCAATTTTTCCTGTTATTTCAACCTTTTTCCCCTCTCCTATTTCTAATATAATCGGCTTATATTTTCCCTTTTTACCAAATTCTATCTCTGTTCCTTCTATTCTAAAATCGCTATGAATAATCGTTTCAATAATGTATTTTAATGCTTTACTAATAATTTTCTTTAATCTTCTTACTAATACTTTATATTTAGCAGTTGCTGTAAAGGTAAAATTCTTTCCTAATTTCAAATCTTCTTCCACGATTTTTGAAACAATGTTAAATATTTGTTCTTCTTCTAGTTCTGCCAAATTTAAATCTTCTTGTTTTACATATTCAAAGAATTCATCAATTGTCTCATGCATGAAAGAGCCTATATTAAAACTTTGTATTCTTAATTGTTCTTTTTCTTTTAATCTTAATCCATATTGTAGATAATAGGAAAAAGGACAACTTCTATATTTTTCAAGCCTCGAAATACTAGTATTTAAAGTGCTTCCATATAATTTGTCGATATTCTCTTTTTTTATTCTTTCCGGCAGATTGGTATAATTCAATCCTTCTAAATCTTTCTGTAGCTTTATATTCCATTCATTTTGTAATTTATAATATCGGTATACATGATACCATATATCCTCTATTTCTTCTTTGTTCTTTAATTTTGCTATATTTTCTATTAGTTCTTCATAGGTAACGATTTCGTTTACTACTTCATATTTTTTAGAAATTACATCGCTTTTTTCTTGTAATTTTGGATACATTTTTTTTATTTTTCCAATTAACATAGATGGTCTTAATGATTTTCCATCGCTATCAGAAGATATGTAAGACAAGTAAATCCTATTTTCTGCTGTAGTAAATGCTTTATATATATTGAAATTATCTTCATAAAGTTTATCAATTGTTCCTTTTGCAAGTTCAATACCATCCTCTTTTAATCTTTCTCTATCTAAATCATTAAAAAATCCCTCATCTTTGTTTATACTTGGAAAACTCCCATCATTTAGTCCTATGATAAATACTGCATTCACTTTATGGCTTCTTGATCGATCCACATCTCCTAATATCACTTGATCTTGTGTCCCAGGAATTTTGCCAAGTCCACTGTTCTTTAATCCAATTTTTAATATTTTGCTATATTGGTCTATTGTCATCTTTTCTTCTTTAAATATTACTATAATTTCATCCAAAATATCAAGTATTGTTTTATAACTTGTTTTATATTCACTTGCTAAATCTAACAAATTTTTTTCTTCTAATTCTTCTATTTTTTTGATTATCTTTTCTTCTATATTTTGTTCTTGTAAGAATTCATAAATTGCTTTTGTTATATTAGTTGCTGTCTTTTCTTGTTTTATTCTATCTTGTAATTTTAATAATGGATTTATGATTTGTTTTCGTAATTCATTTAATCTTTCTATTTCTTGCCTTTTCACTTCATCTTCTAGCTCATAGATAAAATCTTTTTTCCATTTACTTTGTTTTATACCCCATTTCGTACAATAATTTTCTAATCTAAAAATTTCATCTCTATCGTTTTCTAAAAATCCTGACTTTATATATCCAAATACCGCTTCATTCGAAAAATTTTTATTTAAAATCTCTAAAACAGCTAATATATATTGTACTATAATATTTTGATTCAAATCACGTTTTTCATCAATAAATACTGGAATTTGATATTGATTAAAAATTGCTCTTACTAAGGAAGAATAATTTTCTATATTTTTTGTAACAATTGAAATATCTTTATATCTTAATCCTTTTTCCCTTACTAACCTACTTATCTTTTGGGCCATTTCTTCCACTTCTGAATATTCATTTTTAGCCAGAAATAACTCTATGTTTTCCACATTTTTTTCGTATTTTGTGGATTTACTATTATAAATATTATTACTTAGATGTTTTAATTCTTCTGTTTTAAATCGATACGGTTTATCTAATACAACAGGATTTTCTAACTTAAATTCATTTTCCTCTACCAAATTTAATATTTTCGATAATGTTATTTTATTCGAATAATAAATATCTGTATCTGGATTTGTATTTATGTTTAAATTGTCTATACACATAGTGATATTAACTTGTTTTGCTTGCCTTATTAATTCTTTTATAACTTGATATTCTTGATAAGTAAAGCCTGCAAATTCGTCAATATATATGATACTATTCTTTACTAAGTCAGTTTCTTTTAGAGAGCTAGCAAGTATTGTTAATAAATCAGTTTCTTCTATGTAATGATTACAAATTTTTTCTTCAAATTTTTCATATATTAGACTCATATCTAATAATTTGGTTTTTAAATAGGTATCTTCTATTTTTTCTGCTTCATCTTTTAAATTTCCTACTGTTACACCATGTTTTTTAAACTCTGTAATGGCTGTCATACTTAAGTTTATATTTTCATCTGATTTTCCTAAAAATTTTAATTCATGTTTATAATTTGTTAGGATAGAATAAATTAGCATTGCTTTTCCACATTTAGAGAGATTATTTTTGTTGTTTCCACCAACTTGGGCTAAAACTCTGTATGCCATTCTACTTAAAGTGATTACTTCCGCATTAATAGCAGATTTTGATTTTACAGACTCCATTAATTTCCTTTCTGCTGTAAAAGAAAATTGCTCCGGCGTAATAATAAAAATCTTTTTTTCCTTCTCTATTAAATTAGCAATTTCTTGAAAACAATATGTACTTTTTCCACTTCCTGGCTTTCCATATATAATTCTTAAACTCATTAAAACCTCCTATGTGGATAATGTCTCATAAATTAATTTATACTATCTGTCCCAAAATGGACATTTTGTCCATTAGGAAACGTCCCCAATTGGACATTTAAGCTTCTCTTCTCCAGTAAAATAAATACTGTTGTGCTAATCCCGCTAAATTTCCAAACTTTTCATTTGCGATTTTTTCAATTTGTTTCTTAGTTACTTTTGTTTCATCCTCTTGCTTTATGTATAAATCATTCATAACCCTTCTTACCCATACATCAATCGGAAATACTTCGAACCTCTTTAGTGTTGAAAATAATAGAATACAATCTGCTACCTTTGGTCCTACCCCTGATAGAGTTAGCAACTGCTCCCTTACTTCCATCGTGCTAGGATTTTCTTGCATTTTTCCTAAATCTACTTTTTTGTTTAGTATCATTTGTGTTGTTTCAAACAACCTTTTATCTCTAAATCCTAATCCTAAATTTCTATATTCCTCTACTGTTACATCTCTTAATTGTTCTGCTTTTGGAAAAGTATAATATTTTTTTCCTTTATAAATTATTTCACTTCCATATTTTTTTGATAATCTTTCTATAATGCCCTTTATTCGTGGAATATTGTTATTAGCAGATATAATAAATGAAATAATAGTTTCCCATAAATCCTGATTTAAAATCCTAATTCCTTTTCCATATTCGATACTAATCCTCATATTTTCATCTATTTTAGATAATTCATTTTTTATCTTTCCATAATCACGATTTAGGTCAAAATAATTTTCTACTGTTGATTTTATATCTTTTTCACATATTCCTTCAAAGACAACTTTATTATTATCTTTTTTTATATTTAATACATTGTTTCCAAACACTCCTGTGTAACTTCCGTCTTCTTGTAGATTCCACCTAAAGCATTGTCCGCATTCAAATATATCCTTTAATTCAAAGGAATTTACATTCTCTAATACATATCTTTGCTCTTTCATTGAAGCCAACTCCTATTTCAATATTTCTTTCATGAATCATTTGTTTGTTTTAGCATCAATACTTTAATACCAATATGCTAATTTTAAAAACGAGTTTACTAACTTAGTTTGTTCTTCTAAATCTTCCTTTTTAGCAACATTATATTTTTTTTCATTGATATTTCTTGAACTTAATGTCCATAAAAAAGCTTTTAATTTTGGAAATCTTTCCACATTCTCTTTCATATAAATCATTAAATCACATAATTGCTTGTATATTTGACTTTCCTTCTTTTCTTCTTCTTTATATTTATTTAAATTAACAATTAATTCTAATGGTTTAGAAATCTTTAATCTATAATTATCTTCATGAAACAAGCTCAAGAAATTTTGATAGCTTTCGCAAAATATTCTATACATTATATTTCTCCCTAAATATTTTTAATTTTTTTCGGAATTCGCTTTTTTTACTTTCAAATAAATCTTCTCTATTCAATATTTCTGCTATTATATCATTCAGAATATTCTTATCGCACTTAGGCATTATTTGTTCCAAATCTTCTAAGTCTTTGTCTGCAAGCCTTATAACTTTACTGATTGCAATGTCCTCTTTGGATAGTATATAAACATTTATATATTTAAATTCTTCAAGCCTTATAGCTCTTTCTTTATATGTTGGTGAAAGTAACGTACTTTGATATTCTAACATATCATAATCCCTTAGCAAAGCAAATACTTTTCCGATATTTTGCTGGATAACCTAAGTCGACAAAATCTATGTCCAAAGTTGCTCTAGTTGTATATTCTCCCAATATACATGCACTTCCACCAATGATATAAATATCAAATGGCTCTAATTTGAATAATTTTGTTACTTCCTCCATTTCATGAAGTATTTCTATTAAATTATTTTTAATCATAAATTTCTCCTCTACTTACTACCATTATTTTACTTCATTTTTAGGAATTTATCAATGTATTAACAAGAATATTCTATGATTTTTTGAATCCTAATCCTACTACTTCTCTTGAATTTGTTATAACAATAAAACTATTTGGATCTATTTTTCTTGCCACAATCTTTATTTTAGCAATATCTCTTCTGGAAGCTGCACACATTAATATTAATTTTTCTTCATTTGTGTACATTCCTTTTCCGAAAAGTCCTGTTGTGCCTCTTTTTATTACATCTCCTATTTGTTTAGCAATTTCCTCATTTTTATCTGATATAATTATCATTAATTTCGTAAAATCCACTCCTTCAAATAAAATATCTATCATTTTTCCCATTAGATAGATAGCAATTGCTGAATATAAACCGATTTCAATTTCTTTTAAAAAGATCACATTCAAGGAAACAATTATAGCATCTATAATAATAATAGCTCTACTTAAGCTAACAGTTGGTTTATACTCTCTTACTATATAACCAGCTAAATCAGTTCCTCCTGTAGAAGAATTTACTTTTAAAAGAACAGCTGTACCGCAGTCCAATAATAATTCCACCATAGATACAAGCTAAAAATCGGTCATTGGTCAGTGGCTCTAGTTTATCTAAAAAATCAATAAAAACTGACAATGCTATCGTCCCTATCATAGATTTGATAAAAAAGCTTTTTCCTATTTTAAAGATAGAAAATAGAAATAAAGGAACATTTATGAGCAACATCATGGTTCCCATTGGTATATGAAATAAGTAGTACGTAATTGTTGCAATTCCCGCTATTCCTCCTGAAGATAGTTGATTCGGCAATAAAAATAAAGATACTCCTACTGCCATGATAAAAGCTCCTAGAATGGTTCCTGTTATTTCTATACTTATTTTTTTTAGATTAAATTTTTCTTTTCTTTGCATAAAAAATCACCTTTATTTTAGTATTTGTAAAATAAAGGTGATTTATGCAATTTTACTATAGTATTCTATTTTATTCTATTCACTTTTTACTTGTCTTGCACATTTTTATTTTAAATAATTTCTCACTACATTTTATTCCTCCTTTGTTCCATTGCTAGATAAAATTATCTAACACATTTTAATTGGTTTATATCTTTATGTTCCATTCATTGAGACTATTTATTTTATTACCTGAACTTTCTAAGGAAATATTACTATCCAAATAAACGATTGGTCTAACTTCTTGTGAAATCGTACGATATTTTTCTGGTTGCCCTGATCCAGTAAACTCTGTATCAGGATTGGCAGGAAGAAAATATTGAAAATTACGACTTGTTCTAAACATTCCATATTGTAAAAAGCTATTACTCGGACAATATATATACTTAGTTGCAATCCAGTAGTCTTTATCATACCCAAATAACATAGAATATTCTTTACTATCTGATCTAATTCCTTTCGTTTCCCCTTCATTACTTTCTGTTAAAGTTATTGGGCTATAATAATAATACGAATTTACTGCACTATAGGTGTCTCCTATTTTATCTAGCGAACTAAATACTCCAGTTTCTTCATTAATATATCTAAAAGCATAATCAGTTCCCCAAGTTGTTCCGTTCGTACTTGTTCCACTCCAATGCCATCCACCATCTTTTACAAATGTAAGATGATTATTATATTCTCCAAACTTACCTTCTTTATATTTCTTTCCATCTCCAGTATCCATTGGATCATAGCCTGTTATTTTATTAATATCATCCATTTCTATTGACTTTGCTCTTATGGAGCCTTCTCCATTTCCAAAAATTTCACAAATATTATGCAATTCAGTTTCTCCATTTTTATATCCCCATGCTCCATTTAATGAAAATGCTGCTCCATCCGTTGCTTTTATACTATTTGCTGAAATTAATATTAAACTACCATCATCTTCGATATAGTCAACCCCTAGAACTCTCCATCCTCCTGTTGAAACATCAGAACTAAATTCTTGGTCTTTTACTCCATTTTGTGATTCTTCCGATATGTATGTTTCTATTGTTCCATTATCAATAGGATTATAATTTATATAATCTCCTATTGTAAGTGTTATTTCTCCGTTCGTTATTTTATTATTTCCCTCATTATCTGTTGTAGTCCACCAATTTGCCCTTTTCACATTTCCATCTTTATCAACTATGTAAGCTCGTTTTGAATCTTGGAAAACCACTAAAAAATATTCTCCTGAAGTGGATACTTCTGTTTTCTCCTCTCCTAATTCTAAATCTAACTGTTCTTTCAAATTTCCTTCTTCTAATTCTATTAAATTTTCATCACCTATTTTGGCCGAGGTAGCTGCTCTTTCTACCACTTCTTCTTCTGTTGCAATTTCCGTATTTTCTTTAGCATTTTCAGCTTGTATTAATATTCCATTTTCTCCTGTTAATGTTGCAATTGTCACTCCCGCTAGTATTAAAAGTACAATTATTGTTATCACTAACGCAATTAATGTTATGCCTTTTCTATTCTTAAAAAGTTTATTCATCCTAAAATTCTCCTCTTTTGTTTTTCAATATTAAAATTATTCCTCACTTATATTTTATCCAATCATGACATTGAATGTCAATATAATGTTCCTCTATTTTATTTATATAAGCATATTTTAAAACAATATGTTTTAAAAGTTAATATAACAAATTGTTTTACTTTATAATTTTTTTAGTTAATTTTATTTGGAAGGAATTGAAAATGAAAACACGTATAAAAAATTTAAGAGAAGATAATGACCTTACTCAAAAACAAATAAGTAATATTCTTAATATTTCTCAAGTTGCCTATTCCTATTATGAACTAAATAAAAGAAATATTCCTTTAGAATTATTATCTAAATTGGCAGATTTTTATCATACTAGTATTGATTATTTAGTCTATCGAACCGATGAATTTGAACCATATCCTAAACAGCAAAAAAATAAATAAGTAATTCCTATATTTTTTACGGATTTTACTTATTTATTTTTTACATTTTTATTTTTCATTTAGTTAGTATATACTTTTGTTATTTCAATTTTAGACTTTCCTTGTTTTATATTAGGATCTTGTTTCAAAATCAAATCCACATCATAAGTATCTTTTAGTTTCATCACATTTTCTTTTTTATGTCCAATTACATTATTAGCGTCTATCGGATTAACACTAACCTCTACTTCTTTTACTTTTGCATTTAGTTTCTTTATCTTTCCAACAATTGCGTCATACCACATGGCAGATTCAACCAATTGTCTAAAAGCTGGATGATATGGTCCCGCTACTACTTCACTATTTTTATTTGTTGGATCAGATATCTCATCTGTATTTTGAAGACCTATTCTTATAATATCAATCTTCTTATTTGCAAATATTCTTACAATTTCTTTACATACTTCTACTGCCTGTATAACTGATAAAGGTTGATAAATTCCTTCCTCATATTCTTTCTCTAATTTTGTATTTTTTACTACTAAAACTGGATAAATTCTTACCATTTTTGGTTTTAACTTTACTAAGGCTTTTGCTGTATTTATTTCGTCAATTCTAGTACTTTCTGGCAAGCCTACCATCATTTGATGTCCTAGTTTAAATCCATTCCATCGTATCATCTTAGAGGCTTTTTTTACGTCTTCAAAGGTATGTCCTCTATTAGCTCTTTTTAAAATATAATCATTGGCTGACTGTACACCTAATTCTATTGTTTTTACTTTATATTTCTTAAGCCATTTTAAGGTTTCTTTATCGATACAGTCTGGTCTTGTAGAAATCCTAATACTTTCCACTTGTCCACTTTGAACATATTCATAGGCTACTTGTAATAATTCTTCTTGTTTCTCCTTTTCAATTGCTGTGAAACTTCCTCCAAAAAACGCAATCTCTATTTGTGCGTCTTCATCTTTTATACTTTTTAGGTAATTATCTATTATTTTTTTTGCTTCTTCTTTTGTAATATTTTTCTTTTGACCACTAATCGATTTTTGATTGCAAAATATGCAATCATTTGGGCATCCCAAATGTGGTACAAATATAGGTATTATGTACTGTTTTTTCATAGATTTACCTCTTTTCTATCTGGATTCTTCCTCTATATTAAATTCTCTAGTGCTTTTTTGGCTGCTTCCATTTGTGCTTCTTTTTTACTCTTTCCTTTTCCTTGCGCTAATATCTTATTATCACATTTTACTTCCGCTTCAAATGTCTTATCATGGTCTGGTCCAGTTTCTTTTATAATTTCATATTCTATTTTTACATCTCCATGAATTTGAAGTTTCTCTTGTAGTACTGTTTTATAATCTTTATCTCCTACATGTTTAGTTGCTATTTCTATTTCTTCTTTTAAGTTTTCGATAATAAATTTGTCTGCCTGTTCTATTCCACCATCTAAGTATATAGCAGCTATTACTGCCTCAACGCTATCTGCCAATATTGCTGGTCTTTGATTTCCACCTGTCTTTAATTCTGACTTTCCTAAATTCAAGAAATCACTAAAATTATGCAATTTCGCAATTTTATATAGACTCTTTTCACACACTACAGTTGCTCTAACTTTAGTCATTTCTCCTTCTTTTAATTTTGGATATTTCTGATAAATATACTTACTAGATATGAATTCTAAAATGCTATCTCCTAAAAATTCTAGTTTTTCATTACTTTCTACATTATTTTCATAAGCATAAGATGTATGTGTTAATGCTTTCTTCAATAATTCTTTGTTATTAAATGTATATCCGATGTTATTCTCTATTTTTGATAACTCCATCTTTAATCAATTCCTTCCTCTAGGTACAAATCTGGTTGGAAGAGAATTGTTATTTGGCTAGGCAAACGAGATTTTAATTTATGAGGCGTACTTGTGTACGTTGATTAAATTAAAATTGAAGTTTAACAACGCCAAATGGCAATTATTTTTCAACCTTTTACCTCCTGTTATCATATTAATCTTTTAAGTCTGCCTATATTATATACTATTTTACAGATTTTGCAAGTATTTCGATAGCATAATATTTTTTATATCGCTACACTAGTAATTTTTTCTAAAGTCGATTTTTTTGTCAAAATTTATGGACAGAATCAATTTGTTATTATATAATAAATGTGTATTAATTTATAAAGAAAGAGAGTAAACTTATGTTAGATGATAAAAATTCTTATAAAAATAGAAATTTATCAGATGTGTTTAAAGAATTACAAGCAATGCAACATGGTGGGTCAAGTGAACACGTGAATGGACAAGCATCTCGTCAAGAAAATAAAGTAAATAATATTAATGAAACTTTAAATTATTTTTCTTCTAATTCGCAGAAAACTCGTACTACTAATAAAACAAATGATTTAAAATTATCACATATTATAACTGGATGTAGCATTCTAGTAGTAGCTATGGCTTTATTTTTTCCAAGAGATACCTCTTTTAAAACCAGTTATGCAAAAGTAGACACAGAAGAAAGTCTATCAGAATACGAGCTTAATCGTCATAGATTAAATATTCAAAATATTATTTCTGAAAATTCTGATATGGATAGGGTAAAAGAACAAGCTATTGAAGAGCGTGATGTTGAATATGAAACCACATATACAGATGCTCCCACTCTTCCTAAAGGAGAAGAAGTAACTACACAAGAAGGTGTTCTTGGTAAAGACAAAGTAACTGTTGTGAAAACTTATGAAAATGGTGAATTTGTTGAAGAAATTATATTAGCAAAAGAAAACATTTTAGAACCTACACCAAAATTAATAAACCTTGGTACTTCCGAATTTTTGGCCAGACACAAAGTACATATTGGTGACACAATGTATTTGGTAAGTGCTGATAACTTAAAAGAATCGACCGATGCCAATTCTAAAGATGTTGCAGAAGTAAAGCAAAGTATTGATGTTACATTACTAGATTTACCTAGTGAAGAATGGTGTAAAGTTTCCTTTGATGGTGTAGAAGGATATATCAAAACTTCTAACTTAACCTCTTCTTACACAACACCAAATATTGTAGAAAAGAATAGAATTCAAAGAATTTTACTGAAAGTTAATATTAATATGGAACTTAATAAAACAAGTGGATTAACTCTAGCCGATTATAAGAAAATATTTACTGGATTATCAAATGATACAAATAAAATATTTGAAAATAATTATCAAGTATTTTATAATATGGAGAAAAAATACAATATTAATGGTATTTTCTTAGCATCTATGGCAATCCATGAAAGTGCTTGGGGTACATCACAAATCGCTAAAGATAAAAACAACCTATTCGGTTATGGTTCTTATGATAGTACACCTTACGAATCTTCTTATGAATTTACTAACTATGCAGAGGGAATTGAGACAGTTGCAAAATCTTTAGTTAAATATTACCTAAATCCATCTGGTACGAAAATCTATGATGGCGAAACAGCTGCTGGTTGGTATTATAACGGTCCAACGTTGTCTGGTGTCAACACAAGATATGCAACTGATCCAGACTGGCATACAAAAGTATTTAATTATATGCAAATGTTATATAATAGACTTTGATCATAACCTTTCAGAAGGGAGTTAAAATGAATAAATTTAAATTTAAAATAAAAAATGTTAAACTTGCCTTTGTAATATTAATGATTTTAGCTTTTATTTTACTGCTATTTTATTATCATTTTGTAATTTCTAAATCCTTTGCAAGAAATAAATTTGCTGATGAGATGATAGAAATTTCAGACGAGAACGAATCTTCTGTTTTTAATATACAAAAAATATTATTATATAGTAGTGCTAATGCAATCGATAATTCGGCTGATCAATCATTACAAGATGTGAGTATATGTCAATATTCTGATTTGTCAATCTATATTGATAATAGTGAATCTTCTACAGATTTAACAGACGAAAATACTGTAAAAGAGCTATATATTGACAATATTGTTATAACCTCCCAATCTGATATAGGTACTAAAATATTAAATTATAAAAATCCATTAAATTTTGGTAAATATAAAGAAATTGAAGAACCAGTAAATAACAGAATTGATTTTAAAGTTGTAAACACAAATCAAGAAAACGAAAATAATGATTATGATGGACCTACTTTTTATACAGATTGTTCTAATCCAATTACATTAGGTTATTTGAATAAAGATATTTTAACAAATTATTCTGTATCTGCTGATGCAAGTACAGTTTCCTTCAACGGCAAGGTCTTAAAAGAGGCTAATATTAATTTAGATGATATTAACTATACTTTAAATTTTACAATTCACATTGTTAATAATTTGAACCAGAACTTTGCTTATAATATGAAACTTGATGTGAATTTAAATGATGATAATGGTGGAATTTATAATGGCTATGTATATAAAGGTAAAACCACTTCTGGTAGTGAATATAGATTTTTTAAAGAACTACAATAAAATAGAAAAAGCGATAAAATATTGATATTTCAACATTTTATCGCTTTTTGATAGAAGCCACGCTTAGCAAAAGCAACTATGTAATCTACTTAAATTAAATATTATAAATTTTGTTTTTCTTTAATTGTGTTTGACAAAAATTAAAATTCTGTGTATAATATAAATATAGGAAACGGAAACCACAAACGTGGCTTGCCGAGAGATTAAACACATCTAACTCGCCAAAGTTAACAGATGTGTTTGTTTATTTTATTCCTTATTTGTCCACATTATAAATATAATAGTCAATAAGGCTACGTTTATAGTTACAGAAATCATAAATCCTATAATTAGGAACAATAGAAAATCTACCATAAACACCACCTCACTTTCCCAGAATTGCACTCTGTTATGTACGGTGGCAAACCACATCTGCTTATTCTCATTTCCTATACATAGTACTATATATTATTTGAGTATAAAATACAAGCGAACAAACAAAATTTCACAGAAAATTTTTATTATGCTATAATTTTCTAAAAGGGGGGCAAAAATGAGTGCATTAATAGAAGTAAATATAGATGGAGATACATTAAAACCAATTAGTGATTAATGAAGATTTACAATATGTATGGGCTAAAGTATTGGCTAATGAGTGTAAAGAAAATTTTAATAATTCATTTAAACTTTTAAATACAATATCTGAAATTTCAAGTAATGAAATTAATTTGATAAGAAAGATATTGAAAGAATGTAATTATGGTATAAGAAATTTTGAAGCTATAGGTATTGTTTGCATAAAAAATGAATACTTAGAAGACATCAATATAAAATATGATGAAATTATAAAGCTTAAAGATTTTGGAATAATGAAAAGAGAAATTATTACATTACAAGATGAAATTTCGTTTAATTTAGAAAATGAAATAATAAAGTTTATTAGAAGACCGGAAAAGAAGGGAGATTTAAATCTTACTAAATATGCTAATTTTTATAGATTTACTCATATAGGCACGGAAATAATAGAGCTAATAAATGAAGAGATAAATGGAGACCAATTTAAAAAATTAGAAAAGGCCTTTGAATACCAATACAAGGTAATATCAGAAAAAAAAATAATTTTATAACATTTAGTCCGAATTTTAAATTTTTCAACCTCTGAAACCCTCGAAAATACTACATTCTTATTTCCAACATAAAATATACAAAAAAACGAGAAAGCATTGGTATTTCAACATTTTCTCGTTTTTTCTTTGGAGGCGACACCCGGATTCGAACCGGGGATCAGAGTTTTGCAGACTCGTGCCTTACCACTTGGCTATATCGCCGTTTATGCTTGCGATAATGTTTCCGTATACTGAGGTTGTAACTCGCTTTGCTCGAACAACCACAGCAACTTGGCTATATCGCCGTTTTAATTGTTTACAATATTAACCGCATAAGTTATCCGTAACTCGTTTCACTCGAACGGCTAACTTAACTTGGCTACATCGCCACATATTTAATTATATGTTCTTCTTCTAAAAATAGTACCTATTTTTATTGGAGCGGGAAACGGGGCTCAAACCCGCGACCTCTGCCTTGGCAAGGCAGCGCTC
>JBJFFC010000030.1:0-32424 GCA_051891395.1 Clostridia bacterium | reverse complement strand
TTTCAATATTTTATTTTCAATTTACGTGTGACATATCTATTTTAAACCTATAAATAAATTTATTTTATAATAACTGTATTAGTATTGAGGATTTTTAATAATTGAATTTTGACATTTAGTTAAATATAGTATTATTTCTGTCTTAAAGAACAAATTGTCTAAAAATTTATGACTTAAAAAACTACAATAAAATAACTTGCGTTGGCATAAATTTTGGGGACATAATAACTATTTAAGTTTTTATATCATCTTTTGTGATATATTAATTTTAATATAACTGTTATTTTTATATTTTTTATGATAATATAGAAATAATAAAAAACTAGGAGAGACAAACGAAAATGAAAATATTAATTGTAATAGATCAATATGATGGAGCCAATAATGGAACAACCATATCAGCAAGAAGATTTGTAGAAAATTTGAGAAAATTAGGACATGAAGTAAAAGTAATCAGCACAGGAGAAAATGACGAAAATAAATACACTGTAAAACCAATAAAATTACTTCCAGTAGCTAATTGGATTGTAACTTCACAAGGTATGACTTTTGCAAAAGCTGATAAGAAAAAATTAGAAGAAGCAATTAATTGGGCAGATATTATACATTTCTATATGCCTTTTTTCCTTTCTATGAAAGGAATGAAAATGGCAAAAGAAATGGGGAAACCAATGACAGCTGCTTTTCATGTTCAACCAGAGAATATAACTTACACAATTGGGTTAGGAAAAAAAGAAAGCGTAAATGACAAAATATATACGGTATTTAGGAATACGTTTTTTAACGAATTTAATCATATTCATTGTCCAAGTGGATTTATTGCCAATGAGTTGAAAAAACATGGATATACAGCTAAAATGCATGTAATATCGAATGGAATTGAAGATGAATGGAAATATAATAAACAAGAAAAACCAAAAGAATTAAAAGATAAAATTGTAATAACTATGGTAGGAAGATTATCTGGAGAGAAAAGGCAAGATTTATTGATTGATGCTGTTGCTAAGTCAAAATATGCAGATAAAATACAATTGATATTTGCTGGGAAAGGACCTAAAATAAATCATTATATAAAATTAGGTGAAAAGTTAAAAAATAAGCCTGTTTTCAATTTTTATCCAAATGAAGAGTTAAGAAAGGTTCTGGCTTATACGGATTTATATGTGCATACATCAGATGCCGAAATAGAAGCAATTTCCTGCATAGAAGCGATTGCGACAGGATTAGTTCCAGTTATAGCAAAAAGTGATAAATCAGCAACGAGTCAATTTGCAATCGATGAAAAGAGTAAATTTGAAGCAGGAAATAGTGATGATTTAGTTCAGAAAATAGATTATTGGTTAGAACATGAGGAAGAAAGAAAAGAAATGGAGATAGAATATGCTGAACATGCAAAACAATATAATATTCAAGAAAGTATGAAAAAAATAGAGCAAATGTTTAAGGAAGAGATTAATGAAAAAAATCAATTATGATAAATTAAATTTAAAGGGGAGCGAGCAAGTTTTCCACATGTGGGAGCCACTAAAGTTTGAAATAAAAGATGATTATAAATATGTTAATCGAAATATTATTTTTAAAACGATATCAAATATAATTTTTTTTATAGTAGCTCCTATTGTATATATTTTAAACAAAATATTATTTGGATTTACCATAGAAGGAAAAGAAAATTTAAAAAGTGTAAAAAACGGAAAAATTACAATATCAAATCACGTACATCCAATGGATTGTACAATGAATGGATTAATTAATTTTCCGCAAAGAATCTATTATCCAACATTACCGAATAATTTTAAAATACCATTTATTAGACACTTGATTAAAATTTTATATGCGATACCAATTCCACAAAAGCAGTCTCAAAAAGAAAAATTCTTAAAAGAAATCAAAAATGTAATTCAAGAAGGAAAGACAGTACATATTTATCCAGAGGCAAGTTTATGGCCATATTATGAAAAAATAAGAACTTTTCAAAAGGGGGCATTTAAAATAGCAGTAGAAGCAAATTGCCCTATTGTTCCTATATTATATAAGTTTGAAGAACCTGCAGGAATATATAAATTGTATAAAAGAAAAAAATGTATTCATGCTAAAGTATTGAAGCCTATTTATCCAGATTTAAAACTAGATAAAATAAGTCGAGTAGAAAATTTAATACAGGAAACGAAAAAAGTAATGGAAAGCGAAAACAAAAATAAAAGAGGTAAAAGGCTATGAAAAATTGTTGATCTGTGATATAAAATAGAAAAGACAAATATATATTTGATATAATTTTTAGTAAAGTATTTTAAATTTGTCAGAAATAACCTGACAAATTATGGAGTAAGAATATGAAGGTTATAACTATAAAACAACCTTGGGCAACATTAATTGCAAAGGGATATAAAGAATATGAATTTAGAACTTGGAAAACAAAATATAGAGGAGATATTCTGATACATGCAGGTAAAGGAATAGATAAAAAAGCAATGGGGAGATTTGAAGATTTAAAATTAGAATATCCAACAGGTTGCATAATAGCAAAAGCTCAAATAACAGATTGCATTCCTGTTGATGATGACTTTAGAAAAAATGTTATCCCCAAAAATCCTAATGTCTATAAAGGATTGAACAAGAAAGAATGGAAAGGTTATGGTTTTAAAATTGAAAATGTTCAAGAAATAGAGCCGATACAAATAAATGGAAAATTAAGTTTGTGGGAATATGACTATGAATAAGAAACTACGTTTTAAAGGAGCAATATAAAAATGGAGTATATATATAATAAATTAGTAAGAGATAAAATACCCAAAAATATAAATTCAATGGAAGGTAGAAACTGTAACTATAAGATACTAGACGAAGAGGAATATTTAAGAGAGTTAGATAGAAAGCTACTAGAAGAGGCACATGAATTTATAGAACAACATAATGTGGAAGAACTTGGAGATTTAATGGAAGTTATATATGCTTTAATGAAAGCAAATAATATAACAAAGGTGCAAGTTGAAAATGCGAGATTACAAAAGTTAGATAAAAAGGGTGGATTTGATGAAAAAATCTATCTTATAAATGTTGAACAAGAAGAAATAGATCAAAGAGAAGAATTAGAAATGAAAAAAGAATGGAGAAAAAACAATAAGATTTGAGAATGAAATGTAGAATATTAAATAAATTAGATTTGGAGGAGATTTGAAATTCATGGAAGATATAAAATTAATTCAAATTTTATGGGATTATATGAAAATGCATCACAAGCTTGAACATTCAGATTGCATTATTGGATTAGGGACAATGGATATTAATGTTGCGAATATTGCATCAGAATTATACTTGAATGGATATGCTAATAAATTAATATTCTCTGGTGGGTTAGGAAAAATTACATATAAATTATGGAACGAAACAGAAGCAGAAAAATTTGCGAGAATTGCTATAGACAAAGGAGTTCCAAGGCAAAATATATATTTGGAAAAAGAGTCAACAAACACAGGGGATAACTTCAGATTCTCAAAAAGTCTAATAGAAAATGAAAAATTAAACATAAAATCATGTATTGTTGTATGCAAACCTTATGATGAAAAAAGAACCTATGCAGCATTTAAAAAGATAATGCCAGAATACGAAGTTATAATTTATTCGGAAAATATTAGTTGCCAAGAATATTATAAACGAAATGGAAACGAATGGATTAATGTTCTAGTTGGAGATATTCAAAGAATGAAGTTATTTTTCGAAAAAGGTTGGCAAATTGAAATGGACATTCCTAAAGAAGTATGGGATGCCTATGAGACATTGGTAAAAAGAGGATATGATAAGTTTGTTTTAAAGGATCAAAAAGATGAAGGAGACAAGAAAAATATTGAAATAAAATTAAATAAAGTATTATAAAAGTATCAACACCTACAAAAGTTACATAAGATGTTTTGGAGGTGTTTTTTATGATAAAATATGAAGAATTAAAAAGTATTCTTCAAAAAAATAGAAATATTCCATATCCACCTGTACCAAAGTTATATCCTAATAAAAGATACTGTGAGCTAATCTATAATAGTTTTGGCGGAGAAAAGGGAGAACTAACAGCTATAACACAATATATTTATGAACATATGAATTTCAAAAAAGAAGAAACAGTTAGTCATATATTACAAGACATTGCAATAGAAGAAATGCATCATCTAGATATACTAGGAGAAATTATAACAACTTTAGGAAAAAAACCAATCTATCAAAATTCAAACAAAAAAATGTGGATAGCAAATAATGTTGATTATGATATATGCAATTTAAAGGATGCGATTAAGAAGAATATGAAAGATGAAGAATGTGCCATTATAGGATATCGAAAGTTATTACATTATACTAACAATATGCATTTAAGAAGAATTTATGAAAGAATTATATTAGATGAAACCACACATTTGGAAATATTTAAGAAAATACTAATGGATCTAAAATAAAAAGAAGAACATTCAAGTTCTTCTTTTTCTATATGGGGCTTCCAACGGGAATCGAACCCGTGACCTCTACCTTACCAAGGTAGCACTCTACCTACTGAGCTATGGAAGCATATATGTATCTTATGACATATCAATAAAAATTATATAACAATAAACAATAAAAGTAAAGATTTTCTATTGACTTTTTTAAAAAAAAGGATTAAACTATTAACATAAGGTAAAAACGGGTAAGAGAAAAGTAAAATAAAGGTTGCTTAAAGAGAAAATTGGTCGTAGGCTGTGAACCAATTTAAGAAAACATATTTGAAAAACTAACTCTTCTATGTTTCTAGTGAATAAGCTAGACGATTAAGATACGTTATAATCTTTAATTAAGTTAAAAATAGGATGGAACCGTGTTAATTAAGCACTCCTATGGATTAAAAAGTCCATTGGGAGTGCTTTTAAGTTAGCCGTTCGAGCTTTCAGCGAGTTACGGATAACTTATGCAACCGACTGAAAGGAGGTTGTATACATTTGTATTAGCCGTTCGAACTCTTAGCGAGCTACAGATAACTTATGCAACCGATAACTCTAAATGGACATAAAGGAGGAATTTTTATGATTAAAGTTACTTTAAAAGATGGAAATGTTCTAGAAGTAGAAAAGGGTAGTTCTATATTAGAAGTGGCTAAAAAAATAAGCGAAGGATTAGCAAGAAATACAACTTGCGGAGAAGTTAATGGAGAGATAAAAGATTTAAGATATGAATTACAAGAAGATTGCAATTTAGTAATTCATACATTTAAAGATGAGGATCTAGATGGTAAAAAAGCGTATTGGCATACAACATCACACATCATGGCACAAGCGGTAAAGAGATTATTTCCAGATGTTAAGTTTGCAATTGGCCCTTCAATTGATGAAGGTTTCTACTATGATTTTGACGTAGAAAAACCATTTACGGACGAAGATAAGGTAAAAATAGAAGAAGAAATGAAAAAAATCATAAAAGAGAATATCGAAATTGAAAAATTTTCTTTATCCAAAGAAGAAGCTTTAAAATTAATGGAAAATCAACCATATAAACAAGAATTAATTAATGAATTACCAGAAGGAGAAGAAATTAGCTTTTATAAACAGGGAGATTTTACAGACTTATGTGCTGGTCCACATTTAGAAACTACAGGAAAAGTTAAAACAGTAAAAATATTATCTTCATCAGGCGCTTATTGGAGAGGTAGTGAGAAAAATAAAATGTTACAAAGAATTTATGCTATATCTTTCCCAAAAGCTAGCCAATTGGAAGAATACATGCAATTACTAGAAGATAGAAAAGCAAGAGATCACAGAAAGATAGGAAAAGACCTAAATTTATTTATGACACATCCATTAGTTGGAGCAGGACTTCCAATGTATTTACCAAATGGTGCTACGATAAGAAGATTATTGGAAAGATATATTCAAGATAAAGAATTAAAACTAGGTTACGAACATGTTTATACACCATCACTTGCTACAACAGAATTATATAAAATAAGTGGACATTGGGATCATTATAAAGAAGATATGTTTCCAGTTATGAAAATGGATAATGAAGAATTGGTTCTAAGACCAATGAATTGTCCACACCATATGTTAATCTATAAAAATTCTTTGCATTCCTATAAAGACTTACCAATTAAAATTGGTGAGCTTGCTAATGATTTTAGGTATGAAAATTCAGGTGCTGTATGTGGATTAGAACGTGTTCGCCAAATGTGTCAAAATGATTCTCATTTATTTGTAAGGCCAGATCAAATTAAGGAAGAAGTTGGAAATGTTTTAAAACTAATATTTGAAGTTTATACAAAAGACTTTGGATTTGCTAGAGATAATTTTGCATTTAGACTTTCTTTAAGAAGCAAAGAAAAAGAAAAATATATTGATAATGATGAAATGTGGAAGACAGCAGAGGAACAGCTAAGAGAGATTTTAAAGGAATTAAAAATCGACTTTTATGAAGCAGAAGGAGAAGCAGCATTTTATGGACCTAAAATTGATATTCAAATAAAAACGGCATTAGGGCATGATGTAACAATACCAACATGTCAGTTGGATTTTGCACTCCCAGAGAGATTTGATTTGTCATATATAGGCGAAGATGGAGCAAAACATAGACCAGTTGTAATTCACAGAGCAATACTAGGTTCTTCTGATAGATTTATTTCATTCTTATTAGAGGAAACAAAAGGAAATTTACCATTATGGCTTTCTCCAGTTCAAGTAAAAATATTACCAATAAGTGAAAAACAGCATGACTATTGCCAAAAAGTATTGAAAGAATTACAGAGTGCAGGAATAAGAGTAAAATTTGATAATAGAAATGAAAAGATTGGATACAAAATACGTGAAGCACAGATGGAAAAAGTTCCCTATATGTTAGTAATTGGAGATAAAGAAAAAGAAGATAATAAGGTTACAATACGTTCTAGGGAAGAAGCAGATGTTGGAACCATGAAACTAGAAGAATTTATAGAAAAAATAAAATTAGAAATGGCTAATTAGGGACGGGTACAATGGTACCAATGGTTAAAGAAGACCCGTCCCTCAATAACCAAAGAAGTTAATTAGGGGCATTTAGGAAACGTCCCCAATTGACCCAAAAGGAGGATTTAGATGAAATTAGGAATTGTTGGACTTCCAAATGTAGGAAAAAGTACAATGTTCAATAGTATTACAAAAGCAGGTGCAGAATGTGCCAACTATCCATTTTGTACAATAGAGCCAAATGTAGGAGTAGTTCCTGTGCCAGATGAAAGATTAGAGAAGTTAACTAAAATGTATCATCCACAAAAGACAACCCCTGCTGTTGTGGAATTTGTTGATATTGCGGGTTTGGTAAAAGGAGCGAGTAAAGGAGAAGGATTAGGAAATAAATTTTTATCACATATTCGTGAAACAGATGCAATTGTAGAAGTGGTTAGGTGTTTTAATGATTCTAATGTTGTTCATATTGATGGTAGTGTAGATCCAATAAGAGACATAGAAACAATTAATTTGGAATTAATATTTGCGGACATCGAAACCGTAAATAAAAGATTGGATAAAGCAAAGAAAAACTTAAAAGCTGATAAAAAATATCAAGAAGAGATTAATTTACTAGAAAAGATAAAAGAAAATCTAGAAAATGGAATATCTGCAAGAGCGCTAGAATTTAATGAAGACGAACAGATTTTAGTAAAAGATATGTTTTTACTTACAATAAAACCAATTTTGTATGTTGCTAATATTTCAGAAGAACAAATAGAAAATGCAGAGAATGATGAAATGGTACTAAAAGTAAAAGAATATGCAAGCCAAGAAAAGGCAGAAGTAATTCCTTTATGTGTAAAAATGGAAGAAGAACTATCAGGATTAGAAGATAGTGATAAAAAGGAAATGCTAGAAGCATTGGGATTAGAAGAATCAGGACTTGATAAAGTGATTAGAAGGAGTTATGATTTGTTAGGCCTAATGTCTTTCTTAACAGCAGGAGAGCCAGAAGTAAGAGCTTGGACAATAAAGAAAGGAACAAAGGCACCACAAGCTGCGGGAAAGATCCATTCTGATATTGAAAGAGGATTTATAAAAGCAGAAGTTGTTTCTTATGACGATTTAATAAGAGAAGGTTCGATGATTGCAGCAAAAGAAAAGGGATTGGTTCGTTCGGAAGGAAAAGAATATATAATGCAAGATGGAGATATTGTTTTATTCAAATTTAATGTGTAAGACGAATTAAATATAGTGTAATATTTTTGTAATGTAAATGTAAAATAAAAAAGAATAAAAACTATTGACTAATATATTTTTTAAGTATAGAATATTAATAGAAAAACAAAAGAAATATATATGTTTTATGTATTTTTTGTACATTTTGCTTGAATTATACTAAAAAAAGTGGTATAATAAAACGTGATTGTATAAATAATAATAAAAAATAGGAAAGTAGAGGAGAAAATTAATATGAAAAAATCAATTTTAATTAGAGTAGTTTCAATTTTATTAATTAGTGTAATGATAATGTTATTTGCTACAACTGTTAATGCAGCAGATGATAATACAGGTTTTAATGATTTAACAAGTACTTTAACAAGTAATAATACAGCTGGTAATAATACGCCAAGCAATAATGCTCCAGCTAATAACACGCCAAGTAATAATGTAAATAAAAATAATACAAACACAAGTAATTCAAGTATATATAATAATACAAACTTACCAAAAACAGGTATAGGAGATTCTTCCATTCCAGTAGCTATGTTAGTAGTTGTATTTGGTATTTCAGCAGTATATGCTTATAAAAAGATTAAAGATTATAGAAATATTTAATAATGATAAAATAAAAGAAGGCTTTTATAGAAGTCTTCTTTTTATTGTTTAGCCTTTATAATTAATCTATTTTGATTTATATTATTACAAGTAATTAGTGTTAATTCTTTTGAGGATTGATTGTAATCAAAAATTGGCGATAAGTCTGATTCTTTTACTTCATATAAATTAAAAACTGTATAAACGTATTTGTTATTTGAATTGTCATAGAGATAAATTTTATCATTTTTAGTTAATAATGAAAGATTACTAAAAAACATGGAATTATTATAATTATGTCCTGCTATACATATGTTTCCATTCATTTTAGGAGATTCTCCAGAAAATTTGCAAGGAGAAATTTTTAATAATTCTTCGCTCAAATGAGAAAAAATAGGATAACGAATATTTATTTTTGGAATTTCAATAATTCCGAAAATTTCATTTTCGGATTGTTCTTCGCCTTCGGCGTAATCTTCTTGGGAATAATCCGAATATAATTTGTAAATATTATAATTACCAATTAAATTGCTGGATATTTTTTCTTTTTTTTGTAAAGAAAAAATATAATAGATAATTACACAAATTAAAATAAATGATATTACAATAGAAATTGTAAATTGAAATTTGAAAAAGTTTTTATCTAATTTTCTTTTCTTTTTTAATTTTGTATTTAATATCTGATTCATATTTATCTCCGTTTTACTGTGTCCATTTTTATTCTTAGTGTATACAGAAAAACAGATATTATTATGCAAAAACTTGTCAAAAAAATAATTAAAACTCTTTTATTGGTTTCTTACTAATATTAGGAGATACTTCAAATCTAATTTCAAAACATCTAAAATCAAATAGTTCGTTTTCATCTAAACAATCTAAATAGATATCAAGCTCATCTAAATTTCTACAAGCAGCAATTATAATAGGATTTAAATTGTATTTAAACATCAATTCTAATGCTAAATCCAAGGCACGAATAACAGAGCTTTTTTCTTTATAAATTATCAAATTAAATGCTTCTCTAAATCTAGCAAAAGAAGAATTTTTAAATTTATTTAAAGGTAAAACATATATATCCTGTATTACCTCTATAATCGAATTATATTTGCCCTTTGAATTTTTATAAATTTTTTTTACTTCGTCATATTTATAAGGCAAATATGCCTTTTGATCTTTTTCAGAAACGATTAAAACATTGTTGTCCATTTTATATCCTCCCATATTTCTGTAATTATTTACATTATAACTTCAAAAAAAAACCTTGTAAATAAAAATAAGGTAAAAAAATATTACAATTATATTACATCTTATTCAAATATTGAAAAGAAGAATTTCATATGATATATTAAAATAGTAAACGTAACATAAAAGGAGAAACAAGTGTACAGAATTAGCGATTTTGAGAGATCAAGTAAAAGAATGTTTATAATTGAAAAATTAATTATCATAGTTGTCTATATAACTATAATTCCAATTATTATATATAACTTAACATTGATGATAAAATCTTATATAAATTCTACAGAAATTCCAGATTTTTTTGGATTTAAAAGCTTTGTAATTATTTCTGAAAGTATGGAACCTACTATTATGACAGGAGATGCTATTTTAGTAAAAGAAGTAAAACAAGAAGAATTAAAGGAAAAAGACATTATTTCTTTTCATGACCAAGGAGATATAAATACTCATAGAATTGTTGAAATATTAGAGGATGATGGAATTATTAAATATAAAACAAAAGGTGATAACAACAAAAAAGAAGATAAAGAACTTGTAACATATGATAAGATAGAAGGGGTATATCAATTTAGGATAAAAGGTTTTGGGAAAATAGTTGAAGTAATAAAGAACAAAATAACATTAGTAGTGTTACTTATTGTTCTAGTTTTAATTTCTGCTTGTCAAGTAAGAATTAATAAAAAGAGACTTATTAGGAAAGAGAAAAGATATGAATATAGTAAAAATTTGCAACAATAATATTGTGTGCAAAGTATTTTATATAATAGGAAGTTCTGAGAACTTTCCTATTATATAAAAAGAGAATTTAGATATAATTTTAAATTCTCTTTTTGGCTTTTATTCAGTTTTTATTATGAGTGCGGTGTATCAAAAATTAAAGAAATAATAGAATCGCAAAGCTCTTTTTCTTTTATTTTACTACCATCTTTAATCCACCACACAATAGTAGAAATAACAGCACCGGCATAAAATTGGGCAATAACAGGAATATCTATTTTATGATAAATGCCTATATCTTGTTCTTTTTCTAACATAGAAGTAATATAACCAATACAAGTATTCATAAATATCTTATTAACACCGTTATCGAAATTATTCTTTAGCACACTTTTAAACATTTTCTTATTTTCAGCAATATATTCTAAAAGATTCATAACTAAATTTGTATAGAATTCTTTTGAATTAGAATATTGAGTGTTACTAATTTTTTCAGTTAATTCCTGCTCAATATCTTTAATACAATATTCCAATAGTTCATATTTATCTTGAAAATGACTGTAAAAGGTTGTTCTATGTACCATTGCTAAATTACATATATCATTTACCTTAATTTCATCAAATGACTTTTTTGCCATTAGTTCTAATAAAGCATTTTTTAATAATAAATAAGTTCTTTTTACTCTTAAATCTTCCATATTTTTATTCTCCTATTTAATAAAAATATTATAACTTGTTTTCATACAAATGTAAAGATAATATACAAATGTATATACAAAAACAAAAAAATGTAGGTTATCTTACAAAAGTAGGGAAGTGTTGTTGCAATTGATAAAAAATCTTCTATAATATATTGTTAGAGTGTTGAATTAGGAGGAAGTAAGGTTGGAAAAGAATTGGATATTTGGCTAGGCAAATGAGATTTTAATTTATGAGACGTACGTGGTGTACGTTGATTAAATTAAAATCGAAATTTAACGACGCCAAATGCCAATTATTTTTCAAGCAGATTCGTGCTCAAGAAAGGAATGAGAGTAATGGATAAAAAGAAAATTATGAAATGGATTATTATAGTAGCAATTATCATAATCCCAGTTATGTACAGCTTTTTTTATTTAAAGGCATTCTGGGACCCGTATGGAAATCTAAAAGATATGAAAATAGCAATTGTTAATCTAGATACAGGGGATGAAAGTGAAAATCTCGGTAATGATTTAGTTGAAAATCTGAAGGAAAAAGATGTAATGCAAATAGAAGTTTTAACTGACAGTGATGAGGGACAAAATGGATTAATCAATCAAGATTATTATGCAACAATTACCATTCCGAAAGATTTTACTAAAACTTTAAATAATGCAGAAAATAGTGATAGACAAATGACAACCATAACCTATTCACCAAACCAAAAAAATAACTACTTGGCATCACAAATTATCAATAAAGTAGTTACAACAGTAGAAACAGAATTAAAAGGTCAGGTTAGTCAAAAAGTAGTAGCATCTTTATCTGATAAATTAAGAGAAGTACCAGAAAAAATGCAAGATATATCAGATGGAGCTGAGCAAATACAAAATGGTACATCGGAGTTGTTTCAAGGACTAGAAACTTTAAATAAAGGAACAAGTGAGTTGAACTCTAGCTATACTGAATTTGATGCAGGAATAGATAGTGCTTATAATGGAAGTACAGAACTAACAAAAGGCTTAGAAACATTAGATGCAGGAGCAAGTAAAATACAAGAAGGAACAAATAAGTTAGCCAATAGCACAAAAGACTTATCAAATGTAACATCAGGAGTAAATCAACTTTCCAGTGGAGCAAATACTTTAAAAACAGGAATCGATACTTATGTAAATGGTGTAAATAGTGCTATAACAGGAATTAGTACTACGACAAGTCAAGTAAAAACATTAGCAACAGATTTGCAAACCTATGTGGCAAGTAATCCTGAAGCAGCAAATGATCCAACTTTTCAAAAAGTGATGCAGGATTTACAAAATATAAATAATTCTTCCGGAAATGCTCAAGGGTTAAGTACATTAGCATCAAAAGGAACTGAACTAAAACAAGGGGCAGCTAATTTAAATACAGGAATACAAAGCTTTGCAAGTCAAGCAGGAAGCTTGCAAGAATTATCTTCAGGAATTCAAACATTAAACAGTGGCATGTTAGAATTGAAACAAGGCTTAAGTACTGCAAAAACAGGAAGTACAGAATTAACAACAGGTTTAAATACATTGAGTACAAATTCAAAAAAAGTGAAAGAAGGAATCAATCAATTAGATAATGGATCCAAAACAGCATTAGAAGGAAGCAAAACTCTATTAGATGGAGTTACAACTTTTAAAAAAGAAATCAATAATGGAATTGTAGATACAAAAGAAGAATTAACAAAGCTTGATGGTTTAGATGAATATGTAAAAAATCCCGTAGAAATAGAAGAAATTGATTATGCACAAGTTGATTCTTATGGAGTAGGATTTGCACCATATTTTATGTCCATATCATTATGGGTTGGTGGACTAATCGCCTTAGTTATGTTGTATAACGATCCAGAAGATAAATTTAAATTACTAGGAAAAAATGCGAAAAATAAATACTTACGTACAGGATTATACATGGTAATTGCAGTAGCACAAGGAATTGTACTAGGATTTATATTGAAAGCAGGATTAGGTTTTGGAGTTACAAATATTGCACTATATTATGGAACTT
Organism: Clostridia bacterium; assembly: GCA_051891395.1. GTDB lineage: Bacteria > Bacillota > Clostridia > TANB77 > CAG-508 > CAG-269. The sequence goes on along the minus strand of JBJFFC010000030.1, from coordinate 19,003 downwards.
GTATATTAACTTCGCTGGTATTTACAAGTATAATATTATTCTTAATTGAAAACTTTGGAGATGTTGGAAAATTTATTTGTATTTTACTATTGGTTTTACAATTAGCAGCAAGTGGGGGAACATTCCCAATTGAGACAGTGCCAAAATTCTTCCAAAATATCTATTCATTTATGCCAATGAATTATACAATAAGATTAATAAAAGAGTCTATTATTAAGATAGATTCAGGAATGATAATGCAAAATACAGTTATATTATTTGGAATATTTATTGTATTTATTGGTATAACGATATTGATAGAATATCTAAGAGAACGTAAACAAAATAATTTAGATACGAATAATAAATAGAAGCCTAAATAACTAGATTAATAAAACCTTCTAAAATGAATATACTTAAAAGTATAACATTTAGGAGGTTTTATTATGTTAAAAATGATTGAATTGCCATATCCAATTAATGCTCTAGAGCCTTATTATTCAGCAGAAACATTAGATTTACATTATAATATACTATATAAGGGATATGTAGACAATACTAATAAAACAGAAGAAAAACTAGAACAAGCAAGAAAAAACAATGATTTTTCTAATATTAAATGTTTAGAAAAAGACTTAAGTTTTTTTGGGTCGGGAGCTATTTTGCATGAAATGTTTTTTAAAAATATGGGCCCAGCTGTTCCGACTGAACCAAATGTAGAATTAATGGCAAACATCATGAAAGATTTTGGAAGTTATGATAATTTCAAAAATCAATTTAATAGTGCGAGTGCAGCGGTTGAAGCTTCTCGGCTGGTGTCTATTGGTTTGGATTTCTAAATGGAATAAGTTAGAAATTTTACAATGTGAAAAACATCAAAATTTAACTTTATGGGGCTGTAAACCGCTTCTGGTATTAGATATGTGGGAACATTCTTATTATTTGCAATATAAAACGAAAAGACCAGATTATATTAATGCTTTTTGGAATATTGTGAATTGGAATGAGGTTAATAAGAGGTATGTTAGTATATTAAAATAATAATTTGAGAGTTAGTTGTTTTTGAAAAAACTAACTCTTTTGTTTGATGTTATAATTTCCATATAAAAGCCATAAAAAGCAAATCTGTGAATTGTAACAAATTTAACATGTATATTACATTAATATTAAGTTTTTATTACATAAATAATAAAGTAGATGCATTATGTTATAATGATACTGTAATATTGTTACTATTAAAAAGATAAAAAATAATAACAAAGATATGGAATTAAAACAAACTGATATAAAAACATTAGAAAATTTAGAAGAAATATGCTTCCATTTTACACCTAAAACAAATTAAGAAAGCATTTCAAAACAAGGAATGGTTCCTAATAATTCAAACGACTTAAAAGCAGGATTTGATAATCTCAAAAGAAGGAATGCAGAAGAAAATATAGAAGAAGGTACTCCAGGATTTAGTTTTTGGCAGGGAGGATAAATAGAATGAATGAAAGTAAAAGAGTAGCAGATATAATTAATTATTATATTAATGATAATAATCTATTAGAAAATCTAGTTAAACAAAATAAAACTCTAATGGAAATAAAAAATGATATTTCTGAAGTTATCAAATATTTTATTATGACTCGTGATACAGAATTGAATCTAGATATAGAAGATATAATAGGAAGAAGTCTGGCAATACAAAATAGAAGAGATGGATATTATAAGGAAAATGAATTCATCAAATATGAATATGATATTAAGAAGATAAAAGAAAATACAAATGTTAATGGATTTGTAACACACTCATTTAATGCATATATAAAAAACAAAGTAAAACAAAAGGGATTAAGAAATGATAATACAAAGGATAAGCAATTAGGAGAAGACTTATTATATTTGGAATCTAAAATTGGAAGAAATAAATACCTTGATAATCAGGATTACTCAAATTCAAATGAAATTTATATAGCAGCACCAGGACAAGCATCTGTACATTATGCAACGAATATGAATCCTGAAAGATTATATCTAGGACCACTTTCTCAGGAAAGAAATTCTGCATTGCCTATAAAAATTGGAGAAAGTAAAAATAGTTATTTAATGAGAGTTGCTATGAAGAAAGCCCAGCAATGTCCAGAAGCGGAGCAAATTGATGTTATAAAATGTTTTAAAAGAGTAATAGACAAGTTGGCTAATGATACAGCCTGTATAGGCTTGATACCGATGAAAAGTGATAATTATGAAATGCAAGTGGCGTATTCTTCGGGAGATCCTGAAAATAGAAAATATACTACCTTAGAACAATATTATTCTCCGATGGCTTTAAATGGATTATATTTAAGTAATAGTTTTGGCAATTCTGGACAGTTAAATGATGGTGTTACGACAGGAAAAACAATTCCTGGAAAAGATATAGGAATTATCGACGTTCCAGATGAATATACAATTGTCCAAATGATTGCAAAAGAAAAAGGATTAGAATTTGGGACATATATAGACTATTTTACTGGACAAAAAATTGATAATTACCAGAGTAAAAGTTCAGATAACTCCCAAAAAGATGAAGGAACTTTTTTAGATAAAATGATAAAACAAACAAATTTAAGAACAAGAACAGGTATGCTAAATATTACGGCTAGAGAAATTAAGTCAAGTTTTAGAGATAGAGCTAAACAAAAAGATAGTATGAATGAAGAGATAAGTAAATGAAATTGGAGGAGAAAATAATGGAATTATCAATTAACACAAGACAAGTATATTCAGAAATTGATGAGTTTTTAGGATTAATAACTAAAGAAGAAAGAGATGAAATACCTAAAAAATTAAGAGATTTCTTTAGAGAAGAAAAGGATACAAGTTATCATAAAAATATTAATTCTAATATACCAATTGAAGAACAAAATCTAAAGGAAGAAACACTCGCAATTATTGCGTTATTAAATTTGCAATATTGGTGTAAAGATGAAAATGAAAAACAAAGATTGCAACAAATATATGCAAATAATGAAAATAAATATCAAGAAGAATTAAGAGAAAAATATAATCCTAATAATATATTTAAAAATAAAAATGATGTAACTACTAATATTGGAAATGGTAATGGTGAAGATATTTCAATAAATATGCAGATAGTAGAATATAAAGAGCCCATTTTTAAGCGTATTGTAAATAAAGTATTAGAATTTTTACATATAAAATAAAGGAGGAAAATGAATATGGAAGAAAAAGTATTAAAAATGATTATTAATTATGTATTAGGAGCATATGAAGATAACGAAAAAACAATAGAGTCTTGTATAGAAGTAAATAAATTATTTATTAATATGATAAAAAATGAGGAGACAAAATTGGATAGATTATTAGATAGTTTTCCTAAGACACATCCAGTAGCAATCACATATTCTGAAATAAGAGATAGAGAAGATTTGGTACAATTGCTTGAAAAAAGTAAAGAGATATTTGAAAAAGCAGATGTTGACAATAAATGTTTAAAATCTTTTGAAGATGATCAAGATATAGAAAAATTGTGTAAAAAATTATTTAAATAAAAGAGGTAAAAATGGAAGTTTTAGATATATATGATAAAAATAGACAATTAACAGGAAAAACTATGAAGAGAAATCAAGGAAAAATTGTACTATCAGAAGGAGAATATGTAATTCAGGTCAAATGTTGGATTATAAATGAAGAAAATAAAGTTTTGTTAACACAAAGAAGAAAAGATAAGTATAATGGTGGAATGTGGGAGCCGACGGGTGGATTAGTAACATCAGGAGAAATAAGCATTCAAGCTATAAAAAGAGAATTATATGAGGAGATAGGTATAAACGTTATAGACAAAGATATAAAATTAATAAAAAGTTTCAGAGATGAACACTTTTTTAGAGATATTTATTTAATTAGAAGTAATATACCAATAAATGATTTAAGATTTATAGATAAAGAAGTGATAAATGCAAAATATGTAACAATAGAAGAATTTGAAAAAATGCTAAATAATAATCAGATAAACGAATGGAATAGGGAATTTATAGAAACTTATAATAATTTGAATAAAGAATTATAAATATCTTATAAAATTAAGAGAATTTTTTAAAAAGGTTGCAGACAAAGACTACGTTTCAAATATAGATCCGTATAAAACTTTGGACAAGCAAGATATGAAACCAAAAACAAAAACCCTTTTAACGATTATTTATAGAGAATATTGGTGTAATGAAGAAGAAAGAACAGAACTTGATAAAATACTAATTGAAAATGATGCGAAACATGAAACTGAAATAAGAGAAAAATATAACCCAGATAATATATTTAGAAAGAATAATGATAATAAGAGTGTTCGTTCAAATAATGAACCATATGAGAATACTACTTTACCTATTGAGGCAAAAAAAGAAAAATTTTATGAAAAAATAATAAACTTTTTTAAAAACTTATTTCATATAAACTAAGGAGTTATCCTGTGATAATAAGAGTATATATGAATAAAAACGGAGAAAATAAAATTGGAAAGAGAATTAGTATCAAAAATATTTATATTAGAAAAATATAATAGTAAAGAAAATATGGAAGAAGATATAAAAGAATATGTAAACAAGTTAAAAAGTGATTATCCTAAGGCGGTTGTAACGAGAGAATTTTATAGAGGACAAAATATACTAGTTAGAGCAACAGAATTTGATGATAAATTAAATAATAGAGAAAGTATAAGACAAAAAGAACGTGAAGATGATTGGTACATAAGACAAAGAGGAGAAAGATAATAAAGAAATTGATAAAAGTAAGTGCTATATTACCATTACAAGAATGTGATTTAAATAGAGAAAAAACTTGCAAAAATGTGACAAAATACAGAAAAAAGTTTACAAAAACGTGAATTTATAGTATAATTAATATGGATTTGAATATACTGAATTAGGGAGTGGAGTAAGTATGGAGAGATTTATATTAAAAAAATTAATAGAATGGAAAAATAGTGAGGCTAGAAAACCTTTAATTTTAAAAGGAGCAAGACAAGTTGGAAAAACATATATAGTAAAACAATTTGGAGAAGAAAACTATGAGGGACTAGCATACTTCAACTTTGACCATGATAAAGATTTATACAATTTATTTGATAATACAAAAGACCCTAAAAGAATATTGGAACAATTGGCATTTATTTATGGTAAAGCAATAATACCGGGAAAGACATTAATATTTTTTGATGAAATTCAGGAATGTCCTAATGCATTAAATTCATTAAAATATTTTCAAGAAGAAGCAAACGAATATCACATTATTTGTGCAGGAAGTTTACTTGGAATTAGATTATCACATACATCATTTCCAGTAGGGAAAGTAGAATTTTTAGACATGTATCCAATGTCTTTTAGTGAGTTTTTATTAGCTGATAATTGTAGTAACTTAGTAGAATATATGAAATCTATTAAAAGTATCGAGAAAATTTCCGACATCTTTTTTAATATGTTAGAAGAAAAATTAAAAGCATATTTCATAATTGGAGGTATGCCAGAAGCAGTATATTCTTGGGTAAATGAAAAAAATATGGAAAGAGTAAATGACATACAAAACAATATATTAAAAGCATATGAAAGTGACTTTTCAAAACATACACAAGATAGTGAAGCCAATAAAATATCTTTAATTTGGAATAGTATACCATCACAATTAGCCAAAGAAAACAAAAAGTTTTTATATCAGGTAATCAAACATGGTGCAAGAGCAAGAGAATACGAAAATGCACTTAATTGGCTAAATGATGCGAATTTAATATATAAAGTTTATAATGTTACTAAAACAGATTTACCATTAAAAGCTTATAATGATTTAAGTTGTTTTAAAATTTATATGAATGATGTTGGATTGCTTAGGAGAATGGCTAATTTAGATAGTAAAATTGTAGTTGAAGGAAATAAGCTGTTTGAAGAATTCAAAGGAGCTCTTACAGAAAATTATGTATTAAATGCATTAAATACAGTATATGAAAATATTCCAAATTATTTTACATTTGATAGGCATGAGATAGATTTTGTAATTCAGACCAAGAACGAAATCATACCAATAGAAGTAAAATCAGGTAAATCAACTAACAATATTAGTTTAACGAAATATAATGAGAAGTTTAAAAGTGATATTTCAATAAGACTATCTTTAAATAATTTATCAAAAGATGGAAAGGTATTAAATATACCATTATTCCTAATTGAATATATGGATAGATTTTTGTAATCTATTATAAAAGAAATTGCCACTGCAACTTAAACAAGTAAATTAATTGATAAAGCAAAACATTTATGATAGAATAAAAACAAACAATTATAAGGGAGTTAAAATACAAATGAATAAAGAAGAAATACTAGATAAAATAGAAAAATATGTTCAAAATGTATGCAAAGATGATTCAACAGGACATGACTGGTGGCATATTCAAAGAGTTTACAACAATGCAATGCTGATTAATAAAAAAGAAAATGCTGATAAATTTGTAATAACAATAATTGCTCTTATGCATGATTTATATGATTATAAATTCTATAATGGTAACATCGAAACAAAACTAGAAGAAACTCTAAAAGAACTAGATGTTTATAACGATATCCCAAGAAATGATATAGAAAATATAATACATAGTTGTGTGAATTTAGGATTTAGTGCAAATATTGCAAATCGAAAAGAATTATCAAAAGAAGGAAAAATAGTACAAGATGCCGACAGATTAGATGGAATAGGAGCGATAGGGATTGCAAGAACATTTGCATATGGAGGTGAAAAAGGAAGACTAATCTATGATCCAAATAATAACGAACGTGTTAATGAAAATCAATATAATGAGAATGGTTCAAAGACTTCAATCAGTCATTTTTATGATAAGTTGTTAAATATAAAGGATTTAATGAATACAGACACTGCAAAAACACTTGCACAACCAAGACATGAATATTTAGAAAATTTCTTAAAAGAATTTATGGATGAATGGAATGGTGAAAAATAATAGATTATAAGGAGAGAACAATATGTTAGAAAATATAGAAGTATTATGTCATGCATCAATTAAATTTAGCGGAGAAAAAATTATCTATTTTGATCCCTTTAAAATAGAAAAAGAATATCATGATGCAGATGTTATATTTATAACACATTCACACTATGACCACTTTTCAGAAGAAGATATACAAAAAGTAAAAAAGCTAGATACTAAAATCGCAGTTACGAATGATTTATATGATAGAACGAAAAAATTAGGGTTTAAAGAAGAAAATATATTAAAAGTGATTCCAAATAAAAGTTATTGTATGGATAACATTTTAATTAAAACAATTCCATCTTATAATATGAACAAACAATTTCATCCAAAAGAAAATAACTGGGTTGGATATTTAATAGAACTAAATGATATAACTTATTATATAGCAGGAGACACGGACTTAACAGAAGAGAGCCAAGAAGTTAAGTGCGATGTTGCATTTGTTCCAGTTGGTGGTACTTATACTATGACAGCACCAGAAGCAGCAGAATTAGTAAATATAATAAAACCTAAAGTTACAGTTCCTATTCATTATGGAAGTCTAGTAGGAACGAATCAAGATGCAGAAAAATTTGAAGAGATTGTAAATAGTGAAATTAAATGTAAAATATTAATGAAGTAAAGGAGATAAGTATTAAAATGCAAAAGGGATTAGAAGAATTAAAAGGAAAAATCCAAAGCTATAAACCATATAACGAACAAGAAGAGCAAGATAAAAAGGTTATGATAGATTATATAAATCATTTTAACAATGTTTTAACAAGAGAAAATGAATTTGGGCACTTTACAGCATCATCATGGGTAGTGAATAAACAAAGAACAAAAGTGTTAATGATATATCATAATATATACAATTCTTGGACATGGACGGGAGGACACGCAGATGGAGAATATGATCTATTAGAAACAGCAGTTAGAGAATTAAAGGAAGAAACTGGAGTGAAAAATGTAAAAGTTCTAAGTCCAGATATTCTTTCTTTAGAAATTATATGTGTTAATGGGCATGTTAAAAGAGGAAAATATGTTGCTTCTCACGTTCATTTAAATTTAACTTATCTTTTAGAAGTTGACGAAGGGGAAACGTTACAAATGAAAGAAGATGAAAACAGTGGAGTAAAATGGATTCCAATAGAAGATGTTGAGAAATATAGCACAGAGCCTTGGATGGTTGAAAAAGTTTTTACAAAGTTAAATAAAAGATTAAAAGAACTTATGGATTAGGATATAAGAAGGTTAAAATTAGTATTTAAGAATTTCTTGAGAGAAAGATGCATTAGAAATTCTTAAATACTTTTTTATATAGTTCAAAATAACTGACTGAAAAATTAAATATTTCACTTACATAAATTGAGATGATAAATCCTTTTATGCCTAAAACGGGTATTAAAAAGTACAACAAACAAATAGTAATAACTAAATCTATAATATTATACAGCATGACTTCAAATTGTTTATTAAGCCCTTTTAACATATTATCTATAACATTATCTAGGCACATAAATAAAACCAAAGGAGAAAGCGCTTTAATATAATTGGAACATTCTAAATTTTGGAAGATTAGCAGACTAATTTCATTGGAATAATATATAAGGATGGCTGATATAGTAATGGCAAAAAAAGATGTTATTTTAAAAATTTTATTACACACATTAATAATTCTTTTTTTATTTCCATTTGCTAGTAAACTAGAAAATTCAGGAACAAGTAAATTACTAAATGAACTAATACACATATTAGGAAACATAATGATTGGAAGTGTCATACCTGTAATTTTACCATATTCAGACAAAGCCATTGCATAAGGCAAACCAAAAACAACAAGTCTTAGGGGAACGATAAACTTCTTCAAAGTAGAGAGCCCAGAACGTATATAAGAAGTAATAGAAACAGGAAATGTTATTTTTAATATTTGCTTCTTAAAAGAGATAGAAGTTAATTTTCTCTTTCCATATTGGGATTTATCAAATGTATATAAAGTAAATAAAAACAAACAAGAAACTATCTCAGAAATAACATCTGCTAAGATTAAACACATACATATACTTTCTACACTTTTTAAAGAGAAGAAATTTAATAGAGCAACGGTACATATAATTTTCACTGTTATTTCAAGGAATTGCGAGATTGCTCCTTTATAAGCTTTTCTTACAGCAACAAAATATCCATTCAAAACAGAAGAAATAGCTATAAAAGGTAATCCAATTGCAATTAAATATAAGGGAGCAGGAGAGATCATGTTATTTAACCAATTTACAGCAATAAAGTTGGAGAACAAAAATATTATAATACTACTTCCTAAGCCCAATAATAAAGCAAATAAACTACAACTTCGTACAGCTTTTAAACCACTAAAAAAATCACGTTTTGCAAATTGTTCGGATACAATAGAAATACATGCAAGGTTTAAACCAGAGGTAGCAAGCGTTATTGCTAACATATATACTGACATTACTAAATCAAATACACCAACTGCTTCTGAACCTATTTTATTTGATACATAGATGCCAAACACCATACCAATGCTTCTCATTATGACATTAGTTATTGTTAATATAGAACCATTGATTAAAAACTTTTTTGTCCTTTTCAAAAAATATCACCATTTAATTTTATTAAATATATTTTTAAATATGAAAATATATTTATAACAATCTATGATTACAATAAATATAAATGGAAAATAGCAAAAAAACTAACTCCAAAATTTACATAATTTCATATTATATATAAATGTAATATGAAAGGAGGTTTTGATGAATTTTGGAATTAAAAGGAATAAAAATAGGATTTGTATTAACAGGATCTTTTTGTACATTTCAAAAAGTAATCCCTAAAATGAAAGAATTAATAAAAGAAGGAGCGGAGATAATTCCAGTTATGTCTTTCAATAGTTATAATTTAGATACTAAATTTGGAAAGGCAAAAGATTTTATTAAAGAAATAGAAGAAATTACAGGCAAGAAAATTATCCATACGATTCCAGAAGCGGAGCCAATAGGACCAAAGAAAATGACAAACATTATGATTATTGCACCATGTTCCCGGAAATACGATATCTAAACTTGCTTGTGATATTATAGATACGCCAGCTGTTATGGCAGCTAAATCACATTTAAGAAATGGGAGACCATTAGTTATTGCGCCATCTACTAACAATGGTTTAAGTGGAAATGCTGAGAACATAGGAAAGTTATTGAATAGGAAGAATTACTATTTTGTGCCATTCAGGCAGGATAATCCAATTACAAAACCAAGATCAATCGTATTTGATTCAGAATATATTATAAGGACAATAAAAAGTGCTTTAGATGGTGAACAAATTAGTCCAATTTTATTATGATAATAGATATTACTGTTTTAACCTTTATTGAAGGTTTATAGCAGTAATATTTTTATATATTTCCTTGTTTAATTATTTAAAATATGGTAAAATTTAAATACTCATAGGAGGAAAAATTATGAATAAAAAACGGATTAACTATTTTAGAAATTAGTATCTGGAAGCTATGTACATACTTTATTATTTATAGTTTTCTGGGCTATATCATAGAAACCCTATTTGGAATCGCAACGAAAGGTGTTTGGGAGTGTAGACAAAGCTTTTTATATGGGCCATTTTTACGGAATATATGGACTACGGAGCGATTAGTATTATATTATTTTCAAAATATTTTAATAAAAATAAATTCACACTTTTTATGGGAGGTTTTCTAATAGGTTCTGTAACAGAATATGCAGTAAGCTTTCTTGTAGAAATAATTATGAATACGAAATGGTGGGATTATTCAGATAGAATATTAAATATTAACGGAAGAATCTGCTTACTATATTCAATATTTTGGGGGATTTTAACAATTGTTTTAGTAAAAAAGTTTAATCCACAAATTGATAAAATAGTTGCAAAAATAAAAGAAAAAATTTCACCTAAAATACTAAAAGGAATTATCCTAGCATTGACTTTATTCTTATTAATAGACTGTATAGCAACTTGTTATGCACAAGAACAATTTATTACTAGGATGATAGTAGAAAAGGGGATAGAAGTAGAAGATAAACAGGAGACAATTGATAAATACGAAAAAACTTATAATAATAAAACTTTGTCTAATTTTATCCATACTTTTTGGGATGACAGGAAAATGATACGAACTTTTCCAAATATGAAAATAGAAGACAAGAATCATAATGTTATATATTTAGATAGCTTATTACCTGAAATACAGCCATATTATAAGAAAATATTTGAAAAATAAAAAACAACGAACATTTTTTTGAAAAAGTATTGACAAAGAAAAAATGTTCGTATATAATCATCTTATAAGCGAACAAAAATTCTTTTGAAGGAGATGGTTATATGAAAATAAAAATAATAAATAAAAAGAAATTTGTAAGAACTTTGATTGCTATGGTAGGATTATTATTAGCCTTATTATTGGGACTTAATAATACATATTCTAAAACAGAAATATCCTATAAAGAAGAATTTATTTATGCAGGCGATACTTTATGGTCAATAGCAGAAAAGCAGGAAAAAGACAATAGATATTATGAAAATAAAGACATAAGAAGTATTGTAAGTGAATTAAAAGATATTAATCATATAGATGGAAATTTGAAAATAGGTGAAAAGATATTAATACCTACTTTTAATTATTAAAAAGGACTACATTTTCTAATAATGTAGTCTAAAATTTCTTATAAATTTGCTAATGGGTTTCTTTCAACAGCGCTCCTAATTTGATCATTATTTACATGAGTATAAATTTCGGTAGTTGCAATACTTTCGTGTCCTAAAAGTTCTTGTAAAGCACGTATATCAACCTGACCATACTGATACATTAAAGTAGCGGCTGTGTGTCTTAATTTATGAACAGAATACTTACTGCTATCTAATCCAGCTTTAGCTAGTTCCTTATTTATAATATATTGAACGGTTCTATTGCTTATTCTCTCACGTCTTTCACTCAAGAATAATGCTTTTTCCGAATATTTTTTATCATGCTTTACTCCTTCTTTTGGACGTACTGCTAGATAATCAGAAACTGCTCTCATGCAAGCTTTATTTAAATAAATTGTTCTTTCTTTATTTCCTTTACCAATAACATTTAGTTTGCATTCTTCAAAATCTATATCTTTTATATTAATTCCAACCAATTCAGAAAGACGCATACCACAATTCAAAAATAAAGTAGTAATAGCAAAATCTCTTTCACAATTTCTATTGTCTTCATCAGAAGCGGCATCTAATAGCTTTTTACTATCATCCAAAGAAAGATATTTGGGTAATCGTTTATCTTTTTTAGGAGTTTTTAAGTTTAAAGCAGGGTTGTGGTCTAATAAAAATTGCGAGCTAGCATCTTGACATAGATAATGAAAAAATATTCGTATGGTAGATATTTTTCTAGCTCTTGTAGCAGGTTTACTGTGATAAGTAGCAGTTAAATAACCTAAAAATGCATGAATATCATCTATTTTAATTTTTTTAACGGTATCAATTGTAATATCTTTAATTGTAATTTCTTTTAAATCACTTTCTTTTGTCATATTAAAATGCATTTTTATAAATTTAAAAAACATAGCTAAATCATAATTATATTCTTTGATACTATTTGGTGATTTATTTAATATTGTCGTAGAATAGTCTAAAAATGCATTCAAAAAATCAGGATTTTCTTCTCTTCTTATCATAAGTTTCACTCTCCGTTTCTGTATAAACAGATTATATCGCAAAAAAACGAAAAAAGAAATAAAAATGTAAAAGTTTTGTGCAAAGATATAAAACAACTTCATAATAGAACTATTGAATTCATTAAAAGAAAATCATAAATTTATTATTACTATAGAAGATGGAGAACTAATGGGAGGATATGGTCAAACAATTGCTTCATTCTATGGGACAACTGATATGCTTGTGAAAAATTATGGAATATCCAAAGAATTCCATACTGATTTTGAACCTGAAGAATTATTAAAGGAAAATGGAATGTCAGTTCAAAATATAGTCAATGAAATAAAAAAACATTTTAAATAAACTGAACAACAGATTACAATAAGTAGGGCAAGTAATTAAGTTGAAAATTACTTGTCTTTTATGATATAATCGAAACACAAGATAGTAAGTTATTGTTTAGATTGAAATACTATAAAAATAAATTATTTGTGATTTTGCTAATTGTATTTATAAAATTATGAAAAAATTGAAACTTTTTTGAAAGTTACTTGTCTGTTATAGTGAAAGCAGGTAAAAAATGGAGAAAGATTTAGATAAAAAATTATATAATGATTATTTAGATGGACAAAAGGAAGCTTTTGAGCTTTTATATAACAAATATAAAAAAAGAATTGAATATTTTGTTTTTAATGTTGTAAAAGATTATCAAATAGCAGAAGATATTACACAAGAAACTTTTATATATGTTATGCAAAACAAAATGAAAGAAAATGTTTCTTTTAAATATTATATTTATATGGTGGCTAAAAGTAGAGCAATAAATCATATAAATATAGAAAAAAGAAGAACGGAAATAACAGAAGAATATTTATATAATTTTGCTGAAGATGTTGAAAAAGATGTATTAGAATTTATAACTAAAAAAGAAACAAAAAAAGAAATTATTGAGGCAATAGAATTGTTGGATGAGAAATATAAAAATGCAATATATTTAGTAAAAATTGAAGAATTATCTTATGAAGAAACATCAAAAATATTAGGACAAACTCTCCAAAATACAAAAACATTGATTCATAGAGGGAAAAAGCAATTAAAAAAAATCCTGCTAAAAAAAGGATTTGATGAAATGAATAAAGTTTCAAAAGCATTATTTATAATACTAATTGTAGGAATTTTATTATCAGGAATGGTGTATGCAGTGGTAAAACTTTATAGTACTTTTGAATATAGTACAGAAATTAATTTTGATGATTTTGAATTTAGTAATGGATTTTATTATAAAAAAATATATTCATATAATGATTATTTAAGCTATAAAAATACATTCAATCAAATTTTAGCAGTAGATGAAAATGAGTTTAAAGAAAGTTTTATGATTATAATAGTAACAGAAAGCCAAAGATTAAGTGGGTTAGCATTAGATAGTTATAATAACATTGATGATACTCTACAAATAAATTTAATAGAAGATAAAAATGTCGATGAAAATAAGCCAACAGGAAATGCAATATTAATAAAAAAAGAAATGGATAGGGAAAAAGTTAATATTGAAAAGACAGCCAAAAATATGAATATGCAATCTTACATAAATATAAAAGAATTGCCATCTAATTATAGTAAAGAACAGGCTATCGAAGATAATTGTTTAGTAGTAGATCAAATTGAAATGAAAACTTATAATAAAGAAATTTTAGATAGTTTTGTTTCTAATGTTAATAATAATAAAAATTGTAATATTATAATATATCAATTAGAAGGAACAGAGAATATCTTTATTCAAGATATAGAATATGTTGCAGGAGAAAAATTTAATATTTGTTATGACTATACAAGAAGAAAAATCTCAAAAGGATTGAATTATGAAACTGATGAGATTTATACCACTAAAATAGACAGTAAACAATTAACGAGTTTTCAAAAACCTATAACATTTTATAGTATCAAAGATGATAAAACTATTTTTGAGTTTGCAATATATTAAAAACAGGAAAAGAAAATGAGAAACAAATAAGCCTAGTGGCTTTAAAGACATAGAAGGTGTATTATGAAAAGGAAAATGGCAATAACAATTATAGTGATTTTTATTATAATAGTATCTATAATTCTTTATAATTTCATTGCAAACGATGATGATTTTGCACCATATATAAATAAGGAATATGATAAAGTTTATGATATAAATTCTGACATATATAATTTAGTAGAAATAAAAAGTGAGCTAACAGAAATAGCACAGGAATATGAAGAAGGATTAAAACTAACTTTTATTCAATATGATATAGAAGAAAGCAATAAAAAAGCTGAATTTCAGTTTTATACAGATAATTACGATGGCCTAAATAAAGCTTGTTTACTTACTATAAATGTTGATATCGATGCCAAGAAAACAACTAAAATAAAATATGAAAAAGGACATGGAAAAAGAGTAAAGGGATATTACAATGAAATTAGTACATTAGAAAAAATATCCGATTATATAAATTTAAATGAAAGTATTAAGATTAAGGTAACTAGTGAAGATATAACATTATATAAAGATGGACAAAAGATAGAAAAGAAAGATTTTATTAAAAATATTACAAATAATATAGAAGAAAATTTTTATAGCTATCATGGATTAATAACTGAGATAAACTCTAATAATATAGTTTTTGAAAATCAATCAAGTAATAAAAAGTATTCAATAGATGCAAATAGCAATTTTAAGTTTATAAATGCAAGAACAAATGAAGAAATAAAAGTTACTGATTTAAAAGTTGGTTATTATATAGATGTATTTCCTTATAACAAATCAAAAGTAATTGCTATATTAAGCGATATTAAAGGAGAGGAATTAAGAAAAGAATTAATGACAAATTTTACATTAGAAAATCCACTATATTCAACAGTTGCGCCAATTGGAACAAATATGGAAATAATAAATAAAAATAAGGTAATATTGACTGTAACTTTTGGGGATTTATTACCTGATTATAATACTGACGGTGGAGAATTTGAAATGAAAGTGGAAATTAATTCAAATACAAAAATAGAATGTAAAGGATTAATTGTAGAATATGTAGAACAATTAAAAAATGTATCATTAGATATCATTAAAATTAAATTAGAAAGAAATACTATCAACAATGAAATACCAATAGTTACATACTTTAATTCTAGTAATGGTAATTAAAAAACTGCAACAAATAGTGAGTTGTAAAGAGGTTAAAATATATGAAAGCTTTACTTTTTATAATAATTATGATTTCAATTATTATTATAGGAGAATTACATCCAAATAAAAAAATTAAAGAAATAGTATTGTTGTTACTTTCTTTTCTATATAATACTTTATTAGGTCTTGCTATGTGGTTTTCACTATATATTATAGCTTTTTCGACAGTATTTTTTAATTTGTTTATTTTGTCAACAATAATTGTTGGATTCTTGTTTTTAATATGTTTAATTCCAATAAATATATATGTAAAAAGAAAAATAGCTATTAATATAATTGTATATATAGTAATAAATACAATAGCATTTTCGATAGGACTATTTTTGTTATGGAGAGGATAATTTAATTAGATAAAATTTACATTTATAGGGCTGGTAATTATTTGATATTATCAGCTTTTTATTATATAATGATAACATCAATTAGTAAGTTGTAGGAGAGATTATGAAAGCCAAAAAAATAATAAGTATAATAATTGTTATATTAGTAAGTTTCCTCTTTTTTTACTCAATCTTGAGATTTCTAGGCAGTTTATTCTTTAGTGAATATGAAATAGTTATAACTAATAAAAATAGAACTGAAATAAATAAAATGCTTGGGGATTTTTACGAAGAGCCAAATAAAATTAATAGGATTCGATTTAAGGTTTTATTAGGTGATGGAGAATTAAAATTATATAATTATGCTCATTTAGAGAAAAAAACAGTTGCTAGCGAGTCAGATAAAATAATGTATTATATGTGTGAAAATGGAACATCAGTGACTAGCATATATTTATTTGAAATTTTAATTGAAATAATAATATTGCTATATATGAAATCTGTTTTAGATACTAAATCGGAATAACCAATTACAATAAGTAGGGCAAGTAATTAAGTTGAGAATTACTTGTCTTTTATGATATAATCGAAACACAAGATAGTAAGTTATAGGTGAGATAAATATGATAAAATTATTAAAATCAAATGAAGAATATGAAAATAATTTAAAACAGTATACAAAAAAAGATGGAATATTAGCATTAGCACTATTTGCAATTATAATGATTGAATATTCTGTCTTTGGAATATTACGAAATAATTTTGATTTTGTAAATAAAAATATAATGATATTTAGTTGTATATGTAATTTATTAATGATAATTATTACAATTCTATTTGTTAAATTGAATAAGCAAAAAATAGACACAATAGGTATTTTTAAAGGTAAATGGAAAATGAGTATTTTTATAGGAGTAATACTTGCAATATTTTATTCTTGTAATAATTGTATATCTTATTTAGTAAATGGAAGCAAGCTTGTTCCTCTAAATCAACTTCCAATGTTAATAATTTATTATTTATTAGTATCAGTTTGTGAAGAGTTTGTTTTTAGAGGATATATTGGAACAAGAATATATGGATTTTTCAAGAACAAGTATATTGCTATATGTTTAACTGGAATTTTATTTATTATAATGCACTTTCCTTATAGAATGATAGCTTATGGAATGACATTAAGTGATTTAACAATAAATAATTTTGAATGGCTTCTAGATTTATTTATTACACATATAGTCCTTAATTTTATTTATTTGAAAACAAATTCATTATATGGATCTATTATTCCACACTGGATGTCTAATTTATCATATAACATCATTTTAAAATAATTATAATAAGAAATTACAATAAGTAAGGTAGATAATAAGTTGAAATTATCTATCTTTTGTTATATAATCGAAACACAAGATAGTAAGTTAGTGTTATGATTAGTATAATAAATAGTTGATTTTAGGAAGGAAATGATATGGCAAATATAGAAGAAATTATAAAATCAAGACATTCTGTAAGACATTTTACAGACCAAAGAATAGAAGGTGCTACTTTAAATTCTTTAAAGCAAACTATTGATGAATGCAACAAAGAATCAGGATTAAATATTCAATTAGCTTTAAATGAAACAAAAGCATTTGGAGAAGGACATTATGGTAATTTTGTTAATTGTAAAAATTATATAGCACTTATTGGAAATAAAAGTGATGATAAGTTAAATCAAAAATGCGGGTATTATGGAGAAAAAATAGTTTTAAAGGCACAAGAACTAGGATTAAATTCTTGTTGGGTTGCTATGACATATAAGAAAAAAGAAGTTCCATTTAAAATAAGACAAAATGAAAAGATGGTTATTGTAATTGCAATTGGATATGGTGTAAATGGAGGAGTATCTCATAAAATTAAAGAATTTGAACAAGTATCTAAAACAGCAAGATCTGATGCACCTGCTTGGTACATTAAGGGTATAGAATATGCTTTGTTGGCTCCAACAGCTATCAATCAACAAAAATTCATATTTGAACTAGCTAGAGAAAGTGAGGTTTCATTAGAATCAAAAATTGGTCCTTGTTCGAAAATTGATTTAGGAATCGTAAAATACCATTTTGAACTAGGAGCTGGAAAAGAAAAATTTAAATGGAGTGAGCAAACAATAGATTTGAAGAAGAAAAAGAAAATGAAGAAAAAAACAAAAATGTTAGTAATTATAATAATTTTTGTTTTGTTTATGATTACATTTGCATATTTGTTTCATGTAAATAAAATATTAGAAAAGAGAATAGAATATTTAGAAAAACGTGATGTCATTCTTTCTGATAGAATAACTGAAAATGCAGCTAACATATCTAATTTACAAACGCAAAAAGAAAATGTAAATAATGAGTCAGAAAAGCTAGCAGAAAGCGTTTTTGATTGTTCTCCAACAGATGGATTATCTCCTATTTCTGAAGAGGAAGCAAAGAAAGTCTGGGAAGAATTTAAAAAGGAATATAACATAGACGAATATGGAATATATTATACACAAGAAATACAAGTAAAAGATGTAATACCTAATACTTATTTATATTATAATTATTATCAAGGAAAGGTAGAAGGAAGACAAGCTACTTTTACAAGAAAAGCATATGTATTTATTTGTAATATGAATAATGAAAATTTAGATTGGGTTGATGGATATGTAGATATGTACACAGGAAAAGTAATTGGAGGACAATTTTATGGTGTATAATTATAATATTTAGTCAGATAAATCACAAATTATAGAGCAGATAATTGTGGAGGTGGTAAAAATAAATTATTGGTGGTTT